>JBLHEU010000070.1:0-14613 GCA_047614525.1 Bacteroidia bacterium | reverse complement strand
TTGAGACGTGTATTTATCAACAAACCTGAAATTTCTGAGAAAGCGAAAAGGTGTTTCGCAAACCGACTTGGCCAAGATGTTGGAGCTAAGTCGCACCACGTTAATTGGTTACGAGAAAGGAGTACAACCACCATTCGTAAAATTGATTCGCATGGCGGAGCATTTTAAAATCAGTTTAGATGCTTTGGTGCGATATGATTTGACCAAGTTGTCTGAATTTCAGCTTTCGGAAATTGAGCGCGGAATGGATGTAGATATTACAGGACAGAAGCTTCGCGTACTGACCACCACAACCGATAAAGAGGGAAACGAGAATATTGAAATGGTGGCAACCAAGGCGCAAGCAGGTTACGCCAACGGTTATGGCGACCCTGAATTTGTAGAGAAACTACCTAAGTTTCAATTGCCGTTTCTATCCAAGAATAAGAGCTACAGGTGCTTTCAGATAAAGGGAGATAGCATGTTGCCGATACCCGAAAATGCTTGGGTAACAGGCTCCTACATTCAAGACTGGAACGATATCAAGAGCGGCACTCCTTGCATTATCATTACCAAAGATGACGGGGTGGTTTTTAAACTCGTTTATCCAAATCTGGAGCAGAATAAAGCCTTTCAATTGGTTTCTTCCAATCGTGTTTTTCAGCCTTATTCAATTAAAGCAGAAGAAGTGCTTGAAGTATGGAAGTTCGAGACGTGGAATAGTTTTGAGGTGAGTTAATTGTTACGTTCTATGCAACGACAATGGAATTTTACATTTGATATATCTCCATCAGACTCACCTAAATAAACTGTGCTAGGTTCCATCATTTCGTGGACGGCCGCCTCTCCAGATTGTCTTACCGCCTTTCTGTAGATTTTCCATTCTGATAGCTCTGAATTGACAACACTGAGTTTGGTCCTGGCTGTTGCAGACCAGTATGCTCCCAAGTAAGGACTAAAGACAAATCCTGTGAATTTCTCATTAGACTCTGGAATCCAGTAACCTCCAGTTGTTGCGTTAAACCCACTTCTACTTGAAGTCAGAAAAGTGTACTGCGTGTAGGTGTTGCTTCGCTTACTGATTAGTTCATAGAAGTCTGATTCGCTCGGTAATTTCCATCCTTTCGGGCACGCTTTTCTAGAAGCATTACGGGTGTAAAGTCTTCCATATATTTTACAATGTTCAGTTAAGTTTTCGTAACAAACAGAACCTTCAGACACGTAACGCATGTTCTCCGACATCCAAGTTTGATCACCAATTTGTACCACGCCATAAACATTCCCGTCTCTAGAGTCGGTGAAATTGGCCAGAAGAAACCCTTTATCCGAGTTGTCCGAAATCTCATTTAACTTTTGTGCGATGTACGGGTTTTCGGGTCTGTATTCTAGAGACCTGTTATAACTCTCCTTGGATTTTCTCCAATTGAACTCCACAAAAAAATCGTCACCCATATCCTGGAATTTTTGGGCGACAATGGGGTAGAGCGTTTCAAGCTCTTCTAGTCTGCGAATAGCGCCAGTATCTCCTGGCACGAGCTTTAGTGCATATTTAAATAATCCTTTTGCGGTGTCGAGGCTATCATCCAAAAGGGCGATTTCTCCTCTTATCAAGAACAGTTTTTTTAGTTTATTATTCCACTTGGTCTGCGCTTTTTGGCGCATTTTGGTGGCGTAAGCATCATTGGGTTTTATCTTAAGTGCAGCTTCGAAACTTTCAACAGCCGCAGGCAGCTCTCCTTTTTGTACTTGAGTATTTCCTTGTTCTATGTACTGGCCGTATAACGCTTCCTTTTGGTTCCGCTTTTTTCGTTCTGCTTCTCCTTTCTCATTCAGTTTGTCGTTTACACGTACCAAAAATGGCGCTATCTGTTTTTGTAATTGCCCGGTTGGATTGTAAGTATAGAATGCATCTAGTGCTAGTTTTGCCTTTGAATATTGGTTGCTCTGAAAATGGGCCTTTACCAAGAGTGCCTCAATACTTGCATTGCTGGTTCCAAGCAGCTGTTTGCTTTCCGCTAAATACTCAATGGTTTTGGGATAATTCTTAGCATTGAACATGGTTTCGGCCTGAAAGTAATATGCTCTAGCCTGTTGTTTGGCATCCTGTGCAATGGCACAAATACAAACGAGCAACATCAGTACTATCGATATCAAATACTTCATTCGGTTCTTTGCGTTTCGGGAGGCTGAGGGCCCGACCAAGGTGCATTAGCTTCTCTTTCATTCTGGTATAATTCAACGATGCCTCCAGAATTTTTTACCCGATTGGCATGTTCCTGAAATTTCCTTATCGGTTTTTCCCAGGCTTCTATTCCATATTCTGTCATTCCAAAATTTTCATCACCCCATTGTCCGTTATCAGCAAACAACTTATCCCACCAAAAAAGATTTGAAATAGGAATTCCAATAAGTAACTCACGGGTAGGGGCTATGAAATTGCCAGCTCCATCCACAGTTCCTACGCTGTAATATTCTTCAATCCACTTGAATCTTTTGGAACCAGATTTTTCCTCAAACATCTCTCGCTTCGTTAGCATTCTAACAGTAGCCAAACCGTTTTTGAAGCTTTTAATTCCGTCAAACTTGAAGAGAATAAGAACCTTGTCAGTAGCTTGGTCAACAACGCCATATTTGCTGTTACGCATCTCAATAACGGGGACTGATTTTTTGTCGGTGCCACTTGAACCAGCAGTTGCCCATTCATTATCGGTATTCGATTCTTCAGTAGCCCATTCCGAATCACTCTCCGAACCAGCATCAGTTTGATCTTCACTTGTTGCCCATTCGTCATCAGAATCTTCCTGTGTTGTTTTATTATCGTCTCTGTCAGTTTTGCGTTTT
Source organism: Bacteroidia bacterium (assembly GCA_047614525.1). Taxonomy (GTDB): domain Bacteria; phylum Bacteroidota; class Bacteroidia; order UBA10329; family UBA10329; genus UBA10329. The sequence continues at coordinate 11,793 of JBLHEU010000070.1, read as the reverse complement.
CTTCTTCGCAAAAGTTCTTCCCAAATAAAGTCAAGAGATTGAGGCCATTTGATATCATAAAGACGAACATTTTGCACATTTATAAACGCGCCTTTGATAAAAGCTTGCCTCATATCTGTAATTACTTGTGGATCGGCAGATTTTTCATTCATTCCGAAAAAACGCTCCCAACTATAGCTTGACGGTAAAGAAAAGTTAGCTACTTCGCCCGCTCGTTTAACCAGTATTTCGTTGGAAGAAACTGTATGAGTGATTGAATACGAACAGTCGCCCGTTTTAGGGCAGCCGATTTGCACATGAAATGACAATGTAAATGAAGGACGCAGATCCTTATATCGAGCCAACAGGTCTGGATGTTCTTTAAGGGCGACATCAACGTGTTCTCCTCTAAAAGCATGAAAGCCTCTTTCCCAGTAAAACTTGTAATCCTCAATAGGTTCTCCCATAAGTGATTGCCACATCACGCTCACCTTTGGGTTGCTCAGGCCACTTTCTATTAACTCAGGTATATAGTTAGGTTTGAATTTGTAGACACCGTTTTCATCCTTGGCAATTTGCTGCGAAAAGCTTGTTTCTGCGAAGCCACAAAGAAGTAAGAGCAGAATAAAGTGGAGTTTCAAGAATTTTGACAAACGGTTAAATACCTAATTGGTGATATGGCATTGGCGAATAATAAACATTTGGCGAAAAGTAAGATTTAACCTTCAGTTATCAAGGTGTGAAAGTCATGTCCCAGAGATTTTATAAATGAAAAAGCCACCCTGAAAAACGGCTTTAAATCACGTCAAGTCTAACTTGGCTATTCAATCATCAATCGAGAAATAGCATTACCAATTCTGGTGATATACATTCCCGATTTCAGATCTGAAACAGAAATTTGAATTGTTCCTGAAGATTGGTTGATGTTTTCTGATTTCACCAATCGAAGCGAAGCGTCATAGAACTCAATAAGACCAATTTCATTTCCGATAGGAAGTTCAATTGAAATTTGATCTGCAGCTGGATTTGGATACAGGTTAAGAGCGGTAATTTCTTCGCTGTTCAATATGCCTGTTCCAGAACCACCACCTAAATCAACATCAGAAATCTTTGAAACTCCTGTGCTAGTTGCAACCCAAACGTTGTCTTGAGAATCGATAGCAAGCTCACGAACAACAGGTCCGACTAAACCATCTGCTGGTTCGTATTGAACCCATTCGGTGCCATTGTAGGCAGAAACACCACCTTCGGTAACAAGGTAGTCTATATACACGCCAGCCCAAACGTTTCCTTGAGAATCCATCTTAATGTCCTCAATTGGGTTAATACTATCTGGTGCAGGTAATTCGAAAACGAATTTGTGTTCTGCAACTAGCTCATCCTGAGAATTGAAAACTGAAATACCCTCTGAAGTGCCAACCCAAACTTGGTCTTGATCATCGAATTCCAAGTCTCGCACTTTATCGTTTAGCAAATCTTCGTCTTCGGTAATCTCATCAAATCCACCATCAGAAATAGTAACACCACCTAAGGCTGTTCCCAAATAAAGCACACCACTTGCGTTTTGGTTGATGCTAGTAACGCCACCAAAAGGCAAGCCATCACTTGTGCCAAAGGAAGTCCAATCTGTGCCATCGAATATGCTGTAACCGTCATTCGTTCCGAAAGCAACATCGCCATTTACAAGTTCGTAAATGGTTTTAATCCGATCTTCTCCTAAACCATTTGTTTCGGTATAAGTCGTCCAAGATGTTCCATCATAATACGCAGCTCCAAAATCGGATCCAATCCAAACATAACCGTTAGCCATTACTTTGATAGCGGTCACCACATCGTTTACAAAACCAGCATCTGTGCTCGTGTTATGAGCGGTCCAATTAGTTCCATCAAAAACAGAAACACCCGCTTGGGTTCCGAACCACATAACATCGCCAGGCGCAACATCTAAGCAGTTAACTCCATTGTTTGCTAAACCTGACGTAGAGTCGGTATAGTTAATAAATGTCTGTGCTTGCGAAAAGCCAGCAATTAGCAAGACAGATAGGGTTGTGAAAAGTGATTTCATAGTACGATTAGTTGTTAATGATAAGTCGTTTGGTTGTGATAGATGATTCGGTTGAAATTGACACCAAATACAATCCAGATATAAGGTCTGAAATATCCACTTGAATAGATCCACTTGTGTTGAATTGTTGCGTTGAAAGTAGCTTTCCATCAACTGAGAAAATTTCGATTTTAGATGCTTGTGGCTCGTCAAATTTGACGAAGAAATTACCATTTGCTGGGTTTGGATAAACCGTTGCTTCTAGCTCATCGATTTCTTCTACTCCTGTAAAATTATTGTTGCCATTGAAAGTAGGCGCCATTGTAATCCAAGGACCGGTTCCATTCGGGAAACGCCCGTAAGCAACGTCTGTGGTTTGGACTCCAAAGCTTATGCTGTCAATCTTAGTTCCATCACCATAATGCAATCCAACAAATTCTCCACTTGTAGATGAGAGTTTGAAATTGGCGTGATTATCACCTTGCTCGCCATCTTCATCAGCCCAAATAATCATGTAACCATCAGCAGGAATTACTGAATTGGGCAATGCCCATTTATCAATGTTTGTCAAGTCATCCGTTAGGTAAAGACCGGAAGTCGAAATGTCAAATTGAGTGGTATTATAAATCTCAATCCAATCATCGCTTTCACCAAATTGGTCAGAAGCTGTTAAGTCATTCGAAGCCATTAATTCATTCAGAACTAAATCGCCAGAAGTGATTTGAGATTGAATTTCATAAAATTCGTAAGCCGCTCTTTCTGGAGAGAATCTCCCTGCGTCCGCGTTTTGCGCGTACACATAATACTGAATGGTATTGCCAATATTGGAGAGTGTTCGACCATAAGTTCCATCACCCGAAGTGCCATCATTTTGACTTCCATCATCCAGCATAGAAACGGTTGTGAAAACATCGTTAGCGCCATAGCGGTAAGCAAGGAAGACTTCATCTTCGTTAACTACATCGGCAGTAATTGTTACGCTTCCACCTAATGTAATATTGGTCGTTGATGAAGCTACATTTGAGATGGTGGGTGCATTAGGAAAACCAGTATACGAACTCAAATACGTATTTCTGGCTTCCATTAAATCGGTAAGCCCAGGATAATCAATAAGGTCGTTTACGGTTGAGTTTAGGTTATTCTGAAAATCATCATATCCGTAAAATTTGTTGGTGTCTTCTTGCACAGATGTGTCAATCAAATCGTGCAAAAATTGAGCACGGGTAGAGTAGAGGCTATTGCCAATATTCTCCTCCATTATTGTACGCATATGTGCTAAATACATGCGCTTGTAAGTGGTGTTCTCAAACAGGTTTCGCATGAGCGGCCGGTCATAAACAGATACGCTATTTAAATGTAGAAGCGGGTCAATTGTTTTTGCTTCGCCAATGGTAAAACCATCCCAGAATTCGGATGCGTCTGCCAATCTGAAACTTGCAAAAGACATGTTCATATCCCAAAGAATTGGGTTGAACTGACCGTTGTCTTGTTGGTAGATGTAATAGTTCTGTGCATATCCAACATAGCTATCGAAGTTGATAACAGAGTAGTTGAAAGCGTGCATCCAAAGCGTTCTGTCAACGTTTAGAAGCGTTTCAATATCATTTGGATTTTCGTTGAGTACATCAACCAATTCGTAAAGGTCTTCCCAGCCGTACTCAGATTTCAAATCGTAATACGGATAGTAATTGGTTGAGTCTGTTCCGTAGCTGTTTCCGAGGTTGGCGTTATCGCCATCAAAGTCTAAATCTTCTGGCGCACACTTGAAGAAAGAGCCGTGGCTTTCTCCATAATGATCGACCAAAAATGGGTCATTCACATCTTCGATATTGGTGTACAATCCCCAATAAACATCATTGATGTAAAGCCGCGCAAAATTGGCCTGAGAAGCAGGCATGTAATTACGAGCAATTTCAAAACTCAAAACCTCTCGTAGAAAGGAAGGGTCTTGAATTACATTGCCCAGTTTTATCTTGGTAATGTTATCGTAATCTTGATTGGCATGAACGTAATCAAGCTTAATGTTGAATGGATTTTTGGTTCTATCTGTACTTACAGAGCTGAATCCTTTATAGCGGATTCCAACGCTGTCTAAAACCTCACCATTAATCTCAACATCGCAGGTTAGACGGTCGCCATCACCTGCCACATAAAATGCATCGAGCAATTCATCCCAGTTAGATTCGTAAAACGTAATTCGAATCTCCTGAATAGTGTCTGCATGATAGAAATTAGACTGCCCGAGCGCATTGCTCAGACAGCCTAAAATCAATAAGAATGTTAACCTAAATCGCATGGTCTCTTAGTGTTGAACAGAAACTTTTCGTGTAATTCTATCTCCACTTTCAAAGTTGATGGTGATGAAATAGAAACCGTTAGAAGCTTCAGTTAAATCAATTGAATTTGTATTGCTTGAACCCAATACTTTGCTTCCAATCATGTTGTAAACCGAAATACCATTGATGGTTTCGTCTGCAGGAATTCCGCTGATATTGAAAATTCCGTTTGATGGATTAGGATAGATTGAAATGTTCTCAGCTTCTGCTTCGTTAATTCCAACTAATCCACAAGGATCTGCTCCTAAAAGTGCTGTAAGACCAGCGTAATCACATTCGTAACGGAATGCTTTTTTAGGACCAGCGGCATATTGCCAAACGATGTTGTCCTCATCATCCACCTCGTACATATATTCATCTGCCACATTCACAAACACGTTTCCGTTGCTCATTCTGTCAGATGCTGATTGTCCAGAGGAATATTCTAGGCACACATGTCGCAGGTCGTAAGAAGATGGAGTGAACGCTTGTCCTGCAGTCCTATCATAATTGTATCCATTCAACGGTGGATCGAAAGCATCAACGGTAGATGTGCTACTGCCCCCTCCTTTATTATTGAATATCTGAATGTAACCAGCATTTGGTCTACCAGCTTTTACCCAACGTGCATCATGCGTTGCATCAGGAATAACCTGAGTTCCAGACAGACCATAGTTAGATGGATTTCCCCAACGATAAAGGATATCTCCACCCATTCCAGCGTTTCCGCCAGCGTGTGTTGCCGCTTCTTCTGTAGTTGTGCTATGGTCAATCACGAATATCTCGCTTAAAAATCTAGAACTGAATACAATTTGATCTAACTCAGGATTGTAATCGATACCATTTACGTGAAACCAATCTCCACCGCCTCCTCCGGGGCCACCACCACCAGCAGGTACGTTCACATCCATTAATTGTGGATTATCTGCAACCACTCCGTAATTGTCTTTGCTAGCATCATGGTCTTGGATCATGTGATCCCACATATGCCATTCCCAAATAATCTCACCGCTTGACCCGTTTTGTTGAACCTCAATGAAGTGAGTGGGCCATTTTTCGCTGTTTGCACCATCAAAACCGTGCTGAGTTAATTCTGTAGCAGACCTAACTTCCCATGCAATTAAAAGCACGTTGCCGTTAGGTAAAACCGTCATGTCGTGATGAGAAACGTGATCTGCGCTTGAGTAAGTAAATTCCCAAACTGTGTTGTTATCAGAATCGATAGAAACAACTTTGCCACCAACTGCTGCACCATTCAAAGAGTTTCCTTGGTTAACTGCACCGTAAACAAAGTTCCCGTTAACGTCTAGCGCACATGCGTAATTAGCGGAGCTTGGAAGCGTCCACGTTTTTGCAATATCACCTTCATCATCGATAAGAAAAGCGCTATTTTGGTTTTGGTTTGCATACAGCGCATAACCGTTAAAATCTTGCGCATTTGCAAAAACTCCAAGAAGAAGCATAGCCCAAATTGGTAAAATGTGTTTCATGTTTTTAGTTTGATTCTAGATTGAGTTAACTTAATGTTTTAGTCAAATTTAACTTAATAGAGTATGCGATATTAATAGGATTCAAACCAAAAGTTATAAGATTCCGACACATTGATTTGAGCACAAAAAAGCCGTTGAGCAATTTGCTTAACGGCTTTTTGAATCAGGGATATGAATAATTATTCCCAGATAATTCTGTCGTCAGATTCGTACCACGTTTCGTAGTGTTTGTGATAGATTTTCTCGATTGGATTACGCTTAATTTTCATTGTTGGCGTGAGTAATTCATTTTCAACGGTCCAAGCTTCTCGAATGAGAATAGCTTTCTTCACTTGTTCATGATGATCTAATACAGGATTCACACGATCTAGCGTTTTAAGGATACTATCAGTCAGCTCAGTTTTAGACTTTTTAGCTCCCGATTCAGAAATAACCATTAACGCAATTGGTTGCGGTAGGCCATCTCCTACTATACAAACTTGATCAAGATCAGAGTTCTCCGAAAGTTTCATTTCAATTGGGGATGGGGCAACATACTTTCCTTTTGTTGTTTTGAAAAGATCTTTAACACGACCAGTAATTTTCAAGAAACCTTCATCATCAATGTAGCCTTCATCTCCTGTTCGAAGCCAGCCATCAACCATTGTTTCTGCTGTCAATTCTGGCTCTTTGTAATAGCCATCCATTAAAGCTTCGTGCTTGACAAGAATCTCCTTGATGTCGCTCAGTTTTACATCGCAATCTGGCAATGGTTGTCCTACATAACCAACCTTAATGGCATCATTTCGGGTAACGTGGCTGTAGCAACAGTTTTCAGTCATCGCGTAAGCTTCCTGAATGTTGATACCCAGTTTTGCGAACCAATATATTAGAGCATCTGGTGTTGGGGCAGCTCCTGTAAATACGTTTTCTGCTTGGTCAAGTCCAAGACCGGCTTGAATTTTCTTCTTCACAATTCCGTTAAGAATTGGAATTTTCAAGAACAAATCCAATTTTTTCTGTGGCATTTTCCCAAGGATTCCCTGTTGGAATTTGCTCCAAATTCTTGGAACTCCAAGGAAAACGGTTGGCTTTGTTTCTGCCAAGTTTGCGGCAAATGTGTCTAAAGATTCTGCAAAAGAAACTGGGCTACCAGAATAAATACCTCCCATTTCAACTAACAATCTTTCAGCAATGTGGCAGAGTGGGAGGTAAGAAAAAAACCGTTGTGTGTGCGGTTTTAGTTTCAATTCGTCTGTTGCCTTTTCAGCAGCCCATCCAAAATTGTGAAACTTGTGCAATACACCTTTAGGCATTCCGGTGGTGCCAGAGGTATAGATGATAGTGGCCATATCATTAGGGTCGCGATGAACGTTCTCCTTAATTGGCTCAACACCTTTTACAAGGTCGTTCCACTCTTCGTATCCCTGCTCAGCATAAAAAGGAAACGCAATACATTTTACATTATCTGGAACACCTGGTCGCATAGAAGCCCAATCATCCAACTTTCCAACCATTAGCATCTTGGATTCGCTGTGCTCCAAGATTTGCTTGATGGTTTCTTCGTTAAGGTTCGGGTATAATGGAACACCACAATAGCCAGCCATTTGAATTGCCAAATCGGCAATAATCCAATGCGCACAGTTCTTAGAAATCATAGCAATCTTAGTACCGGGCTCATAATCAAGGCCTTTTAGATATGCGGCCATTTTACGCACTTCCTGCCCCGTTTCTTGCCAAGTCCATTCGTGCCATTTGCCATTAATTGGCTGACGCAAGAAAACCAAGTTGGGACATTCTTTTTCCCAACGGTACATCATATCTAAAGGAAGTGGACGACTCATGTTTTTGCTGTTTTAGATGTTGAGGGCCAATTTGACCAATTGATTCTTATCAAGCGTTCAAAAATAAGCTTTCACCGAAACTCACCAAATGTACTTTGATGAGTTCTGTTTATGAATAACATAAGCTGAACAAGTAGTGCGCTGGTTTAAACAGCTTAGGCCATTTTCTCGGCTAGTACAGAATTGTAGGTCTTATCTGCTTCGCTCACTTTTCCGAAATCCTCACCATCCACAATCATTTGGTTGCTTTCGGTTACTGTTCCGAGAAGAGAGAAGTCAATTTCTGAAGCTGACATTATTTCAACGAATTGTTCCTGGTTTTTAGAAGTAACAGAAACAATCGCTCTACTTTGGCTTTCACCAAATAGGAACGCATCTTTTCTGATTTCATCGTCCGTTTCAATCTCAAAACCGAAACCGTTTGGCAATGCTGATTCAAGAACAGTCACAAATGCACCACCGTCAGATACATCATGCACAGACGCAACGACTTTCTCGTTAATCAAATCAATAATTTGTAGTTGAAATGTGTGTTCTTCATCCAAATCCATGTACGGAGCAGGCGAACCTTTTACTTCTCTGAAGCTGTACAAGTATTCCGAAGAATTGACATCGTTTCTTGCTGTTCCAACCAAGTAAATGAAGTCGCCAGAGTTCTTGAAATTCAGCGTCATTCGGTCATCCTTATCAGCTAGTATTCCAACCATTCCAATAGTTGGAGTAGGGAAGACTGGTTCGGTTTTATCTCCAAAAACGGACTGATTGTAGAAACTTACGTTACCACCAGTTACTGGCGTATCAAACTTTCTACAAGCCTCGCCCATTCCTTTAATAGCGCCAACAAATTGCCAGAATACTTCTGGTTGATATGGATTCCCAAAGTTGAGACAGTTGGTTACGGCCGTTGGTTCGGAACCTGTACAAACGAGATTTCTTGCTGCTTCAGCAACTGCTATTTGAGTTCCTTTTTCAGGGTCTGCGTTAACGTATCTAGCGTTGCAATCAACTGTCATCGTCAATGCTCTATTGCTGCCTTTGATATTTACAACAGCGGCATCAGATGGCGAGTTTGTACTCATGTTAACCGTTCCAACCATGCTGTCGTATTGCTCGGTCACCCAATTTTTAGATGCAATATTCAAGTTTCCAATTAGATGCCAAGCGGCATCTTTTAGACTCTCTGGTTCAGAAAGTTGATCGATATTGAATTTCTGGAATTCAGCATAGTAAGCTGGCTCCTTGTATTCGCGGTCATAAACCGGAGCACCACCACCAAGAACTAAATCCCAAGCGGGTAGTTCAGCTTTCAATTCGCCATTCATGAAATAGCGAAGCGTTCCGCCTCTTTCTCCAAGATTTGGTTCAGTTACAATACCAATTTCAACGCAGTTCAAATCCCATTTATCAAAAACGGCAAGTACAGCTTCCTCTTTTCCTTTCTCAACTACAATAAGCATACGCTCTTGCGATTCGCTCAAAAGGATTTCCCAGTCAAGCATATTATCCTGACGCGTTGGAACTTTATCTAACCAGATATCCATTCCGAAGCCGCCTTTCTCGCTCATTTCAGAAGTGGAGCATGTAATTCCTGCTGCACCCATATCCTGCATTCCAATCACAGCTCCTGTTTCAATCACTTCAAGCGAAGCTTCTAACAATAACTTCTCTTGGAATGGATCACCAACCTGAACTGCTGGAAGATCACCAGCGCTTTCTTCAGTAATATCCTTACTTGCGAAAGCCGCTCCGTGAATTCCATCTTTTCCTGTAGAAGAACCAACAATAAAAACAGGGTTTCCTGTTCCGTAAGAAGTGGCCGAAACCATTTTTCCCACTTCTAGCGTTCCAACCGACATGGCATTTACTAACGGGTTTTGGTTGTAGCATTCGTCAAAGAAAACCTCTCCGCCAACTGTAGGGATTCCGAAAGAATTACCGTAATCGCCAATGCCTTTCACAACACCTTTTACCAACCATTTCGTTCTATCCAAATCTGGGTTCCCGAAACGAAGTGAGTTTAATTGCGCAATTGGACGAGCACCCATAGTAAAGATGTCTCGGTTAATTCCACCAACGCCAGTTGCGGCTCCTTGGTACGGCTCTAAAGCCGAAGGGTGATTGTGCGATTCAATCTTGAATACGCACGCCAAACCTTCGCCAATGTCAACCATACCTGCGTTCTCTTCACCTGCCTCAACCAGCATTTTAGACCCTTCTCGCGGAAGCGTTTTTAACCAGTTAATTGAGTTCTTGTAGCTACAGTGTTCACTCCACATTACAGAGAAAATACTTAGCTCTGTAAAATTGGGTGTGCGCCCTAGAATTTCTTTAATCTTCTCAAATTCCGCAGGAAGTACTCCAAGATCTTCGGCAGTTTCTACAGTTGTCAATTGGTCAGTTGTGGCGTTGCTCATTTCGGGTGTATGTACGTTGAATCGTGCCGCAAAAGTAGCGAACAGCAACCGTAGGTTGTTCCTGAGTTATCAACATAGAAACCACTTACTTTTGGCGTTATGTATCATCTAGAAGGAACCGCACTTACACTTGGCTTTATGGCTTTTTTCCTGTTCCTAATTGGCAAGATGAATTTCTTCAGGATTGGCAACATTCCTATACGATGGTTTCAAGGTGTATTCATTCTTAAGGTGCTCAGCGGCTTCTTTTTATACCTTATATATACATACTACTATTCAGATCGTTCTACATCAGATATTTGGAAGTATTATGATGATGCTATGGTCATGTATTCGGCATTACATCAGGCCCCAGTCGATTTCTTCAAAATGCTGTTTGGACTGGGAAACAATACACCTCATTTTGATCAGTATTACGACCAAATGAACCATTGGTATCGTCCGTATGGAAGTAGCGTTGCGAATGATACACACACGATAATCAGGTTCAATGCTTTTGTTCGGTTGTTTTCTCTCGGTCATTATAATGTACACAGCGTAGTTGTCAATTTCCTCGGGCTGATGGGCCTTACAGGGATACTACATTTCCTGAAACAAATGGCACCAAGTAAAGAGAGGTGGTTTTTTGCTGGAGTGTTTCTAATGCCAGGAATGATGTTTTGGGCATCTGGAGTTTTGAAAGAACCGCTTCTTCTTTTTGGCTTGGGGTTATTCCTTTTTGGAGTGATGAAGATGGTAAACGATGGTTTCTCCTTCAAGCAATTGCTAACTGTTTTGCTCAGCCTCTTCTTCCTTCTTACTGTGAAAAGCTACGCCTTAGCGGCAATTGGTTTGGGCCTAGTTGGTTGGTTTTTATCAAGAAAGTTCAATTCCGTTCATCCCGTGGTTTGGTTCGCTGGCGTTTTCCTTTTGGGCTTTACTGGTCTTATCGGATTGGATAAAATAGCTCCTGAGAAAAGTTTGTTCAAACGCATAGCGCAAAGGCAGTACGAATTTTACCAATTAGCAGAGGGCGGAACGTACATCAAAACAAGTGCAAATGACACCTTATATATAGGGGCTGAAAACTATGATGATTTGGAGTTCATTTCCGACCGAAGGGAATTAGAGTTTACAAGTGCCTTAAATGCCGTTTACTGGAAAGATGCCAAGAAAGAAAATGCTTCATCTACTTCATTGGAAATAGGTAAGAACTACCAAGTGCTTTTGGATTATGGTAAAACGGGAAGCACCATCGACATTCCAATACTTGAGCCAAACGCTTGGAGTATGATAAAAGCAGTTCCGATGGCTTTGATTAACGCAACGTTTCGTCCGTATCCTTGGAATATACGTTCGCCTTTTATGGCACTTTCAGGATTAGAGAACATTATGATTCTCCTATTGCTGGTTTTGGCGGCTTTCAAGTTTCAATCTGATGCACTTCGCAACCCAATATTTTGGGTTTCCATCTCATTTGTCTTCGTAATCATGGTATTAACAGGATTAGTGACTCCAGTTGTGGGTGCAATTGTCCGTTATAAGGCTCCAGGGTTGCCGTTTTTGGCATGTAGTATCTTGGCGTTGGTAAATACGCCACGCATTGAGCGATACGCTTTGAACAAATTTCCGGTTTTCAAGAACTACTTTTAGCACACATGCAGGAAGAGAAGTTTGAGAGATGGACGTTACCGAACGGGATTCGGTGTATTCATAAGGAAGTGAATTCGCCAGTGGCGCACTTAGGGT
>JBLHEU010000069.1:0-14817 GCA_047614525.1 Bacteroidia bacterium | reverse complement strand
AAGTAAACATTCGGGAAAGCCAACATAATGTGAAAGTGCTTTGAGAATGGTAAGTAATTTAGAAACAACACGATTCCAATAATGTGTGCCCACCAACAAGAACGCTCAATAATATGAAGCGTTTCATCTCCCATATTAGAGAACAAAGGAGCAATCAATCCACTAATCAAAAATGGTCCTGCGGCTCTATAATCATCCGGGAAGTTTGCTTCAGCAGCATTCATAATCAAAAGCGCACTCATCAAAACAATCTCAATAATAAGAATGTAGTTAGCATCCTTAAAGGGCCAGCCTTTCATTTCTGTTGAATGGAAACGACCGATTTTCATCACGTTTCTTCTCCAAAGGAAAATCACGCAAGCAATGATTACAAGAACGCCAAGAACTTCAAAGAAGCTGATGGCTGCAGTGTAAAGACCTCCTAAAAGTGGTGCAAAAATTCGGTGTGTTCCAAACAAGCCATCAATCAGAATTTCGAGCACCTCAATGTTGATGAGTACAAAACCGACATAAACGATAAGGTGAAGTGTACCAGCAATTGGGCGTACAACCATTTTCGATTGGCCCATTGCAACTTTGAGCATTGTGGCCATTCTTTTTGACGGGTTATCGCTTCTATCAACATCTCTACCTAAAAGAATATTTCGTCTTATGCGCATTGCGCTTTTGCCAAACCAGCCGAACCCAACCAGTATAAGCACTAAAAAAAGTATTTGCGGAATGTATTCCATGTGTATTGGTTACTTCTTTCTCTTGTCTTTTTTTTCCTTTCTACCGAACACAGAAACGTGAACGTATCTGTTTGGATTTTTCTTGATATCTATGAATAGGCTATCCAAATCGGCTGTGGCTGCTTCTAGATTATTATAAACAGATTCATCCTTAAATAGTTTACCAATAGTTCCTTCACCATTATTTATTTTCTCCATGGCCAAAGCCAACTCTTCGAAAGTTTTGTTAGCGTTATTGATGGTAGAAGCCAGCTCAGCCGAAGCCAATGAATCCGATAATGTTGAGAGGTTATTCAGCAAGTTGTCAATCTCATCTTTGTTTTCATCCAAGGTTGATGTGAAACCTTCAACATCGGCTAGAATATCCCCGAGCTTTCCGTTTTCATCTAAGATTCCATCAAGCTTTTTGGTAGCACTTTTAAGATTATCCATTGTAGCAGCCAAATCGGTAATTGCCCGATTTACACTTGAATTTCTATCACCAGGCCCTAAAACATCTCTAATATCTCCAACCAAAGAATCAAGGGAACTAAACAATTTATCCGCTTTAACCTTGGTAGTTGCTAAACTTGAAGATAAATCTGTAATTCCAGCCATTAATCCTTCTTCAATGTCGGAAATCAATGTATCCCCCTCTTTGTAATAACCTTCCTCCTTTCCGGTGAGCAAATTGATGCTTGTTGTTCCCAATAAATCGGCAACTAACACAGCCTTAGTCCCTCTTGGTATCTCATAATTATCGGCAGTGAGCATAAACTCTACAACTAGATATTCGCGATTAACGGGTTCGAAATAAACATCTTTAACCAACCCAACCTTGAAACCGTTTACCGTAACAGAGTTAGATTTGGTAAGACCTCCAACGTTAGTATATGCTGTGTAAAAAACGCGTTGCTTGCTAAAAATATCATTTCCTTTCAGAAAGTTGTATCCCCAAACGAAGGCAAAAATGGTTGCCACTGTTATAAATCCTGTTCTTATTTCTCTAGAGTATTTCATGGGGTTGTTATTCTGAACTCTTCAATAATTCTCTTGCCTCAGACACTTTAATTCGCTTTCCATTGTTAAATGCCACCACGAATGCTCCTTTAAACCCAAGACCTCTTAATTCGCTTTGCAGTTTAGCTATTTCATCAAAATCATCTGTGGCTCCCACAGTATATTTATAAAGACCGCTTTGTTGGTATTCCCACACATCTTGTCCCTTGATTGAAGGATCAGACTTACCCAATCTTTTTGCCGAGGTTATCACCTGCACTTTTAGTATTAGACCAAACTCTTTCTTCTCGTCATACAATACCACTGGGTCAGAAACTATTTGAGAAGAAGGTTTAGGCCGAGGTAAAGATTCTAGCGTTCTAGTTTCAACGTCTTGCCCTTTCAGGCTTGCAATTCGCTGCTCTAATTGTCGTTTCCGGAGCTGCAAAAACAGCAATTCCGTTTCCCCTAATGAAGGAGCTTTAGGATCACCAGCCTTGTTAGCTTTCCATATCGAATCCTGTCGAGCTTTTTCGAGTTTGTTTTTGTCCGCCTGTGCTGATAAGGCTTCTTTTTTCGGTCTAACAGAGGCAACAATGGAATCTAAAAGCGCTAGTTTTCTAACCTCTTTCTGTTTGGCCAATGCATCAATCCTTGCTTGTCCCTCAATAAGGTTTGCAGCATTCGCTACGCTATCATCAACAGCGGTTTTATTGGCCTGAACTTCTTCTAATTCCTTTTGTTTGTCAGCCTTAATTTGCTCCAAGTTTTGTTTCTCTTGCTCAACTTCTGCTTTACGCTTAGCATCAGCTAATTCTTGCTCTTTAACTTCCTTAATTTCCTCTAGCCATTCCTTTGCCTCTTCTTTAGATTCTAGTTCCTTTTTCGCTTTTTCCTCCAAGGCCAATTGCTCCTCCTCTTCTTTTGCTTTGCGAGCTACCCCTTCTGCTTTTTGCTTTTCGAAAGCAGCAATTTTTTCCACCTTCACTCGCTCTAACGAATCAATTCTGGTCTGAATGGCAGCCCTACGTTCCTCTTCGACTTTCTTCGCTATCTCTTGTTCCCGCGTTTTTTTCTTTGCAAGCAGTTGCTCTTTACGCTGCTCAAGAGAATCCACAACAGCCTTATTCTTGGCTTGATTTTCTGCCTCTTTAATGGAATCTAGCTTAACTTTCTCAGCTTGCTTAGCTGTTTGTTGTTCTTTATTCGCGATTTCCACCGATGTTTCTTTCGCAGGTTCTTCGTATCCCTCTGGTAGAGGATCTTCCACGGTTTCCTTATATTCTTTAAAACCTCTAAAAATGGCAGAAGACATGTAAGCTTTTCCGTTTTCTGTATTAAGGAAATCCTCTTCAGGTGCATGCGTTAAAAAACCCAACTCTATAAGGATACTCGGCATAGTGGTTTTTCTTAAAACCAAGAAACCAGCTTGTTTTACGCCACGATCTCTACGCCCAACCCTGTTTTTGAACTGGCCTTGGATATAAGATGAAATGGCTAAACTCTGCTGCAAATACGCACTTTGCATGATGGTAAGAGCAATTATACTTTCAGCAGAATTGGGGTCAAAACCCTCATATTTTGTCTTGTAATCATCCTCTAAAAAGATGGCCGAATTCTCTTTCATGGCCACTTGTAGGTTCTCTTTGTTTCTATGGAGTCCTAAAACCCACGTTTCTACTCCATTAGATTCTGGGTTTGAAAAAGCATTACAGTGTATGCTTAGAAAAAGGTCGGCTTTAATTTTATTTGCCTTGTCCGCTCGCTCATTTAGCCCTATAAAAACATCTGTTTTTCGGGTGTAAACAATATTTATTTCGGGAAACTGTTTCCCGATATATTCACCAACACGCAGTGCCACTTCTAAAGCAATGTCCTTTTCTTGCGTTTTATATCTGCCTGTTCCTAGATTACCAGGATCTTTACCACCATGCCCAGCATCGATAACAATAGTCTTAATTCTATAGAGCGCCTCGGCATTTTGACCAATTCCGAAAAAAGGAATCATCGCCAAGGCAAGAAAAAGAAAAAATGACCGTTTAACGGTCGGTTGCGTTTGCATCATTATCCAACCTCTGTACCCGATGAAATGGTTAGCTTTGAGTGCCTAAAAATAAAGCCTTTTCCCCTAATAAAAAGTGGTTTGTACTATTAGTGTGGCATCGTTGATAAAATCAGTCCTTTTAAGCCTTGTTTTGGTTGTGATTTCTCTCGCAGGATTCGCACAAAAATCGAACAGCCTGAAGTTAAAGTTCCTAAATCAAGCTACCGACACAACCGAGGTGGTTGCACCCACAAAGCCGGAAACCATATTTGAAGAAAAGGCAGATACCACATTACAGCTCACAGACTTGTTAGAAGTGACAAAAGACTCTTCTTCCGTTGACTCTTTGAATGTAAATTCTGCGAAGAAAGGAAGCGAACTAGATGCAGAAATCAAGTACAGCGCCAAAGATTCCATCCGCTTTAGCGTAGAGAACAAAAAGGTTTATCTGTTTGGTGAAGCACAGATAACTTATAAGGATATTGAACTGAAAGCCGCCTATATAGAGATAGACCAAGAAACGAAAGAAGTTTACGCAGAAGGCCTTATAGATTCCGCAGGAAAAAAGATTGGCATGCCCGAATTTAAAAGTGGCGACCAACAGTTTAAAGCCAAGCGGATGCGCTATAATTTTGAAACTGAAAAGGGTAAAATACTAGACGTTGTAACTCAAGAGGGGGAAGGAAATCTGCGTGGAGAAAAAGTAAAAAAGACCGAAGAAGGGCATTATTACATTGAAGATGGTGGTTACACTACTTGCGATGCAGATGAGCCACATTTCTTAATAAAGGCCAAAAAGCTGAAGGTTATGCCCAACGACAAAATAGTAAGTGGACCAGCTTTCTTGATGTTTGAGGGAGTGTACACACCATTGGTGGTTCCTTTTGGTTGGTTTCCAACTAAGCCTGGGCGCACGTCAGGAATCATTTTCCCAGAATATGGCGAGTCTCCATCGCAAGGCTTTTTCTTCAGGAATTTCGGTTACTACTTTAATCTTGGCGATAATATAGACCTTGCTGTTACAGGAGATATTTACACGCGTGGTAGCTACGGAGTTAGGGTCTTATCAAATTACAAAAAGCGATATAAATTCAACGGAAACGTAGAGCTAAGTCACAATAGCTTAAGAAACAGTCAACCTGCGTTTCCCGACTTCTCGAATCAGAACAACTTCTTTGTAAAGTGGCGTCACCAACAAGACCCAAAAGCTAGGCCATCTACTTCATTTTCTGCTAATGTAAATGCTGGTACGGCCACCAACTTCACCAACGGACTTACCACGAATACTCAAGATTTTCTTACGAATACTTTCACTTCTAGTATAGCTTTTGCGAAGCGATGGATTGGCAAACCTTATACGCTTAACGTAAACTTTAGCCACAGTCAGAACACGCAAACCAACATTGTTAACGTAACGCTACCACAAATTTCATTCAGTATTCAACGTATTTATCCTTTCAAACGTAAAAATCAAATTGGCAAACAGCGTTGGTACGAGAAGATTGGCGTTAGCTATTCTCTAAGAATGGAGAATAGAGTTACAACAACAGACTCAACCTTTTTCACTCGCGGTACGCTAGATAAAATGAGAAATGGTGTTATTCAAACCATTCCTATTTCCACATCTTTTAAAGCATTTAAATATTTTACTATTTCTCCTTCAATAACGTATAATGAACGCTGGTTTTTCCAACGATTAGACCGAAGTTGGGATAACGAGACCCAAACTGCTCTAAGCGATACTACCAATGGTTTTTACAGCAATAGAGATGTAAACGCAAGCGTAAATATGAACACAACTTTGTACGGTTTGGTGCAATTCAAAAAGGGTTGGATACGTGGAATTCGGCATGTATTTAATCCAAGAGTTGGATTCTCGTACAGACCAAAATTAGCAGAAGACGAGCGTGGTTATTATGGCAATAACGGGAGTTACCTAACCTATAGCCATGATGCTTTAAGTATTTACGGACGGCCACCAACCAATAATACAGGGGCCGTTACCTACGGGTTTGGTAACACGTTGGAAATGAAAGTGCGGTCCAAAAAAGACACAATTACGGGATTCAAAAAAGTAAAGATTCTAGAGGCGTTGAATGTTTCTGGGAGCTACAACCTCTTTGCAGACTCCTTGAATTTATCCGACTTAAGAATTAGTGGAAGAACAAGAATTCTGAATCGACTTGGCGTCAACTTTAACATGAATTTTTCGCCCTATGCACAAGACACAACCGGAAGAACAATAAACACTTGGCTGGTGAATGAAACGGGCCAGTTAACCAGATTAACAAACGCTTCTGTTGCATTAACCTTAAACCTGAATGGCAAAACCAAGCAGGCAGATTACCAGACGGATAAAGCAACAGAAGGAGAATTAGCACAGATTAATGCTGCGAAAGCTGCATACATCGATTTCAATGTTCCTTGGAGGCTAGATATTAGCTACAACCTTTCGATTAATAACCTTGCAAGTGCTGCAAACCGAATCATTCAAACACTACAATTTCAAGGAGATGTTTCTATTACACCAAAGTGGAAAATCGGTTTTAGTTCTGGGTACGATTTCGTTAGAAACGATTTGAGCTATACCTCGTTAAGCATTTACAGAGATCTACATTGCTGGGAATTTAGCATGACTTGGGTGCCGTTTGGTGCACAACAAATGTGGAGTTTTGACCTAAAGGTTAAATCAACCATCTTGCAAGACCTGAAATTATCGAGGCGGAAGGATTACTACGATTTCTAAACCATGCACCATTTTCTTATTGTCTTACTTTCTTGGTTTCTAGCCATTTTAGCTTGGACTCCAATCGGACTTTTTACTCTCAAAAAACTAAATACCGGCTTTCCTAACAGGCCAGTTCACACATTTATTTTGGGAACTTTGGTTGGAGCGGCTATCAACGCTTCCATTCTTGGAATTCTCTCTTTCTGGTTTCCGATTACCGCACATATCAGCATAATTCTAGCTGTAATTGGCGGAGTTTTGTTTGCCAGAACCCTCTTAGAAGGGTTGGTCCGTTTGTACCAATCCATTTCAAACTGGTCTATTTTAGGATGGGTTGGAATGCTGGTTTTTACGGCAATCACGGTTCTCTGCTCTTTGCATACATCCCTCAATAATGATTCTGGCTTGTATTACATCCAGTTTATGAATTGGATAAATACTTACCCAGTTGTTCTGGGCTTAGCCAATTTGCATGACAGGTTTGGGTTTAACTCACATTGGCATTTGCTTAATGCCGCATTCAATTTAAAAACCGTTGGGCTTTCGGCCACTAACGATTTAAACGGATTACTTTTTATGCTGATAGGAATTGGCTGTTTCGATTCTGCTAGCAGAACGGCTTCTAAAGAATCGTCTTACGATGGAATTTGGGCGCTCTTTCCAATACCAATGTTCTTGCTGCTTCGGTTCTTAACCAGCACAGCTCCAGACCTTCCATCAACGCTTATTCCGTTGGTTTACTTCAGCTATTTGGTTGCCAAAAAAGACAAAAGCTCATTACCAGTTTTGGTAGTGTTGATTGCTTTTGCATCCACTATAAAAGTGCTTTCAGCGCTTCATATAATTATCCTTTTACCCGTTTTGTATTGGACGATTAAAGCAAAGGATTTCAAGTCGATTGGTGTAGCTGTTTTACTTGGGGCTTTTATTGTGGCGCCTTGGCTTGGGCGAAACGTACAGCAGACAGGGTATCTCGTCTTTCCGATGGAAGGCATCGATTTGATAGATACTGACTGGAAAGTACCAAGCGAACTTGCCACCAACGCAAGAAAGATGATTGACACGCATGCTAGAAGCGGCAGCTACGACATCAGTAAATACGGTGCACCAACATCAGAATGGATTGGTTTCTGGCTTAGTGTTCAGTCAAAAAGTGTTCTAGCACTTTTGGGTTTTGTGGGATTAAGCAGCTTACTTATTCTCATAGGTGCAATCATAAATCTGTTGGCTAAACGTAGAACAGAAATTGCAGTGATTCAGCTCGCGTTAGCAACTACCGTTCTTGCAAGCTTTGGTTTCTGGTGGCAATCTGGTCCCAATCCTAGGTTCATTTATGGCGTAGTATTTTTCTTTTTTGCTTACGCGATAACATTTGCAATGACCAAAATTAAGTTTGGTCTGGCACTTAAAATCGCACCCGTTTTAGCCTTAGTTCCTTTGTTGGCAATTACAAAAACAGTACTGAAGGAACCTGGACCGAAAATCCCAACTGAGTATTCTTCGTTTGAGATAGACAATCAAGCCATCTTCTACCCTACTAAAACAGACAAATGTTGGGAGCAGGAATTACCCTGTACAACTGGAAAAAGAACTGATTTGAAACTGCGTGGAGCGGATTTGGGAGATGGGTTTTCTAATCCTTAAACCTTACAAATAAATCAGGAATGTTGACCGTGGTTTTCTTTCCAGTCAATCGCCTCATCCTTCTTAAACCAAGTCATCTGTCGTTTAGCAAAACGTCTTGTGTTGATTTTGATTTTTTCGGTCGCTTCCTTCAAGATTATCTCGCCAGATAAATGAGCGAAAAGCTCTTTATATCCAACAGTGTTTAAAGCGTTAAAATGTCGTTTTTCATAAACGGATTTTGCTTCGTCAAGCCATCCATTTTCAAGCATTACATCAACGCGCTTATTAATCCGAGCGTAGAGTTCTTCTCTTGGCAACTCTAAACCAATCTTCTTAATCGAAAACGGACGATTTTTACTCACAGAAACATGAAATGATGAGAAGGCTTTTCCCGTTGAAAGACAAACTTCCAATGCTCTAATTACACGCTGCGGATTTTGGGTGTCCATCTTTTCAAAATGAACAGGGTCAAGCTGTTTAAGCTCCGCTTGAAGCGATTCTAACCCATCGGCCTCAAACCGTTTATTCAGTGCATTTCTAAGCGCTTCATCCGCCTTGGGCATATCGTCCAATCCTTCGCAAAGCGCTTTAATGTAGAGACCTGTTCCACCACAACAAATAACAGCATCGTGTTTCTTGAAAAGCGCTGCAAGTAATTCAAGCGCATCTCGCTCAAACATGCCCGCATTGTAATCTTCTTCAACGGAACGGTTTGCAATAAAATGATGCTTTACTTCTGCTAATTCAGCTACAGAAGGTTGTGCTGTTCCGATGGGAATTTCACGATAGAGCTGTCTGCTATCGGCAGAAATTATTTCAGTGCTGAGTTCTTTCGCCAACTTAATTGCGAACTCGGTTTTGCCAACAGCAGTTGGACCACAAATAACGATTAGGGTTTTGTCTGCCTGGGTGGGCATTACATCAAATCGTCCATATTGAACTCTTCAAAACCATCTTCCTTCCTCTCCTCCTTCTTTTTCCTGCTCTTCTCTTTCAGCCTTGACATATCAACTTCTGGAGCTTTCATCAATCCAGCTTTACTGGCAGCTTCGGCCTCCTTACCAATTCGCTCAATTTCCGCTTCAGAAGGACCTTCACCACTAAACATATCCATTTCCATTTCTGGAATTGGCGCGTCTTCTGGCTCATCCTCAATTTGCTTTGGTGGCGGCTGTGTATAGTAAGGCGTGTTACCTTCAGAACGAACCAAATGAGGGTAAGTAACCCCGTCTTCGTCCTTCAATACTTTTTGCAATTCTATAGCTAAACCTAGTTCCCGAAAACTGACTAAAACACAAAGGAATCGCTGTCTTGGAGCAGAAATATGGCTCGCAATTTTCTGATGATCGCCATCACCACTTTCGTCTAGTTCAGCAACAGTGTCACCTTCGTGCCAAGATTGATCTGAATGAACGTACTCTGCAGGTTGATTCTTCTGAAAATTGAAACTTTTAACAATCTCCTGATGCAAGTCAGCAAAACGTTGTTTGCCGAGCACATCTATATCACGATATATTTCGTGATCATCCTCAATAAAAACTCTAAAACGATAAACAGCCATGGTCTGAAATAAAGTGCAAAAATACGGTTCAGTTTCGGGTTAAACTCGCTCTTCAACAGTTAGTCCTAAATCCTTTCCTTTTGCCTCCATAAAATTAACGGCAGCTTCATGATTATTCTCAATATGACCATCCATTATAGCGTCTTTAATCGCATCCTTTATTATGCCGATTTCTCTGCATGGTTTTAAACCAAAAGCGCGCATAATGTCTTCGCCACTTACAGGCGGCTGCCAGTTTCTAACCATATCCTTCTCCTCCACTTCTTTCATCTTCTGCCGAACGATTTCGAAGTTTTTCATGTACCGCTTTACACGGTGATCATTCTTACTAGTAATGTCTGCTTCGCAAAGCGTCATTAAATCTTCCACGCTATCTCCAGCTTCAAAGAGAAGCCGTCTAACCGCAGAATCCGTTACAACTTCTTGTACCAACGATATTGGACGTAAATGAAGGAGAACAAGCTTCTGCACATATTTCATTTTTTCGTTAAGGGGCAATTTCAAGTTTCTAAAAATCTCCGGCACAGCTCGCGAACCTTTGTCTTCATGCCCATGAAAGGTCCAACCTAACTTAGAATGAAAGCGCTTGGTAATTGGCTTTTCAATATCATGCATAATTGCAGCCCAGCGCAGCCACAAATTATCCGTGTTTTCGCTAATGTTATCTAGCACTTGAAGCGTGTGGTAGAAATTATCCTTGTGCGCTTTTCCATTGATAATATCTACACCAAACAACTCGGTCATTTTTGGAAAAATGAGATGCAACAAACCAGTATTGAAAAGAAGTTTAAACCCTTTTGAAGGCACTTTGGCTAAGATGATTTTATTCAACTCATCCGTAATTCGTTCTTGCGATACGATTGAAATTCGTTCTCTGTTCTCGTAAATGGCTTGAAACGATTCATCCTCAATTTGAAAATCTAACTGCGTTGCAAAACGAATTGCACGCATCATTCTCAAAGGATCATCGCTGTACGTTTTGGCAGGTTCTAGCGGGGTTTTCAAAATACCTTGTTTCAAGGCTTCTACTCCGTTAAACGGATCAACCAACTCACCCCAAGTTTCATCATTTAGGCTGATGGCCATTGCGTTAATTGTGAAATCTCGTCTATCCTGATCGTCCTTTATTGAACCATCTTCAACGGCAGGTTTTCGAGAATCTTCGCTATATGATTCTTTACGAGCACCAACAAACTCAACCTCCAAATCTTTGTGGTTAATCATAGCCGTTCCAAAGCGTTTGAACACGCTAATCTTCGAACCTCCAAGTTGCCTTGAAACAGCCTTTGCCAATTCAATTCCCTTACCGGTCGAAACCACGTCAATATCCTTGCTTCCACGGCCAAGAATACAATCTCGTACGTAGCCGCCAATCACGTAAGCTTCTACATTAAGTTCTTTAGCTGCGTTTGAAATCAGCTTAAAAATGGGTTCAGATATGTGGGAATCCAATTTCATTTGAACGCGCAAAACTAAGACTACACTTGGTATTGACTGACTGCAGATACCATTTGACCAATATCAACAGAGTTTGCGCAGTTAAAATGTCCTTTAGGACAACTCGATTTTCCATGAATTCCGCAAGGTCTACAAGATAATTTTTCTTCGGTTTGAATTATTGTAGCGTTATCCGAAAGCGGTGTAAACCCAAACTCTGGGACCGTTGAGCAAAAAACCTCCATTATTGGTGCGTTTACAGCAGACGCTAAATGCACAGGCGCAGAATCATTCGCATAGTTCATTACCGCATCTTTCATCAAAGCCGCAGTTTGCAGTAGCTTTAATTTTCCGGTTAGATTGGATACTTTTCTATTTGTTTTTTCTATAATTCTAGAAGCAATTTTATTGTCTCCTTTCGCGCCAATTATAAATACATCAAGGTTTTCTGGGACTTGATTGACCAGCTCAATCCATTTATCGACAGGGAACTGTTTTGTAAACCAAACCGAGCCCGGTGCAATTGTTACGTAAGGCTCTTTTTTGTACTCAGAAACAGAACTTTTATCTTCTGGCGTAGTGTATAAACTAGGTCTTGTTCGCTCTGAATTTTCAACAATTAAATCTAGTACTCTATCAACTTCATGCACGGATTCAAACCCTTTTCCGAAACGATGATTAACCGATTTAGAAAACATAAATGATAGCGGATTGCTCTTGTAACCAACTCTAAGCTTTGCACCTGAAAATGCAGTTAGAATTCCACTTGCCGAATAACGCTGTATGTTAAAAACCGCATCATATTTTCGGTTTCTAACTTCCTTCAATACTCTAAGCAGTTCCGAATACTTTGAGTCTTGTTTATTCCAAATCAGCAAATCATTAAGAAATGGATGCTGCTCAAAAAGCGATTGATTTCCATTTCTAACTAGGTAATCAATTTTAGCATTTGGGTACTCAAGATGTAGACTTTCGAGAAGCGCAGTCCCCAAAATAGCATCACCAATAAAGGCGGTTTGAATAACCAGCACTTTATCCATTACACGGCTACGTTAAACTCACGAAGTGAATCGTTGAGAGATGTTTTTCTGTCGGTACTTTCTTTACGCTGTCCAATTATCAAAGCGCACGGCACGTTATAAGTTCCTGCCGGAAATTTCTTCGGATATGTTCCTGGAATAACCACCGAACGTGGCGGCACATAGCCCTTCATTTCCTTTGGTTCATCACCAGTAACATCTATAATTCTGGTACTCATTGTAAGCACCACATTTGCTCCAAGCACAGCTTCTTTGCCAATTCTCACGCCTTCAACCACTATGCAACGCGAACCTAAAAAAGCATCATCTTCAATAATAACTGGTGCCGCCTGAATAGGCTCTAAAACACCTCCGATTCCAACGCCTCCACTAAGATGAACGTTCTTGCCGATTTGTGCGCAAGAACCAACAGTAGCCCAAGTATCAACCATTGTTCCACTACCAACATAGGCGCCAATATTTACGTAAGAAGGCATCATTATAACTCCCGATTCTAGAAACGAACCGTGACGTGCAATGGCGTGTGGTACAACTCTAACTCCAGCATCTTTGTGTCCTGTTTTCAATGCTATCTTATCGTGAAACTCAAACGGTCCTACTTCAATGGTTTCCATTTTCTGAATAGGAAAATACATGATAACGGCCTTTTTTACCCATTCATTTACCTGCCAATCTACCCCTTTCGGCTCAGCAACTCTCAACGTTCCATTGTCTAAAAGAGAAACAACTTCTCTAATGGCAACAACCGTTTTCTCCGAACTCAGCATCTCTCGGTTTTCCCAAGCTTGCTCAACTATCTCGCGTAATTCTTCCGTCTTCATGCCGCAAAGATAATCCTTAACTTTGCCGTGCCTTAAAAACAGGTGAAATGGGTAGAATTTTAGCCATCGATTACGGAACAAAACGCGTGGGAATTGCCACCACAGACCCATCGCAGATAATTGCAACTGGGCTGGCAACCGTGCATCCTAATGAGTTGATAGAGTTTCTGAAGAACTACACAGCAGCTGAAACAGTTGATTGCATTGTTGTTGGAGACCCCAAACGCATGAATAATGAACCATCACAAGCAGCGGCTGGTGCCAACCAGCTAAGTGCTAAAATTCAAAAACAATTCCCCAATATTAAGGTAGACAGAATGGATGAACGCTTCACTTCAAAAATAGCTTTTAGCGCTATGATTGAAGGCGGATTAAAAAAGAAAGCGCGGGCTAACAAAGCCACTTTGGACAAAGTGAGTGCTACGATTATTTTACAATCGTACATGGAGCAAATGAATAGTTTGAATAAATAATGAGCAAGACGAAAATATTACCGATTGTGGCCTATGGTGACCCAGTTCTTAAAAAGATTGCAGAGGAAATTGAACCAGAATACCCTGAATTAGGGCAATTGGTTGACAATATGTTTGAGACCATGTATAACGCTTCTGGTCTTGGATTGGCTGCTCCTCAAATTGGTTTGAGCATTCGTCTTTTTATAGTAGATGCTACGCCATTTTGTGAAGATCATCCAGAATTAGACGGTTTTGTAAAAGTGTTTATAAACCCAATTATTCTTGAAGAATCTGGCAAGAAATGGGATTTCAATGAAGGCTGTTTAAGTATTCCGGATGTTAGAGAAGATGTAACTAGAAAACCAAAGATTCTCATTGAATATTATGATGAGAATTGGGATTTACAGGAGAAGGAATTTGATGGAATGGCTGCTCGAGTCATTCAGCATGAATACGACCACATAGAAGGCATTCTGTTTACCGATCATCTTCCAGCACTAAAACGCAGAATGCTTAAAGGCCGATTGAAAGATATTACCATCGGAAATATTGACGTTAAATACAGAATGAAATACCCAAAATGAGATACTTTTCCTTTGTAATAGTTGCTTTTCTATTTGTGCTAACCGCATGTAATAATTCGGAGAATTCTGGGCACGAAAACCAAACATCGGCCCTAGATAGTTTAGAAGCTTTGGTTTACGCTGGTAAAGATGTTAAATCCGATTCTAAAACGGCCATGAATTTGGTCCGAGAATATGCCAAGTATTATCAAGCTCATCAACCAGATAGCTTAGCTGTAGATAGACTTTTTAAAGCGGGAGAAGTAAGCATGGGAATTGGCCAAGGAAATTTGGCCGTCAAGTATTTCAGGACGATTTCCGATGACCATAGTGAATTTTACAAAGTAGCAGAGACTCGGTTTCTTCTTGGTTTTTGTTCCGAAAACTTAGTGAACGATACCGCGCAGGCTAGGTTCTTTTACAATAAGTTTATTGAGGCTCATCCAGAACATCATTTGGCGAAAGACGCTGAGTATTCTATCCAGAACCTCGGTTTATCTGATGAGGACCTGATTAAGATGTTTGAAGAAAAGCAAACAACCAAAGAAACAGGAGAATAAAAAAGGCGGTAGTCAAATAACCACCGCCTTCCAAAGTCATTTTTGGGAGATTACTCTCCAATTATTTCTTTCAGTCTGAGAAAATCAATTTGATTGGCCATTTTCTCAGCATTTCCGAGTTTCTCCAAGCCTTGAGCTTCAATTGAAACGAATGCTCCTCCAACAATAACCTGAGCCGTTTCCCTGCTTGGCTGATTTCCTCCCATCATAGCATCAGCTCCGCCTTGCTGTGTTTTTACAACAGCTCTAAAACCTTTAATTCGGAGTGCCTTT
>JBLHEU010000068.1:0-14959 GCA_047614525.1 Bacteroidia bacterium | reverse complement strand
AACATGCAAACCAGAAAGTAGATAAAGAAATGAGCCGCTGATATTGAACGTATCGTTTATTCTTTGATTGATTGGCTCTAGAAAGTTGATATCGCCTGGTTTGTAGAAATTACCTTGGTCGTAAAGTACTGGCTCACCACGCATCATAATGGTATAGTCCACTCCATATTCTCCTTTGAGGTTATTCATATCCCCAACAAAAAATTTACCTTCGGATTTCAACTCATTCCAGCCCAAATATTGCGTTCCCATAAAGCCCAACCCGAGTATAAAAGTTAGAGCCAGCCAAAGTTTGAGGCCAGATTGATTCCCTGCTGAAATACTTCGTTTTGCCAAAAACATTGTGGCACTACTAACCAACAGAATGATGGTACTAATAGAAAACATCTGGGGCAATTGGTCCTTCACCCAAAAGTGGTCTGCTTGTAGCACGATATAAGCACTTGTGAATGCTGCAAAAAACATTCCAACGCTAGCAACACCAATCCAGACCAACATTTTCTTGGCTCTGTGTGTGCTGTTTTCTTCCCGTATTTTAGACTCCATAGATGTAAAGCTTATCAATTAGGTATGCCAATTGTACAACTGGTAAGTAAACAAACGAACCGAACATTAGTTTTTTTGCATCATCGGCAGAAAGAGAACGGTAAAGGTCGAATGCTTGTTTACTAAACACAATCCCAGCAATTATTGCCACAACAGCAGAAAAAATGCCTGTGTATCCAAAAAATATTGGCACAAGACTTACTGGTATCAGCCCAATAGTGTAAACCAAGATTTGAAAAGCACTGGCCTTATCTCTGCCACCTGGAGATGGCAACATTTTGAACCCTGCTTTTAGGTAATCATCATTAATACGCCACGCAATTGCCCAAAAATGCGGGAATTGCCAGATGAACTGAACCGCAAACATCATTAAGGCTAAATGTGTGATTTCTCCGAAACCTTCTGTGGCGGCAACACAACCTAACATTGGTGGTATTGAACCTGGAAAAGCGCCAACGAATACGGCAAATGGTGTCTTTCGTTTTAATGGCGTGTAAACCGCTACGTACAGAAATAGCGCAATAAGCCCCAGTATACCACACATTGGATTGATGAGCAATCCGAGAATTCCTATTCCAATAATTCCGAAAAGCGAAGCCACGATATAGGCTTCTGTAACACTCATTTTAGATGTGGGAAGCGGACGCGATTTGGTTCTATCCATCAACGCATCAAGATCTCTCTCAATGATTTCGTTGAAACCATTTGATGCTCCAGTTAGCATTGTACCGCCAACAATAAGTGCTGCTAAAGTATATAGACTGAATTCTGTAGCGGCAAATCCGTAGCAGATAACCGTTGATAAGACCACCAACGAAGCCAACCTAAGCTTAAGAAACTCTGAGTAGTCTTTCCCTTTTCCCATGAACTTAACCCCAGTTGAGGCCGTTGTCAATTACGTTTTTCTTGAGATTAGAGCTTCGCTTTTACCTCAACAATTTCGTATCCTTCAATGATGTCGCCTTCTTTAATGTCGTTGTACTTATCTATGTTCAAACCACATTCATAACCTTTGGCAACGTCTTTTACATCTTCTTTGAATCGTTTTAATGATGCAAGTTCTCCAGTGTAAACCACGATTCCGTCTCTAATAACACGAACCTTGGTGTTTCGACTAACCTTACCATCAAGTACCATACAACCAGCAATGGTTCCAACTCTTGTAATCTTAAAGGTTTCTCTAACCTCGATATTACCAACAATTTTCTCCTCAAATTCTGGTGCAAGCATACCTTCCATCGCAGATTTAACCTCTTCAATTGCATCATAAATAATGCTGTAGAGTTTAATCTGAATTTGTTCTTGCTCAGCAACTTTTCTAGCTCCCATTGATGGTCTCACTTGGAAACCTATAACAATTGCGTCAGAAGCTGATGCCAAAAGAACATCCGATTCAGAAATCTGACCAACACCTTTCATAATGATGTTAATCGCAATTTTCTCTGTTGATAGTTTGAGTAATGAATCAGAAAGTGCCTCAATAGATCCATCAACATCACCTTTAACAATAAGGTTAAGCTCTTGGAAATCTCCGATAGCAATTCGTCTTCCAATCTCATCAAGCGTAATGTGCTTATGAGTTCGCAGACCTTGCTCACGCTGAAGTTGTAGTCTTCTGGTTGCAACTGCACGAGCTTCCTTCTCATCCCCCATTACGTTGAAAGTGTCTCCAGAAGATGGTGCGCCATCTAAACCAAGAACCTGTGCTGGCATTGATGGTCCTGCTTGGTCCATCGGCAATCCGCGCTCATTAAAGAGTGCTTTCACTTTACCACTATGGCTTCCTGCAAGCAGCGTATCTCCTACTTTAAGTGTACCCGACTGAACAAGCATGGTAGAAACGTAACCTCGACCTTTATCAAGCTCAGATTCGATGATAGTACCAACAGCACGCTTGCCTGGATCAGCTTTTAATTCAAGCAACTCAGCTTCAAGCAATACTTTCTCTAGAAGAGACTCAACGCCATCTCCTGATTTAGCGGATATTTTCTCGCACTGGTACTTTCCACCCCAGTCTTCAACAAGAATATTCATTTGAGAAAGCTCCTCCAAAACTCTGTCTGGATTAGCACCCTCTTTATCCATCTTGTTAAGCGCAAAAATCATTGGAACGCCTGCTGCTTGTGCGTGATTGATTGCCTCTTTTGTTTGAGGCATCACACTATCATCAGCTGCAATTACAATAATCACAACATCTGTTACTTGCGCACCACGTGCACGCATGGCGGTAAATGCCTCGTGACCAGGTGTATCAAGGAATGCAATTCGTTTTCCGTCTCCGAACTCTACGCCATAAGCACCAATATGCTGCGTAATACCACCTGCTTCACCACTAATTACGTTGGCATCACGGATGTAATCCAGCAAAGATGTTTTACCGTGATCAACGTGACCCATGATGGTAACAATAGGTGGTCTTGCAACCATTCTAGTTTCATCATTTTCTTCTTCAAGAATACTATCCTGAACCTCGGCACTAACAAACTCAAGTTCGTGGCCAAATTCTTCGGCAACTATACTCAAAGTTTCAGCATCCAACCTCTGGTTGATGGAAACGAATAGGCCCAAGCTCATACACGCACCGATAATCTCATTTACCGGAACTTCCATCATGCTTGCCAATTCATTGGCAGTTACGAACTCAGTAACCTTCAGAATTTTCTTTTCGAGCTCTTGTTGCTCTTCATGAGCCTCTGTCCTTTCGGCAATGGCTTGTCTTTTCTCTCTTCTATACTTTGCTCCTTTCGACTTGGTTTTATTACCACTCAAACGGGCAAGCGTTTCTTTAATCTGCTTCTGGATTTCCTCATCCGTAAGTGCAGGTCTTTTAGCTCGGGCTCCGCCTACAGCTGGCCTAGCTCCACCACGCTGAGCTCCACCTGGAGGAGGAGTTGCGCCTCCTTCGGCAGGTCGTCTAACTCGTTTACGTTTTCTCTTTTTATCAGCAGAATCGTTAGAAGTAGCAACTGGCTTTTTCTCTTTCGGTTTTACTACCGGAAGAGTCATCTTTCCTAGAACTTTCGCGCCAGCAAGCTTATCAACCTTAACCTTAATTACTTCATTTTCAATTGCGTCTTCTGCAGCTTTCTTCGCGGCTTCAGCATCTGTCTTGGTTTTGGCCTCAGCATCTGCTTTAGCCTTAACCGCTGCTTCTGCAGCTTCTTTTGTTTTCCGAACTTTCTCTTCGGCTAGCTTTTTCTTGCGCGCAGCCGGAGTAAGGTCATCAAGGTTGATAGTACCCATAACCTTTGGACCACTAACCTTAGTTGTTTCTGGCTTAATTACTGGCTCAGGTTTAACTGCTGGCTTGGACTCTACTACAGGTTCCTTAGCTACAGGTTCCTTAGCTACAGGTTCCTTAGCTACAGCTTCTACTGCAACAGGTTCTACTGCAACAGGTTCTGCAGTAGCGGGCTCAGCTACAACAGGCGTAGCAGGTTCTACTGTAACAGGCTTAGCCACAACAGGCTCTACTGCAACAGGCTCTACTGCAACAGGTTCAACCACAGCGGGTGTTGGTGTTTCCACCGGTGCTGGAGCTGGTGCAGGAGGTCGTTCTCGCTCCTCGCTAGCAGCCATTCGCTCGTCTTTCCTCTTTTGAAGCAATTCGGCTTTCGCCTCAGCTTCCATCTTTAGTTTACGGTCTGCAGCAAACTCGCCAACGAGGCTATCATACATTTTCTCGTCCAACTTAGAGTTGGGATTGACGTCTGTATGACCGTTCTCTTTGAGGAAATCGACAATAGTCGCTTTACCTACGTTTAGGTCCCTGGCAACGGCACCCAATCTTCTCAATGTTCCTTCTGCCATGTATCGTGGTACTAGTATTTATTTTTTGCTGATAAATTATCAGTCTGCAAATTCTTCTTTGAGAACTTTAAGGATATTATCCACCGTTTCTTCCTCAAGGTCTGTTCTCTTAACCAGTTCTTCCTTACCTATTTCTAAAACGCTTTTCGCTGTATCGCAACCAACCGCTTTAAGTGCATCAAGAACCCAGCTTTCAATTTCATCAGCAAACTCTTCCAAGTCTACGTCTTCAACATCAACATCAGAATCTCTATAAACATCAATCTCATATCCTGTAAGCTGACCAGCTAGACGAATATTGAACCCTCCTTTACCAATAGCCAAGGAAACTTGGTCTGGCTTTAGATAAACATCTGCTTTTGCTGTATCATCATTCAACTCAATTCGCACAATTTTAGCTGGGCTAAGCGCTCTTTGAATAAAAAGCTGCGAGTTATTGGTAAAGTTGATTACATCGATGTTTTCGTTTCTCAACTCACGAACAATTCCGTGAATACGAGACCCTTTCATGCCAACACAAGCTCCAACCGGATCAATTCTATCATCATAAGATTCAACTGCAACCTTAGCTCTTTCCCCTGGTACACGCACAATCTTTTTAATGGTGATAAGTCCGTCAAATACTTCTGGCACTTCGTTCTCAAATAGTCTTTCTAAGAATCGCCCATCAGTTCTAGACATGATGATAACTGGGTTGTTGTTTCTCATCTCAACCTCTTTAATTACCGCTCTTACGGTATCTCCTTTCTTAAAATAATCGCTAGGAATTTGCTCAGTTTTAGGAAGGATAAGTTCGTTTCCTTCATCATCCAAAATCAAGATTTCACGTTTCCAAATCTGGTAAACTTCACCAGTAATCAACTCACCCTCACGGTCTTTATACTTTCTAAAAACATTATCTTTCTCAAGATCCATAATTCTAGAGGCAAGATTCTGACGAATAGCCAAGACTGCTCTTCTTCCGAAGTGCTCAAGCTTAATCTGGTCGGAAACTTCTTCACCAATCTCGAAGTCAGCTTCGATTTTCAACGCTTCAGTAAGAGAAATTTCCAACACATCATCTTCTAATTCATCATCAGCAATAATGGTCCGGTTTCTCCAAATTTCGAGGTCGCCTTTATCAACATTGATAATTACATCAATGTGCTCATCTGTTCCGTATTGCTTGATAAGCAACGAGCGAAAAGTATCTTCTAGGATACTCATCATTGTTACTCTATCAATGTTTTTGAATTCTTTAAATTCTGAAAACGACTCTATAAGATTTAAACTGTCCATTACTTGTTATTAGAACGATATTACTGTCTTAGCTTCTTTTATTAATTCTAGCGAAATTGTTATTGGCTCCTCTAGTTCTTCCTTTTTCTTCTTTTCGGGTTGAATGGTCACATTCTCACCATCAAATTCCATCAACTCTCCTTTCCAACTTTCCCCTTCTGTGGTAGTAACCTTAATGCTTCTACCAACATTCTTTTTGTACTGCAACGGATGCTGAAATGGCTCGGTTAAACCAGGAGAAGAAACTTGCAATTCATAGTCTTCTACATCTCTGTCTAGACTTCCTTCTATGTGTCTGCTAACAGCTACACAATCCTTCACGTTTAACCCAGTTAAACCATCAATAAAAACCCTGATTTTGTTGCCGGGCAACACTTTTGCCG
Organism: Bacteroidia bacterium; assembly: GCA_047614525.1. Lineage (GTDB taxonomy): Bacteria > Bacteroidota > Bacteroidia > UBA10329 > UBA10329 > UBA10329. Next base: position 8,942 of record JBLHEU010000068.1, on the reverse strand, counting down.
ATACAACGAAGTGGTCGGATCCTTCCAACTTCTCTTCAATAAGCGCCTTTACTATTCCTTCTGTTATCATCATTAAAAAAGGGACCTGCTGGTCCCCTCTATCAAATAATCCTTAAATCGCGTACAAATATAGGTTTTTAGTTTTGAGTTGCAAGTAGTCATTTTTCTCTCTGCAAAACCACCATTCAGAAATTCTGCCATCTGCTACACAAACGTGTTATAATCAAGTTGTTAAATTTGCGCGCCTTACATAAGGAAATCTAAACATGAGAAAAAGCATATTATCCGCCTTCGCGTTCATCGCAATGCTAACTTTTACTACTTCTTTGTTTGCTCAAAACAACTCGGACTATGATGCACGATTGCTTGACAAATTCTCTAGAAAGGAACTGAAAAGTTTAGACAAGGCTGAATTAGATTACTGGACCTATTATTTGGAAAACAGCTTTGAAATTGTAGCTATTCCGAAAGAAAAACCAGATGCCGTTCCTGCGGTTATCAGTCTTAGCAGCTTAGATAAAAAAGAAATTAACGTGTTTAAACTTGGCCTTAAGCCACACGAATTTGCACGAGACTACTTCAGAATTGAGGGTACTAATAAGATGGTTGTTGTTCTTCCTCTTACCGAGATTGATAAAAACTTTAAAGTTCAATAAACAAGCATGAAAAGAATTGCCCTTTTTATTAGCCTATTAATTTGCACCAATGCATTCGCGCAGCAGACCATTTCTATTACAGATGCAGGTCCGGTATCACTCGATTGTGGATTTGGACCGTTGTTCGAGCACGCATTTCAAGATGACAACCCTGCTGGCCAGTACCCAAGTAGCATTACATATACAGTCACCGTTTGTCCAGACGGCCTTGCAGGTAGCAAGGTAACACTACGTATGTTTCCAGAAGTGGGAGATGTATGGGACGTACATGGTTCTGATACACTTTTCGTGTATGATGGTGACAACACATCGGCACCGCTACTTGGAGCATACAACAGCGATACAGACACAAACGGTATCAGTGTGCAGGCTACGTTTGATAATCCTTCTGGATGTTTGACGTTCCAATTTGTCAGCAATGGTGCGGATGAAGGGGACGGTTTCCAAGGTCTTATTACCTGCGGATATCCTTGTCAGCCCTTTTCGCCATTCGTGGTTACTAATCCGATTCAGATGCCTGCCGATACAGGTTGGATTGATATCTGTTTGGGAGATACAGTTTGGTTGAATGGTAGTGCTAGTTATCCGCATTCTGGTTTACAAGGAGGAATAGGCTATGACCAACAAAACACTTCGAGTACGTTCGATTGGGAATTTGCTGATGGAACAATTTTTGAAGACTCGGCCAACATTTACTTTGTACCTCAGGTTAGAGCAGGGTATTTTGTTGAGATGCGTGTCACCGATACACTTGGCTGTATTGCTGCTACATCTACTAAGATTAGAGTTTCAACTATACCAAGTTTTGCAGAAACGGTTATCCTAGCAGAAGACACAGTTTGTATTGGAGAAAGCACACTCTTATTGGGTGGTGTTTCTAGCACAGACACTACAGGTGTTGCACCAACTACTGGTGCGTTCATTAATGGTGGAATTTTTGCAGGACTTACGTATTTACCAGATGGTTCTGGAGTGAACTACGAAACGGATATTGAAATATCTCATTTCGATACATTACAGGTTGTGCAAAATGTTTCTGATATCATTGATGTATGCATTACAATAGAACACTCCTATTTAGGTGACCTAGAAATGATGCTTACCTGCCCAGATGGCACAAGTATTATTCTCTTCAATAGCTACACTGGTGAGGGTATTGGACCTGAATTTGCCGGAGGGTTTGGTGGAGGTGGAACTTTTCTTGGAGATCCGATTGACAATACCAGCGGACAGCCAGGAATTGGTTGGGAATATTGCTTCTCTGACGGAGCACTTTGGGGAACAATGGGAAATGAGCATCCTGGAAATACCATTCCAACGATTGTAAACTCACCTGGACAATCTATGGCACCAGGCACTTACTTGCCAGAAGAGTCTTTCAACAACCTGATAGGTTGTCCTATTAATGGAACTTGGACCATTACAGTGAGAGATAACATTGGTGCAGATGATGGATACATCTTCGAATGGGGCGTGCTTTTCAACCCGGATATTGACCCGAATGCTGAATTCTATCTTCCATCTATTGTAGATGCTTGGTGGAGTATTGATCCTACGATTATTGTAAACCAAGGAGATACTTTGATTGAAGTTCTCCCTCCAACACCTGGAGATTATTTCTATCAGTTTAATGTGACAGATAACTTCGGATGTCCTTACGATACCACTTTGCAAGTACATGCTGTTCCAACACTTACATCGTTTACCGATGATGATGTTTGTTCTGATGAATACGCGCTTTCTGCTTCGGATTACGAGATTCTTGGAGAATGGTCGTGGACTGGCCCTGCTGGAGGAGTAGCAACTTTCAATCCGAACACAGACAACTACCAAACCACGGCTACCATTAACGTTTACGGTGATTATCAGTTCATCTACACCAGCGATTATTGCGGACAGAGCGACACCGTGTTTGTAGACTTCAACCCAACACCAGCCGCAGTAGTCCTAGCTGACCAGACCATTTGTCCTGGTACAGACTTGGTATTTGATGCTGGTAACGAAGACATAGGCGCATCGTATGCATGGTCGCCAGGCGGAGCAACTTCACAAGTTGTATCTCTTGATTCAATTCTAGCTTCTGGTGGAATTCAGGTTACCGTGACAAATGATTGTGGTACATCTAACGGTGCTGCTACAATTGATGTGCATAGCCTTACCGTTACAGGTCCGTTGGAAGTTTGCTTGGCCGATCAAGCTGATCTAACAGCTACTTTCACTACCCCTAGTGGCAACTGGGCATATACCGGTCCAACTGGAGCAACCGCTTCATTCACACCAGATATGGCTAATGGTACACCAACGGTTTCTGTAGATATGGAAGGGTCTTACCAGTTTGTTTTCACTGATGATCAATGTGCAATGGTTCAAGCTTGGGACGTATTCTTCGCACCAGCTCCAACAGTTGAAATCACCACGGATACAACAAGAATCTGTGTTGAAGGTGATATGGTACTTGTTTACAACACAAACACAGATTTTTTCGACAACCTAGAGTGGAGTCCATTCGGACTAACTCAGGATACATTGATTATTGCTGGTGATGACCCGACTGCACTGAATATAGGAGATAGCCTTTACCATGTAACAGCGAGCATCAGTAACTTCTGTGGTACAGATCAGGATGAGATTATCTACGAAGTAATTGACTGTAATCTTGATGTTCCAAATGTTTTCAATCCAGAATCTAGCCTACCTGAAAACCAATACTTCAATATTGTGGCGTTAGACCTTCATGCAGGAAATAACGTTAAGATATTTGACCGATGGGGACGTAAGTGTTATGATGTGGATGACTATCACCTAAACCCTTGGAGAGGAGACAAAGAAGCTGATGGTGTTTACTATTGGGTGCTCGTGAGGTCTGGATACGAAGCCGAAACAGGGTATGTGCATTTGTTACATGGTTCTAGTCAGTAAGATAAGAAACAGGAAAGCATATGAAAGTCATAGATCATTTAAAGGGTGCTAAAAGCACCCTTTTTTCCATAGAAATTCTACCACCACTTAAAGGGAAAAGCATTGACTCTCTTTTCAATGGCATTGAACCGTTGTTGGAATTCAATCCTGCGTTTATTGATGTTACTTACCATCGAGAGGAATACGTTTACAAAAAGCGACCCGGTGGTTTTCTAGAAAGAGTAAGCATCAAAAAGCGACCTGGTACTGTAGGAATCTGCGCTGCCATCATGAATAAGTTCGGTGTAGATGCTGTGCCTCACATTATCTGTGGTGGATTTACAAAAGAAGAAACCGAGAATGCTTTAATCGACCTTAACTTTTTGGGGATTGATAATGTGCTTGTGTTACAAGGTGATTCAATTAAGACCGAACCTGATTTTGTTCCAGAACCTGACGGGCATGCTTACGCTAGTGAATTGGTTGAACAGGTGGTTCAATTGAATAACGGAAACTACCTTGATGAGGACCTAAACAACGTAATGGAAACCAATTTCTGTGTTGGCGTTGCTGGTTATCCTGAAAAACACATTAAGGCGCCAAACAGGAAAACCGACCTTAAGTTTTTAAAGAAGAAGGTTGATGCTGGCGCTGAATACATCGTTACTCAGATGTTTTTCGATAATAAAATGTATTTCCAGTTTGTTGAAGAATGCAAAGCAGCAGGAATAAATGTTCCAATCATTCCTGGTATAAAACCGATGACAACCAAGCGCCAGGCTACTTTATTACCAAGCTTGTTTCATATTGATGTGCCAGAGGATTTGTACGATGAGGTTGATGGTTGTAAAGACAATAAAGCAGCTGCCGAAGTTGGTACTGAGTGGTGCATTCAACAATCAAAAGAGTTGGTTGCAGCTGGCGTACCGTGCTTGCACTTTTATACCATGGGAAAATCTGACGTTACCAAAAAGGTGATGTCTTCAATCATGTAATCAGCTCAGATGCGTGCCATCATTCGGGCAACGTACTTGCCAATGATGTCGAATTCTAGATTTACATTATCTCCAACTTTCAATTTGCCAAAGGTGGTGTGTTCTAGTGTGTAGGGAATAATAGCAACAGTAAATCCCATATCCGAAGTGTTAAAAACCGTTAAGCTTACGCCATTAATGGTAATTGAGCCCTTATCTACCGTAAAATTTTCGCCTTTATCGTGCTTGAAAGTAAAGAGGTGACTTCCATCTTTCTCCTCCATAGAAATAACCTCACCAAGCTGATCAACGTGACCTTGAACTATGTGTCCGTCAAAACGGCCATCTGAAGACATACAACGCTCCAAATTAACTGTATCGCCAACTTTCAAATCGCCAAGGTTGGTGCGCAGCAGGGTTTCGTCAATGGCTGTAACCATGTAACTGCTTTTACTTAAAAGCTTTACCACTGTTAAGCATACGCCACTATGAGCAAGACTTTGATCAACCTTCAATTCTGGGGCAAGTGGCGCCAGAAAAGAGAAATGGATATTAGTACCGTCTTTTTCTGTTTCTAGGAGCGTGCCTAGCGTTTCAACTATTCCAGTAAACATATTAATTTGGGCCTAGTGATGATTTTCTGAGCAATTGTATAAACCCGTGTAGGTTACGAGGAACGACACCAGCCAAGCGTATTTCATTTACGGTACATACGTAGTAGTAAACGCCATCACTACAATCTAATTTCGTGTCTTTATTAGTTCCATCCCAAAGAATATCTGGATCTGTTGTTTCAAATATTTTCAATCCCCAACGATTGTAAATCTTAATATCAATGCTCTCTACAAAGGCATACGGGAAAGGAGTGAAATTATCGTTGTATGTATCTCCGCCAGGCGTAAAAACATTTGGCAGTGTGTAGTTGGAGCAATTATCTACACAAACGGTGTCAGAAACGGTAACGTTCTGAAATGAATCAACCGCAGCAATAGCATAGCAACCAGCCATTGTTGTTTCTAATGGGCCATGTTCAAATGCATTCCAAGGATGGTCATGCGTTGCGATTACCGTTAAATCGCCCCCGAAAATAGGTGTGTAAAGCACCTGATATTCCACAATGTCATCTGGGCATTCTTCTGATTGAGTCCAAACCAAATCATTTACCAATTCAACACAATCAGACTCTATTGTTACGTCCTGCTGGCAAGGAGGAATAGAATCAATTGGGGTGGTACACGTTTCTTGAGACCAATTTAAAATTGGTTCAATTACACCGGTAATAGAATAATGGCCGCGACTTTCAACCCTATAGCATTGCTCAACTCCGTTGGCTAATCCAGTATCAACATACGTCTGCTCGGTTGTAGAGTCAATTAAAGAGAATGTTAAATCTGGCAGTTGACGGTAAATATCAAATGTGTCATTTATCCAAGGAACCATCTCATCCCAAACCAATTGTATTTGGTTGTCTGTTCCGATGGCAACAATAAATACTGATGAAGCAGAATCAGACTCTCCCAAGATAAATTCATTTCCGGGCTCATCATTAAACAGTTCAATCTTGTAATAGAATTCAAGTTCCTGCGTGTTCATTAGTGTATCAACAAACGTGGTGTCGTTTAAGTCAAAATAAGTTTCTTGAAGCTGAAAATTGGTTGGGTCGGTTATATCCGAACGCAAAACACGGTACTCGTAAGGGCCTGGAATCTGAATGGTATCCAATTCAGTGGGCTTACTCCAAGCTATGTACATAGAGCCATAAGTAATATTGGTGTTGCGCACGCTCACGTTAGTAATAATGGGCAAGTCTCGGTTCAAATAAGCACAGAATTCTTCGGATGCATAGCCAACCGCACCATCGGGAAAACATGCAACGACCATGTAGCAATACTCAATTCCCATGGTCAACCCAGCCCCACCGTTATCATCTAAGTAAGATGTTTCAGTTAGTCCTTCAGTGGAACCAATAAACTGGTATCCGGTATAGCTAGGAACACCTACTTCGCAAGTATCAGGTTCAAAACCGTATTCTTCAATCCGTCTATAAACCTTGTAACCGACCACTTCATCGCAAACACTTTGATCCCAATTTAACTGAATTGCATCTCCTTGCGCATCGGCCGTTGGATTTTCGGGTGCTGGACCAACAACAGTGATAAATGTGGTGTGATAATCGACCAATTCAACATCATTCCCAGGCGGATTGTCTTCTGCTCTAAAAGACATTGTATAAGGTTGTAGTTGAACGTGGTTGCAATCGGTAATCCAACGGAACGTGCTCTCGGCAGTATCCTGAGAAGAAATTGGCTGAGTAAAAGTGGCGGGGCTAATTGCTTGTTCTAACGGTCCTCCTGTTCCTGTTAATGTTACGGGATCTCCATCCTGATCCCAAGCACGAACAAGGAATTCTAAAGTATCACCAGCTTCAATACATATTTCATCAATAGTGTGTACTTCTGGAGGATTATTATCGCAGGGCAAAACGGTTACCTGCATGTCTCTAATCATAAAGCCAACAGGAACATAATTACCGTTCTCTAATCTTCTCCATTCAATAATTTTAATGGCAAAATTGAACTCGCCTTGCTGATTAGGAGCATCCCAAACCAAATCCCCTGTAACAGCGTTTATCGTTATCCCATTAGGAAAATTGTACCCGTCAATTGGGATTCCGCCTTCTCCAATACATACTACCAACTCATAACTCAAACTGTCGCCATCCGGGTCATACGCTCCTGGGTTGTGCTCATAAACACGATCTACGCAAGCATCATCAATTGGTGGGTTCAGTAAAACTGGCGTACTACTAGGCCCTGCAAATGGCGAAATAATTATCTCGGTCTCAATGTAAAATGGCACGTTAACCGAGTTAGGAATATTGTTAATCCCTCCGTTTCTATTCGGATCTTCCATCGACACACGATAAGTGGAAGAACTAGCGTAAGTATGCTCGTAGATGTAAACGCTTTTCTTTACTCCCGACTGAATGACTACACCGTCTCCACCACCATTTACACGTAGCACAGTGTCAACACTTCCATCTCCCCAGGCCACCTCTAGAAAAGGTCTGTCAGCAGGGCTTTCGGGTACTGTGTAGGTGGTAACCGTTGCTCTAACAGATAGTCCTCCCAAAAATTGAATGGTAATTTCTCCCGCTCTATTGTGCGTAGCCTTGGCTCCAAAAGAGGCACAGAGGATAAGCACAAGCAGGAGTGTTTTCTTCATTCTGAGGGATGATAACTTCTAAACCTATTAAAGTTAGGATTTATTGTGCTTGGCGTTTGTCAATAGTCAATCAACTGCTGCTCCATGTCCGCAGGTAATTCGCGGTATTCGTATTGCTGAGTTCTCAATTGAGGCTCAAAACCTGCTTCGCGAATCGCTTCTTGAATGGCATCTGCCGTAAATCGGTGAGGTGCCCCAGCTGCAGAAACAACATTTTCTTCAATCATAATTGAGCCAAAATCATTTGCACCAGCATTTAAACACATTTGGGCTGTTTCCTTACCAACAGTTAACCAAGATGCTTGGATATTATCAACGTTCGGAAGCATGATACGCGAAATGGCGATCATCCTAACGTACTCATCGGCAGTACAACTGTTTCTAATTCCTTTAACTCTCCTAAGCAACGTTCCATCATCTTGAAACGGCCAAGGAATAAATGCGATAAATCCTTTGGCATGTGCAGGTTTTTTGGCTTGAGATTCGCGAAGCAAAACAAAATGCTCAAAACGCTCTTCAAGCGTTTCAATATGACCAAACATCATTGTTGCAGAACCCGTAACATCTAATTGATGAGAAGCTTCAGCTACCTCCAACCACTCACGTCCCGTACATTTTCCTTTAGAAATAAGTCTACGCACGCGATCATTCAAAATCTCGGCCCCAGCACCTGGCAAACTATCAAGCCCAGCTTCTTTCAGCTCTTTCAATACAGCCGTGTGGCTCATTCCTTCCAACTTGCAGATGTGTGCAATCTCGGGTGGCCCAAGTGCATGTAACTTCAAATTCGGATAAAGAGACTTCAATTCCTTAAACAAATCAGCGTAGAACTTCAATCCCAATTCTGGGTGATGACCGCCTTGTAAAAGCAGTTGTTCTCCACCATATCGAAACGTCTCTTCAATCTTAACCTTATAGGTTTTAATATCTGTTATATAGCTCTCCCCATGCCCAGGAATACGATAGAAATTGCAAAACTTACAGTTTGCAGTACACACGTTTGTGGTATTCACATTGCGATCAATAATCCAAGTCACTTTTCCATCATTACGCTTGGTTTTTCGCAATTCATTGGCAACAAACATGAGGTCAGTTAAGCCAGCATTTTCGAAAAGAAACTGTCCTTCCTCTGCCGAAAGAAACTCGGCTTTTAAGGCTCTGTCTAAAAGTTTTGTGCAATCCATATTTT
>JBLHEU010000067.1:0-14962 GCA_047614525.1 Bacteroidia bacterium | reverse complement strand
GGATAATCAAGTCCGAAGAGACGAACATGATCTTTTTGCCAGTAATGCTTTACGCGATCTTCTTCTGAAGTGATTTTTGGGTCTTCTAGCGTTGTTTCTCGCTTGTAATCTATTGGTACTTGAAAGATGCCAAAACCACCTGGTTTCATTACACGATACAACTCGCTCATGGCTTTTTTGTCATCAGCAACATGTTCTAAAACGTGGTTACAGAAGATGACATCGAAAGAGTTATTCTCAAACGGCATATCCATAATGTCACATTTCACATCCGCCAAGGGCGAGAATAAATCTGCGGTAAGCAAATCGAGATGCTTCATCTTTCTGAACTTCTCCAAAAATGGTTGCTCTGGAGCAATGTGAAGCATTTTACGAGGTTTTGAAAAGAAGTCGGTTTGCTCCTTCAAATACAACCAAAGCACTCTATGTCTTTCTAATGTTAAACACTTCGGACAAAGCACGTTTTCGCGCTTTGCCGAGCCATCGTATCCGTAAGGAAGCATCTTTCTGAATTCCCCCTCACAGACAGGACATTCGTACTTACCCCCACCATACAATAGAGGAGAAAAAACACGAAACACGTAGCTCAATCTAATAAGAATTGGACGTGGTATGGTTCTGAGCAGAAAGTGAAACACGTGCTAGTTATTAGTCTCTGAGAGCTTGTAAAACGACTGATTTTCTTTGAATGGGTCTTCCAACCCAAGTGCTTCGTAAACGTATTTGAACGTGGAAAGGATCTCTGGCTTTCCACCAACAATTGCAACATCATGCTCGAAATGTGCAGATGGCTTTGCGTCTTGTGTAACAATGGTCCAGCCATCATCTAACTGAGCCACTTTTTCTGTTCCGAGATTAATCATCGGTTCAATTGCCAAAACCAAACCTTCTTTCATCTTCTTGCCCGATCCGCGCTTTCCATAATTAGGAAGTTCTGGATCTTCATGTAATTGCTTTCCTAGACCATGACCAACCAATTCTCTAACAACACCATAGCCGTGCTTTTCGGCATGTTGCTGAACAGCAAAACCAACATCTCCAAGACGGTTTCCAGAACAAATTTGTTCAATTCCGAGATAGAGACTTTCTTCCGTCACTTTCAGTAATTGCTTCACTTCTTCCGAAACCTCACCAATTGCAAACGTGTAAGCATGATCACCGTAATATCCATTTAGAATTGCTCCGCAATCGACTGAAATAATGTCTCCTTCTACCAATGGTTTATCCGTTGGAATTCCATGAACAACTTGCTCATTCACTGAAATACAGAGCGTATTCGGGAACCCACCGTATCCTAAAAACCCAGGAACTGCACCTTGGCTTCGGATGTATGCATCAGCCACTTTATCCAATTCTAATGGCGTAACTCCTGGCTTAATCAACTTGGCAACTTCACCCAACGTACGGGAAACAACCAAGGCGCTCTCGCGCATTAATTCTATTTGATCTCTTGTTTTAAGTGTAGCCATTATCCTCGGAATAGTTTTGCGAACAAACCCTTCTTTTCTTGCTTCTGTATACGTTCCCCTTGCTGACTAGCCGCTTCTGGATGAATGATATTAAAAATCTCGCCCCACCCCAAGAAACCACCAACATTTCTATCGTCAATAAACATATCGCAATCCAACTTTCGACTTGATTCATTCGGGTCAAATTGCTCCTCCGGGAAACTTCTGTTGATGGCATAAAACTCAATGCCATTCTTGCGGCAGTATTCAACTGCAGCATCCAGATTTTCTCCATGTCGGTACGTCCACATAATCAGACGATGACCTCTCTTTTGTAATTCTTTCAGCGTTGCAAATGCAAAAGGCATTTGCTTCCCAATTGCAGGGAATTTGTGTTCGACTACTGTTCCATCAAAATCAACCGCTATTACAAGCGATTTTCCCATCATCATATCCATACCGCGAAATTAGATATAATCCTTGCTAAGCACGTTTAAATCAGCATCGAACTCATATAATCGCGGTTTACCTGTTGGCACTTCCGTTTGAAGAATTTGCTCTGGAGTCATTTTTTCCAAGTACATAATAAGCGCTCTTAGGCTGTTACCATGTGCCGCAACAATAATTGTTTTTCCAGCTTTCAATTCAGGTTCAATTACTGCTTTGTAGTAAGGTAAAACCCTGTCTGCAGTTCCTTTTAAACTTTCTCCTCCTGGAGGCGGTGAATCGAAACTTCTTCTCCAAATATGAATCTGCTCGGCACCAAACTTCTCGCGTCCTTCATCCTTGTTCATTCCTTGAAGGTCTCCGTACATACGTTCGTTCAAAGCTTCGTTTTCGGTAATATCTAAATCGGTTTGACCAGTTACTTCTAAAAGAAGCTTAAGCGTTTTTTGAGCACGAAGCAATGCAGAAGTAAAGCCTTTATCAAAGCGATAGTCTTTCAACTTTTCGCCAGCTTCAGCAGCTTCTTTAATTCCTTTTGGGGCGAGGTCTACATTTACCCAGCCCGTAAAACGGTTTTCAGCGTTCCATACAGATTGTCCATGACGGACGATTATCATTTTAGCGTGTGACATTTTTTCTAGTGATTAGTGAACAACGAAAACCGACCGGTTGAGCGGCTAATCATCATAAACCAGTTCGTAATTTGATTCTACTTTCCTTTCTGATATTCTTTTAAGATGCCCTTTAACAGAGCGTTTTCTGTGCTTGTTCAATTTATCAATCATAGAAACTCCGTTAATCTGATCAATTCCATGTAAAATCCATCTGGCTTCAAGGTCAGAAAAGGTCTCGGTTTGCTCCTTTAATTGCTCATCCATAAAACTGACTTCAATCTGTTTTGGTCGTTCAATTGAAACTGATAATCTAGGAATACTTACATCATCTTCTAACATAGAAACCAATGGGGCCGTGCTAGAATTGAGTTCTGGGTTGACGAAGACTTTTTGAAAATCAGAAGCCTCATGCAGGGCATAATTCAAATCGACAATAAACACTTGAAGGTTTAGTCCAACGTGCTTCGCAGAAACGCATGGATGCTTGATTTTCTTCTGCACTTCTTGCAGACTCAAAATTAAATCAGAAGATTGGCTTTTATCACCTAGCTTCTGACCCTTTGTTTTATAAATCTCGTTTCCGAATGCTTGTATCAAACCTTTCTATGCAACCGAGTTCTTGATGTAATCAAACAGGAGTCTCACTCCTACTCCTGTTCCGCCTTTTACTCTGTAACCCTCATCCACATTCATGAAAGATGGGCCAGCAATGTCAAGGTGAATCCAAGGGTAATCTGTAAAGTGATGAAGGAAGGTTGCGGAAGTAATATTGCCACCTGCGGGACCACCAATGTTCTTAATATCAGCAACATTAGACTTAATAGCATCATGGTATTCGCGCCACATTGGGAACTCCATAATCCGCTCGTATACTTTCTCCCCACTTTCCTTTAACTGCTCAATTTGCGGTGCCTTATCAGAACAAGCAGAAATTCCAAAGTTTCCAGTAATTCGAGCTGCGGCTCCAGTTAATGTTGCCAAATCAATTACCAACTCTGGATTGTACTTTTTGGCATAATGCAACGCGTCAGCCAATATCAGACGGCCTTCAGCATCTGTATTTAGAACTTCAACTTTCGTTCCACTCATCATGGTCAAAACATCATCTGCAACAATAGCTTTTCCGTCAATTCGGTTGTCTGTAGCTGGAATTAATGCAATTACATGAACAGGTAATTTACTTGCGGAAATTGCAGCCATAGCACCAGAAACTGCTGCACCACCACCCATATCTGACTTCATTTGAGCCATTTGAACGGTCTTAATATTGTAACCTCCCGTATCATAAACAACTCCTTTTCCAACTAAAACAATTGGCTTTTTATTCTTCGCATTCTTCGGTTTCCACTCTAGAATATTGAAGGTTGGCGGCTCAACGGAACCTTTATTCACACCAAGCAACCCACCCATTTTAAGAGTCTCAATTTTTTTCTTGTCTAGTACCGTTGTCTTGAATCCAGTTTCCTTTCCAAGAGTAGCAATTCGCTTGCTCCATTCAGTCGCGGTAAGGGTAATAACTGGTTCGTTTACGAAGTCTCTAGCGGCATAAGTTCCGGTTGTAACCGCACTTAATTCGTCTAAATCTTGCTTAGAAACGGCATCAGCTAAAACTCCAAGTTGTGCTAATTTATTTGGCTTGTTGTTTTCTCCAGTTTTGTACGTAAGAAACTGATAATTAGCCAGAACAATTCCTTCAAGAATTGCAACTGTTTCCGTAGGTTTTAAGCTTTGCGAAACGATGGTTGCAGAGCTGGCCTGTTCGGCATTCAATATCTTTTTCAGCCTAGCTCCAAGTGCTCTAGCAGATTGATATATATAGCTTACTTCAGATTCAGTTTTTGGCTTTGCAATTATGGTGAGTTTATCCTTGGACGGAATAGAAAAGACCAGTTCCTGGTCTCCTACTCGTTTTCCAATTTTGGCGGCTAAATCTCCAACTTCTTTGATTGCTTTTAGTTCCGATTTATTGGAAATAATATGCACAGATACAGTTCCTGTAGATTTAACTTTCTCAAGTTTTAATGGTTTGGTCGTACTCATTCCTTGGTTTTAAATTGGGCGCGCAAGTTAACCAAATGTTAGGGGCGAAAAAGCCTTAAAGATTACCTTCCCACAAACCACCTCACACCGAGGTAAATCTCTCTTCCGTGAATTGGCCCGTAAGCATAACTGGTGTCGAAATTTGGACTGAAACCAATAGCATGATTTGGGTCGTTTGTTCCGCTAAGCGGTGAAATAGGTTGGCGATAACCCATGATATTCTCTAACCCAACATAAACCTTCAGGTTAATCTTCGCAATGTTTTTAGTGATTTGAAGATTATCTAAATAAAACGGTTTGGAACGCGTTGGTCGAGGTGCTGAAAGCTGTTCACCGTTCTCATTTAGGTCATAAATTTCAGGTAATTGCATTGGCCCCGTAATGTTGGCGGAATAGGCGAAATCGACTTTCCATTTACGAAGCGTATAAACGAACGAAAACGTTCCAGTCCAATCTGACGCGAATAGAATCGGTGTGTTTTTCATTACGCCCAATTCATCTGGCTCGGTTTCAGTAGCTCGCTGAAATGTAAATCCAACCTTACTTCTCAACGGGAATTTGAACTCGTGGTTGACGCTGGCACTTACACCCCATGTACTCGCGAAGCCGCCTGTATTCTCGTAAATAATCTGTCCTTCGGTTTCGTAATCAGGAATAATCTTGTTGGTGAAATGCGTGTAAAAACCATCCACATCTATTGATCCTTGAGAATTACCTAAAGTGAAAATGCGGTTGAAATTGACAGAGCCATTGAAAGAACGTTCTGGTTTTAACTCATCCTCAATTACTACTTCTCGTTGGCCTGAAACGAAAGCATGGTCTTCAGTAAACAGGTTCACTACCTTAAATCCCGTTCCGAAGTTTCCGCGAATAGTTGTCCATTTTTCAGGATTGTATTTAAAACTCAAACGTGGTGAAACAATGGGACCGTGCGCCTGATAATAATCCAGTCTCAATCCACCCAAAACACTCAACTTCTCTTTTACGGCTTCCCAATCATCCTGAATAAAAAGCCCGGGCGTTATTTGCCCTTTTAGAAACCCGGTTACCGTATCCGCAGTGGCGACTGTATTGTCATCATACCACTCAAAACGACCTGTTAATCCAACCAACAAATCGTTGCGCCCGAACTTTCTGTTCCAAATAAAATTGGAAAAACCAATGTATTGCTGTGCGATATAAAAATCGCTTCCATAAACCGAATTCTGGTCGTGATAACTGAACGAGTAATTAACCCAAAACTTCTCAGAAGTTGGCAAATCATACGTGCCGAAAAGCTCTGCGCGATGTGTGTAAATACTTTCCCCATAAATACTGTCGTTACCACGGATACTCCGATACGCTCGATTTTCAAGATAGTCTTCGACCCCATTTCGTCTATCCTCGTAATAGTATTTGGCCATTAAAGAAAAGCGTCTGTTCTTCTTCCTTTCTAGCTGCCATTTAGAAAAGAAAGAAACGCGATCCATCGAAACGAAATCGCCAAAACCATCTTGGTTTTCGTCATTGTAGATATTGATGTAAGCAACACTCACACCATTAGAGACGTGCAGTTTCTTTCCAATCTGATTGCTGATAGCGATATCTCCGAAAAGCTCTCCATGCGTGGTTCCCATAATATTGACATCAACAAGAGGTTGATCTTTGGGGTGTTTGGTTATGATGTTAATAACACCAGCCACAGCTTCCGAACCGTACAGTGTAGAATTCGGTCCCTTGATGACTTCAATTCGGTCAATCATGGAAGCCGGAATACTGTTTAAACCATAAATTGAAGCAAGGTTTCCATACAACGGACTTCCATCAACTAGAATAGCCGTATACGGGCCAGGCAAACCATTTATACTAATGCTATTGGTGAAGCACACCCCACAGCCAACCACTTCCTCTACTCCATTTACGAGATTAATAGCTTCAACTAAGTTAGTTGGGGTGGTTGTCTGTTCCAGAAATTTGCTGGTAAGCACATCAATTTTAATGGGTGATGCGGAAACAAAAGTTTCCTTCATTGTTCCTGTAATTACTACTTCATCCAAACCCAGAATCGATGGAGCCATTTCAAGTTTATCCAGTTCAAGAGACTTGGAAGTGAGTTCAAACTTCTTGGTAAATGGCACAAATCCGATTGACGAAATCTGGAGCTGATAATTCCCAAACGGAACGTCCTTGAATTCAAAATAACCATTCTCGTTTGCAGAAGTCCCAAGGCTTGTTCCCTTCAAAACAACATTTGCAAATGGTATTGAATTTTCACTATCGTTTACGGTTCCTGTAACTGTTCCTTCTTGTCCAAAGACATTAAGCGCAAACGTTGCAAGGAAGAGAAGTATGGTATTCTTTTTTAAAATCACACGGCAAAACTAAATCTATTTTTAGACTTGTCTAAATTTTATTTTCGATTTGCATAATAATTGTAAATTTGCAATCATAATGTCTCAATCGTTTACAGAGGAGAACTACCTCAAGCATATCTACAAACTATCCAAGAAATCGGATAAAGGTGTGACCACAAATGCTCTTGCAGAGAGAATGGAAACAAAGCCATCCTCTGCTACTGATATGATAAAGAAACTAGCCTCCAAAAAACTGGTGGATTACAAGAAGTATCAAGGCGTAACACTTACTAATACAGGCCAGGAAATTGCAGTTGACATAATCAGGAAACACCGTTTATGGGAAGTTTTTCTTCTAGAACACCTTGGTTTTAGGGGCGAAGAAGTTCATCATGTAGCCGAAGAACTAGAGCACATAAATTCTGCTGAATTGGTAGAGCGATTAGATAAGTTTCTTGGCTACCCGAAATACGATCCGCATGGAGGACCAATTCCAGATAGTGAAGGAGTATTCCCAGAACCAAAACGTGTTAAGCTCGATGAACTTGAAGTAGGCCGAAAAACCAAAGTAATGGGGATTACAGAGCATTCAGATGCTTTTCTCTCTCATCTTAAAAACCTCGGACTGGAATTAGGAACGGATTTCCATCTGAAAGAAAGGTTTGACTTCGACCGATCGATTGAAATTAATCTCAACAATAAAATCATTCAATTAAGCCACGATGTGGCCAAAAACCTATTTGTAGCCTACTAATATGGAAGTATTCGAAACACTCAAAATCTGGTTTTTAGTGCAGAACCCCATGCTACAAGCGTTGATGGCAACCACATTCACATGGTTTCTAACCGCGGCTGGTGCTTCACTTGTATTCTTTTTCAAGGATATAAACCGACAGTTGTTTGATGGTTTGTTGGGCTTCACTGGTGGCGTTATGATTGCGGCAAGTTATTGGTCCCTGTTGGCTCCTGCGATTGAAATTACGCCAGAAAGTAATCCAGGAGTTCCTATCTGGTTTCCAGCTGCCGTTGGTTTCTTGGCGGGAGCACTTTTCCTATTTGGCTTAGATAAAGTTATGCCTCACTTGCACATCAATTTTCCTGAAACCGAGAAGGAAGGTGTTGAAACAAAGCTGGACAGAACAATGCTTCTGGTTTTGGCTATTACACTTCACAACATCCCTGAAGGATTAGCCGTAGGTGTAGCGTTTGGGGCAGTTGCCCATGGAATGGATGGGGCTACAATTGGCGCTGCCATGGCGTTGGCTATTGGTATTGGTATTCAGAACTTCCCTGAGGGTTTGGCGGTTTCTATGCCATTGAGAAGAATGGGCGTCTCTCGTTTTAAGAGCTTTTGGTACGGGCAACTTTCTGCAGTTGTTGAACCTATTGCAGGTGTAATTGGCGCGGCAGCTGTTATTTATGCGTTTCCAATCTTGCCTTACGCTTTATCATTTGCTGCTGGGGCGATGATTTACGTTGTAATTGAAGAGGTAATTCCAGAAACGCAGTTGGATAAATATGCCGACACATCCACCCTCGGGTTTATTGCTGGGTTTATTGTGATGATGGTACTTGACGTAGCGTTGGGTTAGCCCTACCTCTTTTTCTTGTTGTTCACGCTTTTACTTCCTCGCGTCTGTCCCTTTTTGTACTTAGCCGCAAGCGTAGTCCTGTAAGAACCTCCAAGATTTTCCTTCTTGTTTTTGTCCTTCTTTTCATGAAAAGCCCCACCGCTTTCGGTTAATCGCTTTGCATTTCTATTCTGGTTCTTGGCGTACTTGAGTTTATCTCGTTCCTCAGGAACTAACTGCTCAGCAATCTCCACTTCATCAGGAAAATCAAGCTGAGGGACTTCGTAATCCATTAATCTTTCAATTGATGCCTTTGCCGCTTGTTCTGCTTCGGTATAAAGCATTATTGACTTGCCTTGTTGCTCTGCCCGTCCTGTTCTACCAATTCGGTGCATGTAATTCTCTGCGAATGATGGCACGTCAAAATTCACAACGTGCGATATCATTTCGAGGTCTAAACCACGCGCCATAACATCTGTTGCAATCAGTACTCGCTCCTTGCCATCATTAAAACGAGTAATCGATCTAATTCTATAATTCTGAGATTTATTAGAGTGAATAACGCCCATTTCACGCCCATACTTTTCTTCCAATGCATCAAAGATTCTGTCGGCCGCTTTCTTACTTGGCGCAAAGACAAGAACCTTTGAAAACTCCTGCTTATCGCGAAGCAAATAAGCCAAAAGATTAACCTTACTGTAGAAATTGGGCACGGCATAACACGCTTGCGAAATATTGTCAAGCGGTGTTCCACTAACTGCAATTGAAATCCTTTCAGGCTTGATGAAATTTTCGTCAATAAGCTGAGAAACATCCTCAGTCATAGTTGCCGAAAACATGATATTCTGTCTTTTCTCTGGCAACAACTCAAAGATGTTGTTAATCTGAAATTGGAATCCGAGATCAAGCATTACATCAACCTCGTCAATCACCAACTTTTTAATAGACTTGAGACCAGCCGCCCGAGAAATAGCTAAATCGTACAAACGTCCTGGCGTTGCAACCAAAATATCAACACCATCAGCCAACCTAGCGGCTTGGGTGTTAATGTTAGTACCACCGTAAACACCAATTACTCGCACGCTCATATATGCTGCAAAAAGCTCTGTCTGTTCAACCACCTGTAAGACCAACTCTCTCGTTGGCACAAGCACTAAAACAGTGGCGTTTAGTTGTTTGGTAAACTTCCAGTTTTGAAGAATTGGAAGCATATAAGCCAAGGTTTTACCCGTACCTGTTTGGGCAACCCCAACCACGTTTTTACCCGACATAACAATCGGGTATGCCTTTGCCTGAACTGGCGTTGGTTTTTCAAAACCAAGTTCGTCAATTCCAAGTCTTAGGTGCTTGTTTAAATTAATTTCGTCAAACGAATCCATGCTGTGCGATTATTCCGCAAAGCTAATGCGTATTCAACTCGTTCATACTTTTCTCTGCAAGGTTCAATACACGGGTAATTTAGAATCAAATAATCTGCGTCTATCTCGTAGGTGCGCGCTGTATGACCACCAACACAACTTTCAACTTCAATCTCCATAGTTGGCTCGTTGTAAGTTCCGTTTGATGACGCGTTGGTGGAAGAACCCATTGTGCAAATAGACCCATTTGAGGTGATTGTTCCATCATCCCAAAACTCAATAACCTTGTCGCTAGCAACAGGCTCAAAACCACCGCTTCCGTCTCCTGGATCAGCAAGCATCTCAATTAACTGCCACTTGTTCACCAATTCTACATCTTCAGAATTACATGAAACTGCAAGAAGAATAACAAGCGATAAAAAGACAACCTGGATGTATTTCATTTGTGGGGTTTGAACTTGTTCTTACCAACGTTGAGTATTCGACAAAGTTGCTGAATCCTTATTCAGATATTTGCGATTCATTTTTGATAGATGCATTATCCAGCGAAAATATTGGTGGCTTGGGCCGAAGCGATTGGCGGAAATTCTAAAATTCGTGATTGGCTTATTGCCAACAACTATAAGGAATTAGGCTTATTCGTATTTGCTTTATACCACAATGAGGAAGCCCGAGAGTGGCTCATGAAAAACGGATTCCCACATTTGATGGCCACAATTTATGGCGCAGAAGGGGATACAAAAGCAATAGCTTGGTTGATTAAAAATGGCTTTGAACCACTTGCCAAAGTTGCCATGGTTGGCGATGGAGATAGCAAAGCCTTCGCTTGGTTGAGAGCTAAGGGACATGCCGAATTGGCAATGGTTGGGAAGAAAATTGAGGCTGTTAAGGATTCAATTGAACGAGATAACGCAGACCACCACTCCATTAATAAACACGGATAGCGGATGAAGTGCTATTTTATGAGTTCGTTTGGATTTATCATCAATCGATAAATTGAACTTTGAGCGATTGAAGAAAACGGGTTTGCAGTTTTAGGTGCTTTCGTCCATGGGCCTACAATGCACAAACTTCCGCGTTAACTCATCACCTAATTAGCTCGCAGCTTTCTGGTAATTTTGATTTTATCTCATCCAATTGAGCGCTTGATAGGCCGGTATCTTTCAGATGCAATTCCTTAAGCAGAGCCATTGAAAAAACCTTATCCGAGACTGACTTCAGGTATTTATTACCGCTTAGGCCAAGCACTTCTAATTGATTCAAGTCTAAGATTCTAGCATCAATAGAGCCAATCTGATTAAAGCTTAACTCTAAATACTTCAAATTTTTGAGTTCAAATACTCCTGCTGGAATTAGCTGAAGCTTAGGAGACTGAAGACTTAAGTCTAGATAAAGAGTTCCTTCTGCATCCGCCATTGCGTCTTTGAGGTTGTCGTAAAAACCTTCTTCCATAAAATACACGTCAACACCTTCCATGGCGCCATCTTGTGCTTGAGATGCGCTAGAAGCAAATAAAAGAGCTAGAGCTCCAATAAGAGTAGCAATAGCCGTTTTAGACATCGAATTCAGTTTATTGGTTGGAATGAAAATAGGGAATTTCTACTAAAGTCATTCAAGTTGTTCGACTCTAGCCCGAAAATCGAACTGCAAGTCTGCGTGCAAATCAGAATAGACATCCTTGATTTTGACAACCTGACGTTCATACAGATTAGTCATCACCTTGCTTCTTTTAAAGTCGAGACCTAAATCGCGCATTTCCTCACAGAAATGAAGCAAAACATCTAATTCTGTTTCCGGTACTTCTGAGTACTTGATGTACTTATTGGCAATTCTAAGTGCCCTTCTTATGCTCTTCTTAGCTAGATAAAAACCGCGTGTATTGGTTGCCGCAAAAGCCTCTGAAACCTCCTCCTTAATTCGTGCAACATAGGAATCTTCATCCTGTGTTTCGAACAGCAAATAGTTGATAAGCTCCTTATTATCTCGCTTATACTTAATAAGCTTATTGCAGAGTTCGCTCACTTCCTCTGGAGAAAGCGTTTTAAGCTCCTTTCTAATTTGAGCGAGAGACGCAGAATCCATTAATCTTGTTCGGGAAGGTATTCGTCTTCAGAAAGTTCGCCAATGATTTCAAATTCCGTTCTACGGTTGAGCCCGCGACCTTCTGGATTATCTGAACCATCCGGGTTTTCATTGGCTGCTATGGGTTTAGATTCTCCATAGCCAACGTCTTTTAACCGTCTGGAATCAATTCCCATTGAAATCATATAATCCACCACACTCTTAGCTCTTTCCTTAGATAGATTAAGGTTGTACGCATCGGAACCTTTTGCATCTGTATGCGAAGAAAGTTCGATAATTATCTGCGGGTTTTCTATCATAATTGGATACAGCCCCGTATCCAAACTAACCTTAGCTGAGGCAGTCAAATTCGCACTATCGAAATCGTAAAGGATTCCTTCTAATACAATCGGTTTCTTCGGAATCTTAGTGAGTTTAAGTTCAATGTTAAGCGTGTCGGCTGGCGTAAGATTCTTAGTTGTTGCTTCAACCATATCGTTGAAATAGCCATTCTTTTTTGCCTCGATAGTGTAATCTCTATCTGGTTCTAATGTAAAGCTGAATGTGCATGGATTAACTCTTAGTTCTTCAACCAAATATTTTTCTCCCGTGGATGGGTCTTTCATGTAAAGCAGCACATCCACTTCATCTAAACACGCTGTATCAATCACCAAACCGTTTAAGTGGATATTTACGTATTCGACAAACTCAAACGAGTAAATATCATCGCAGCAAGTAGCATTCATCAAAGCAACTCCTCCTTCTCTATTCGACACTAAAAAACCTGTTTGACGGTCTTTATTCAGCACAAAATCAAAATCATCAGCAGGAGAATTAACCGCTTTACCTAAATGCTGTAAAGAGTCTTTTGACCACTTGGTTTTCTCTCCCTCAATCTTGTACACATCCAAGCCGCCAAGCCCAACTCTACCATCTGTACTGAAGTAAAGGGAATGCGTAGAAACATCATAGAAAGGAGTAAACTCTGTTCCTGGTGTATTGATGGCTGCTCCAGCATTTTTGGGAGTGCGAAACCGCTTGGTTCTAGCATGAAATTCGGTGTACCAAATATCCAATCCGCCTTTGCCCTCTGGGCGATCAGAAATGAAATAAATAACTTCCTGATTTCGCTTAGATTCTCTACCAACAGTTGGTTGCGTTGTAGTGAAATTCGGGAGGTTAATTTGATCATTCATTTTAATCGACTCACCCCATTTATCGCCTTCCTTTTCGGCATAATAAAGGTGACAGATAACCTTACCTACAAAGTTTTCTTGGCATTGGGTGAAGTAGAATCTTTGACCATCTGGCGATAATGCTCCGTTACCAATATGCTGCTCCGGGTCACTTACAACTTGTTTAAACTCGCCAGCAGATTTCCACTGGTCATCTTCCTTTTTGGCTAGGTAAAATTTACGCTTAGGCAGGTTCAATGTATCTACATCTTCTAAGTCATAAAACTCAACTTCTTCACTTACTAATGAACCGTAAATAAGTGTGTTCTCATCTAACGGAATTGGCGAGAATTCAATATGAGCCTTATTGATGCTTTTATCTAAATGACCAACCTCTGCTGTATTCACCGAATCCTGCATTGCCATGGCCAATTCGCAACCTGAAATCTTATTGGCTGTTACTCTTCTGTACCATTTGTCATCCATTTCAGAAGCAAACCTTTTGAACTTAATAAAGTTGCTCTTAGCGTCCTTGTATTTACCGGTTTGCATAAACATATCGCCAGCATGGAAAAGCGCCATTGGCTTCTTATGACCTCCGGTTAACTTGATATATTTCCAATAAGCATCAGAAGCGTGCTCGTAGTCTCGTGCTCCACGATATAGCTCCGCCAGTTGATGAACAGCAGCCGCATTTTCTGGCTTACGTTTCACCCACTCTTTGCAATACACTAAAGCAGAATAAGTGTCTCCCAATCTAAGCGAATTGGTAGCCAATCCCTTGATTTTTCGCATGCTCAACTTCTCCGTTTCAGGCAGGCTTTGCTGCGCCAACACTGGCGAAATCAGACAACAAATAAAACTGAATATCAATACCTGTCGCAAGGGATGGCAACGCTTTTAGGAGTGAATAATGGAGCTGTGTAAACGATAGAAAGTTCGAAAGTCGTTTTCTGACTGCTCTGGGCACTGAGCTTAGAAACGTTGAGGTCGTAACTAATTCCTACGTCAAAATTCTTAATGTTCATTCCGATAACTGGAGCAACGGCATCGCTGTTTCTGCCAAAGCCTCCTCGGTACAAAACACCTAGTAAAACATGCTTAATGATTGATTTTTGAAAATGATATTTCACATTTCCACCTAATATCATGTCTTGCACATTGGTTGTCCACATATAGAGTAATTGTGGCGTTGCGGTAAACGTTTTGTTGATGGGAACATCAACCAATACTTGTACACTTTGACGCGTTCTTAACCGCTCTGTTTGCGTAGTAAAATAGGTGTCTTTTGGCCGTGTAACATGGAAGATTGAAAAGCCAACTGTTGGTTTAAACTTTTCAAATTTGTGACTCCAAGCAAAGCCTAAGTTCATGTCAAAGAATGCTTGTGAGGCCTTGATGTCGTCCTCTCCATTAAACATATTTGGGTCAAAAATTCCATCCTGATAAACCCATTGATCTGGGAATGTTTGCGTGGATAAGTCTGTACTTTTCATAACAGCACCTAGCTGAATACCAGCTCTTACCTCATGCCCTTTTATCACCTTCTTGTAAGCACCGGTTACAAATATTTTGAAAGTATTAAGTGCAAACCCAGCGTAATTATCATTGGCTATTAGAATTCCAGCATCAATTTCATCCTTGAAAAAGAAAAACTTCTTATCAAAAGCGACATAACCTGTGGTAATTGCCTTGTTAACTTCTGGCCACTGATGCCGGTAATTTCCAACTATTCGAAAATCTCCCTTATACATACCAACCATACCCGGATTGAGATTTTGCTGGTTGGTGTAAAACTGAGTTAAGTGAATATCCTGAGACTGAACTTCAGCTGCAAAAACAAAAATCGATATGAGCAAGATGACTTTCTTCATCTACCACATATGTTGGCCGTTAGGCGAAAGGTTATTAGAAT
>JBLHEU010000066.1:0-14983 GCA_047614525.1 Bacteroidia bacterium | reverse complement strand
AAAACAAACTGAGCGAAGCTTATCTCATCTTCAATACTCAGAATGAATTGTACAGTATTCTTACCAAGTCTGGAAGAGGAGATTTACTGTCTTTGACCTTATTTAATAATGATGTTAAGGTTGTACCGCAAGACCGGTTAGATATCTGGTTCGACCCTACATCAAAGAAGGCTGTCGGTTCTAACGGAGTTCGTTTAAGCTATCAAGATATCCTGGAAATAATTGATGGTTTCTTTGACGGTGACAGTGACATCCGATTAGATGAGGTTTACGAAATGATAGACCATTTCTTTAACGAATGAACGAATTGAAAGGGCGGCCAATTGGCCGCCCTTTTCTTTCGTAAACCAAAAGTTACTTGTCCAATAACCTTCAATGCAATTTCAAGAGCGATATCGTTTGAAGGCACCATTTTTTTGACCAGCCGCCTGAATGCATGGCTATTATTCCAGATATAAGGATTGATGTATTCGATATTCATGCATTAAAAAGAAAGTTATGTTCGTTTTGTGATAGAGCATTTCGAAACACATTTCAATACGTATGTCTGGGCATGGATTGGCCTTGCCATTGGTACATTCATTCTGCTTCAGTTTGTGACTGCACCGTTTGGTCGGCATTCTAGTAAGGAGTGGGGGCCAATGATTAAGAATAAGTACGGATGGTTGCTGATGGAACTACCGTCTTTTGGCATTATTTTGATTTCTCTTCTTCTTGGTTCTCAAGTGAATTCCATTACGTGGATTATTGGTGGATTGTGGCTTGTTCATTACTTCAATCGCACATTTGTGTTTCCGTTTCGGATAAAGAGTGGCGACAAGAAAATGCCGCTATTCATTACGGGTTCGGCTATCTTTTTTAATTTATTCAACGCAGGTTTTAACGGGTACTATTTGGCTGAATTGAGTTACTACACTTCCGATTGGCTTACTAGCTGGCAGTTCATGGTTGGTTTACCGCTTTTTGTGGTTGGTTTTGCTATCAACTTTTGGTCGGATCAAATACTGATGAACCTGCGTAAACCAGGCGAAACTGGCTACGTTATTCCGCGTGGTGGATTGTTCAAGTACGTTAGTGCGCCCAATCTTTTTGGGGAGATTGTAGAATGGACAGGTTTTGCAATCTTAGCTTGGAGTTTACCTGCGGCATCTTTTGCTATTTGGACTTTTGCCAACTTGGTTCCAAGAGCGGTGGCGCATCACAAATTCTACCTCCAAAAGTTTTCGGATTACCCAAAAGAACGCAAGACGGTTTTTCCGTTTTTGTATTAGTGATGTGAGTAGCTAGAAAAGCAGATTTCTTCCGTAATCCATTTTCGTATTTTCAAGGTTCTATGTGGAAAGAAAAAGACAATCAATTAATAGCCGAATTTGAGTTCAAGGATTTTGTTCAGGCTTTCGGGTTTATGACTCAAGTTGCGCTTGTTGCAGAGAAAATGAGACACCATCCAGAATGGAAAAACGTTTATAATAAGGTTGAAATTAGACTGAGCACTCATGATGCTGGAAATGTAGTTACCGCCATTGATAGAGAGTTTGCCTCTGTAATTGAAGAGATTTACAAGAGATGAATTATGCGCTTCTTTTTAAGCTTGCCAATGCATCCGTTATTCCGGCTTGGCTACTGCTAGTATTTGTTCCTAAACATAAAATAACCGAGGCAGTTGTTCATTCGTACTTCTATCCAGCAATTCTTGGAACGCTGTACATCATTTTAATGGTTGTTTCTTGGGGAGGAGAAGGCGGAATGGATTCTTTAGAAAACCTCAAGTTGTCTTTTGGTCGAGATGAGATTCTCGTCCTCGGTTGGGTTCACTATTTGGTATTCGATTTATTCATCGGAGCTTGGATTTCTAGGGATGCAACGGCTCATGAAATAGCCCATTTGAAAGTCATTCCATGCTTAGTCCTTACGCTGTTTGCAGGTCCAATAGGGCTACTGTCTTACTTAATCCTTAGAGGAATAACGCTCAAGAGATTGACGTTATAAACAGGTGAAACTGTTAGCAAACCAGCCTGATTGTTAAAAACATCCCGGTTTATAGGCTTGTAGATAGGCTAACTTTGCGACACCAAATTGAATAACCCATGAGTAAAATCATCGCAATAGCAAATCAGAAAGGAGGTGTAGGCAAAACAACAACCGCCATAAATCTAGCCGCAAGTTTGGCAGTGCTAGAATACAAGGTGCTGTTGGTTGATGCTGACCCACAAGCGAACTCTACTTCTGGTGTGGGTTTTGATCCTCGCAATATCAAAACCAGCATTTACGAATGCATCATTGGTGAGGCAGAGCCAAAGGATATCATTCTTCATACCGAAACGCCAAACTTAGATGTGCTACCAGCTCATATTGATTTGGTTGGAGCCGAGATTGAAATGATTAACCTTCCCAACAGGGAAATGATGGTTAAACTTGTGCTTAATAAAGTTAAGAATGACTACGATTTTATCGTTCTAGATTGCTCGCCATCTTTAGGCTTAATCACGGTTAATTGCCTTACCGCTGCTGATAGCGTGCTTATTCCAATTCAGTGTGAATATTTTGCGCTTGAGGGGTTGGGAAAGTTATTGAATACAGTGAAAATTGTTCAAGCTAGGTTGAATCCAGATTTAGAGATGGAAGGTCTCTTGCTTACAATGTATGATCAGCGTTTGCGTTTGGCCAATCAAGTTGTGGAAGAGGTGAAAATGCATTTCCAGCAATTAGTGTTTGATACAATAATTGCGAGAAACACAAAGTTGGGTGAAGCACCAAGTCATGGTAAAACCATAATCATGCACGATGCTTCTTCTAAAGGAGCAAATAACTACTTGAATTTGGCGAGAGAAATTTTGCAAAAAAACGGAATGACTCGTCTTAAGGAGAGTGAGAAAATATTGAGTTAATGGCGAAGAAAAGTGCGTTAGGAAGAGGCCTCGGAGCCTTACTCGACAATACAGATTCTGGCTTAGTTGCCAAAGGGGTTTTAAACCAAGCACCAGTTGCTGGTAGCATTTCGGGAATACCGATTTCTCATATTGAGGCAAATCCATTTCAGCCTAGAACTAGGTTTGATCAGGAAAAGCTAGATGAGCTAGCGGCCTCAATCAGTCAGCTGGGCATTATTCAACCTCTCACGGTTCGCATGATTCGCCCTAATAAGTATCAACTTATTTCTGGCGAAAGAAGATTCAGAGCCTCGCAATTAGCTGGCTTATCTGAAGTGCCAGCTTACGTTAGGGTGGCAGATGATCAAACCATGCTAGAAATGGCTTTGGTTGAGAATATCCAACGAGATAATCTAGATGCAATTGAAGTTGCTATTTCGTATCAGCGATTGATTGAGGAGTGTAAACTCACCCAAGAAGCGCTGGGAGAAAGAGTGGGGAAGAAGCGATCTACCGTTACCAATTATCTCAGGTTGTTGAAGCTTCCACCTCAGATTCAGAAAGCAATTATAGATCGGGTGATTACTATGGGGCACGCACGGGCTATTATCAATATTGATAATGAGGCCGAGCAGCTTGAAGTTTACAAAGAGATTGTAAAAGGAAGTCTTTCTGTTCGAGCTACCGAACAAGCATCGCGTAGCGCTAAGCAAAGCAAAACGGTTAAGAAGGAACTGCCAATTGAATTTCAACGAATTAAGGAAAGCGTAGCGGAACAGCTTGGTGCGGATGTAAATCTTAAAGTGAATTCAAAAGGAAAAGGCAGTTTATCTTTTGCCTTCGACAATGAAAAGGAACTAAAGCGCGTTTTGTCGCTATTAGACCTTTGACAGTAATTTGGCTGTAAGTAAAACATCGCCTTGAATAGGTATCTCATACCCATCTTTATTATGCTGATGTTGCTATCGGCTAGCTATTCTTTTGCTCAAAAAACAGCGGATAAAGAAATTACTGAAGCGTCTGACAGTACCATAGTCAAGAAAAAACATTCTCCGTTTAAAGCCACAATTATGAGCACGGTTTTACCGGGTTTGGGCCAGGTTTATAATGGTAAATGGTGGAAGGTTCCAATCATCTACGGTGCTTTTGGAGGTCTTATTTATAGCTCGGTTTTTAATAATGCTAAATGCAGAACGTACAGAAACGCCTACTTGGTTAGAGTAGATGAAGACCCAACTACAATTGATGAGTTTGAAGGACAATACTCCGATGCCAATTTGCGCGAACTGGTAGATACTTATCAGCGTAACCGCGATTTGTCGCTTGTGTTTACGGGCGTTTTTTATGCCCTCAATATTATTGATGCAAGTGTAGATGCGCACCTCAAAGACTTTGATGTAAGCGATGATTTAACGTTAAAAGTGCGGCCTACTATACATCAGATTGGAGTTAACCAAATGCCTGCACCGGCTATTGCCTTCACACTTCGACTTAAATAAAAACCTAATTTTGTTTGAAACGCAAAGAAAAAGAGGATGAAAATCGCACTTTCTGGATATGGTAAAATGGGTAAGGAGATTGAGAAAATCGCCTTAGAAAGAGGACACGAAATTGTTGTCAAATTCAATGATCCAGATGATTGGACGGGGAAAGAAAACAAGCTTTCCGAAGCCGATGTGGTCATAGAGTTTTCTATGCCCCAAAGCGTTGTAAGCAACATTTTCAAATGTTTTGATGCAGAAGTTCCGGTTGTGGTTGGAACCACAGGCTGGTTCGGACAACTAGAACACGTTAAGGAAGTATGCCGTAAGCACAATCGAAGCATCCTTTATGCATCAAACTTTAGTATTGGGGTAAACTTATTTTTTGAAGCCAATAAACAACTTGCCAAATTGCTAAATGAGCACGAAGCCTATGAAGTGAGTTTGGAAGAAACTCATCATACAGAAAAGCTAGATTCGCCTAGCGGTACAGCCATTACACTCGCTAACAACATCATTAATAACCTTGATAGGAAAGATGTTTGGAAGAATGAGAAAACCGCAAAGGACTACGAGTTAGACATTATTTCTCATCGCCTAGAAAATGTTCCAGGAACACATTCGGTGAAATACGAATCTGATATTGATAGTATAGAATTGATTCACACGGCAAAAAGTAGAGTGGGATTTGCCAAAGGAGCGGTTTTGGCTGCCGAATGGCTTGCCGATAAAAAAGGCGTCTTTACCATGGGTGATCTCTTAAAGGATGTTAAGTTCGAAGGGTTTGCCAAATAAATCGTTAATAGATCAGTTCTGGAGTGTATAAACTAATGCGGTAAGCGTATGTTTGGCCAAGTTCAACACAATCAACCAAATCATTTAATTAAATAGACATGATGTCACTTTCAGATATGGGCTTTTTATTTCTTTTAGGCCCAGCTTACCTGCTTACTAGCTTAATATATGCTTTGGTTTTTAAGAAGGTTGGAGAGGATGCATGGAAAGGTTTTGTGCCTTTTTATTCAACTATTATTCTACTCAAGGTTATTAATAAGCCTTGGTGGTGGGTTATAATGCTGTTCATTCCTATCGTAGGTTTCTTCTATTCCGTGGGAATTACCATAGAGCTGCTTCATTCTTTTAAACGTCACAAGTTTTACCAGCATGCACTTGGTGTCCTATTGGGCTTTATCTACCTCCCATATTTGGCCCTTAATAAAGATGTGAAATACACCCATCCTGATAAACAGAAAAGACCAACTAAGTCAACTTCTAGAGAATGGGCAGATGCCATCATCTTTGCAGTTTTTGCCGCAACGTTTATTCGTCTTTTTGCCATCGAAGCGTACACCATTCCAACATCATCAATGGAAAAGTCGCTGCTTATTGGAGACTTCCTTTTTGTGAGCAAGATGAGTTACGGGCCGAGAACACCAAATACTCCTTTGGCATTTCCATTTGCGCACCACACCATTCCTGGAATAAACACAAAAGCCTATTTAGAATGGATAAAGCTGCCGTATTATAGAATTACCGGGTTTGGAGAAATTAAGAACAACGATGTTGTCGTTTTTAACTATCCTATGGAAAGTTTCCGGCCTGTAGATAAGCGTGAGAACTACATTAAACGTTGCGTAGGAATTGCGGGGGATGAGTTGGAGGTGAAACAGGGTATTCTTTACATTAACGGAGAAGAAGCTTATCGCCCAGAAAAAATGCAGCATTCGTATTCTGTAAAAACCGATGGAACTGGCTTTAATAAACGTGTGCTTAGAAAGTTAGACATTACCGAAGGTGGAAGAGTCTCAAATAGCGGAGGTTTTAGCCTCACCATGACTGAAGAGGCTGCTGATAAAATTGCTGAATACAAAAACGTAAGCAAAGTTGAACGGGCTATTTCAGAACCAGGTTCATATGCGGAATACATCTTCCCAAATTCAGATTCAGAATTAGAATCTACAGGTAATAACAAGTTCTATTGGAACGTAGATAATTTTGGCGCAATTAGCATTCCTAAACAAGGAGAAGCGGTAGAACTTACCGTCAAAAACCTTCCTATCTATGAAAGACTTATCGGTTTTTATGAGGGTAATGATTTGAAGATTGAAGAAGACAAAATCTACATCAATGGAGAACAGGTTAGTTCATACACCTTCAAAATGGACTACTATTTCATGATGGGAGACAATCGTCATAATTCGGCAGATAGTCGTTTTTGGGGATTTGTTCCAGAAGATCATATTGTGGGTAAAGCGGTATTTATCTGGTTATCAATTGACCAGAATGCCACTAAGCTTTCCGAAAAAATTCGTTGGAGAAGGATGTTTAGCCTTATTCGCTAATTCCAGTTTAACAGATGTCATTCCAAGCATACTTGCAAACCGAACTTTAGTTAACCAATTGCGTTAATCGATTTAAAACATTGGTGTGCTTTTTTGGCTTTCACATGTTTTAAGAAAAACAGACAGCCTTGTGGCAGCATTTTCGCCAACTTAGCATTATAGAAAGAAACAGAATGAAGATGATACGATTGACAACTTTGATGTTTGGCTTAATGATAATTGGCCTAAACAGCTTTGCACAACGGACGGTTAAGGAAGAGTACAAACTTAAGTTTGATGATGTTCTTAATCTGATTGAAGACAAGTACGTAGACAGTCCGGACTATGATATGCTTGTAGATGAAGCTATTGTTGGCATGGTTACAGAACTCGATCCGCATAGCGAGTATATGACTGCAGAAGAATACAAGAAAATGAGCGAGCCTCTTTCGGGAAACTTTGAAGGAATTGGCGTTCAATTCAATATTCTTAAAGACACAATTGCCGTTGTTTCTCCAATTTCAGGAGGCCCATCTGAGCGTCTTGGAATCCGTTCTGGTGATAAGATTGTTGAAATTGAAGACACCGTAGTTGCAGGTATCGGCATTACAAATAGAGATGTAATTAATAAACTGCGCGGAGACAAAGGCACCAAAGTTCGGGTGAAAATTTACCGAAGAGGTGTAAGAGAGTTGGTTGAATACACCATTGAAAGAGACAAGATTCCAATCTACAGTTTAGATGCATCTTACATGCTGACGCCAGAGATTGGCTACATCAAACTAAACCGTTTTTCACAGAGTACTATGCGTGAATTTCATGAGGGTTTAGATGAATTACTGCCGCAAGGAATGCAACATCTGGTACTTGATTTAAGAGGGAATTCTGGAGGATACTTGAACACTTCAATTCAGCTTTCTGATGAGTTTTTGAAAGATAAAGAGCTTGTGGTTTACACAGAAGGAGTTTCTAATCCGAAACGAGAACACTTTGCGACAAACAGAGGAAGGTTTGAGAAAGGAAAATTGGTTGTTCTAATTGACGAAGGTTCTGCTTCGGCCAGCGAGATTGTTTCTGGAGCAATTCAGGATCATGATAGAGGTTTGATAATCGGTAGAAGATCTTTCGGAAAAGGATTGGTACAACGTCCGTTTAAGCTGCGCGATGGTTCTACCTTAAAGCTTACAACTGCCAGATATTATACTCCAGCGGGTAGATGTATTCAGAGACCTTATGAAGAAGGCAACGAAGAATACCGAAAAGAAAACACACGTAGAACGGCCAATGGGGAATTCTTCAGTATTGATAGCGCAACTATTAATAAGGAAGAAAAATTCTTAACCGATAATAAGCGAGTAGTTTATGCTGGAGGCGGGATTCTACCTGATATTTTTATTCCAGTTGATACTACCGAAAATTCGGATTTCTTAAGAGACTTGCTTAGAAACGGTTTGTTTTATCAGTATGTAAACGAATATGTTGATGCTAACCGTGAAGAGCTGAATGCCAAGTATCCTGATTTTGATGCTTTTCAAAGCGGATTTAATCAAGAAGATAAGATGGTTGGGGATTTTCTAGCTTTTGCTGAGAAAGAGATGCTGCCTAAAGATGATGAAGATCAAACCGAGGAGGAGAAATTGAAAGCAAAAGAAAAGGCTGAAGATTTCATTTCTAATAAGGAAGAAGGGTTAAAGGCTTCTGATAAGATTATTCGTACAAGACTCAAAGCTTTACTCGCTAGAACAATGTGGCAGACAGAAGCTTTCTATCGGGTATTTAATGCGCAAGATGATGGCGTTGCTAAAGCGATTGAGTCTATAGAAAACAAGACATTCAGGAAAATGAAGCTTTCATATAACTAACATAAAAGGCCCGAAAGGGCCTTTTTTAATGTGGGTGATAAATGCTTTCAGCGTTAGCGTAAATCTCCTTTTTGTCTAGCGTCATTCGCTTAGTCTGCTGATTCACATACAACTCCATCTGATCGTTGTAGTGCTTAGAGCCTTCTCGGTTCGAAGCGCCATAAGGATGAAGGCTTTCGAGATAGAGTTCGCCATCTTTCCATTGTGCAAATTGCACGTAGGAATCTGCTACAAACGTTTTGAACTTGCCGTTGGTGTAAGGCGTGTTGTAGTTGGCCGCAAGTACATCTGCAAAACCATTTACGCCATATTCCTTATCGCCTCTTACGTGCACTTGAAGCTGACCAAGTGTAACATCTAGGGTCTGGAAATACTCCATCAAATGACCATTTGCGTAAGCAACGGCTTCCACAAAAAGTTCATCATCAACGTCCATTCCTTCAATAAATGCTTCGGTGCCCAAATTGAGCTTGTTAAAAATGTAGTGGTAGGTGAGAAGGTACATTCCGGCAGCCTCGCTTTCTTTATCTGCATGACGGTCCCAGCCTTGCATTTTTTCAATACTCTCCGTTACATCAGGAAAACAGTTAGGGTCTAGCTCCATAAAGTTTTCTGTTGAAGCAAAAAACGCACTTGAATCAGGTAACTGACAATCGAACTTCATCAGCTTAACGTCATCCAAATTCACTTTTTTATGTTCTTCCAATAATTGTACTAAGCGAGTACTTCTGTTGTTGTCACCAGATTCAAAACCAAAGTATGCTGGGTAATCTTTTGGGTTGAGGTTTTCACTTGCGCCAGTTGCATTAAATGGCGTATTGTTTGTGTTAAATACATATCCGCACTCTGGATTAATTACTTGAGGACGTTCTTTAATCGGGTGAAATTCAGTCCACAGCGTAGCGCTTGTATCACCAGGCACAACGCCAGCCCAGTTGTAAGTCTCATTTCTAATTGGAACCAATCCGTTATTTAAATACATCAGGTTTCCTTCCTTATCGGCATAAACCACGTTGTATCTCGGATGAGCTTCCATACTTAAAGCTTCATAAAATTCATCAAAATTTGAAGCCTTATTCATATGATAAATCTGCTCTATTGTGTTCACATGTTGGTTGGCACCAAGCCTAACAGAATAGAACTCTCCATCTTTAGATTTGATGGTGGCTCCGTACTTACTCCAATACATTATCTTCGGAATTGGAACAGTCAAAAGGCTGTTGATTCTGACTTTAAGAATGGTGAGACGTCTCTCCAGTTCGAACCATTTTCCATCAAACTTATACATCCTTCTTTTATCCGCGCTCATTTCGAGTTTAAACACATCCACTAAATCGAGCTTATTAACGGTGTGCGCCCAACCAAGATTTTCGTTTGTTCCGAGAAAAACCGCGGGGCCTCCAGGGAACAATCCTCCTAGAATATTCATGCCTTCATTGCTGCATAAATGTGCTTCGTACCAAGAAAATGGCCCTTCCATTGGTTGGTGAGGGTTAATCACCAAAATTGTACTTCCATCCTTGGTTTTATTATGGTTGAAGGCCATAGCGTTAGAACCAAGCCACGTAGTACCTGCATCGTAATCACCTTTCAGAATACTGGCAACTTCTAGGTGTCCGCCAGATACAATGCAAGCGGCAAATACGTTCCCGTAAACCAAGTCCTTTCCTTCAATAGGGAAAAGTCCGTTGAGCAAAACCTCATCAGCAAAACTGGCTGCAAAAGCGTTCAGTCCTTGGGCATAACCATCTAAATACTCTTTGTATTCCTCAGAAAAGATGGTTTCGAACTTTTCGTCAACTATATTTTTAATGTTAAATGTCTGGAGAAGAAAATCACGTTTTGCACCTTCTTTGCCCATTAATCTTCCAGAACGACCTTGTCCTGCAATAAGCAATTCTTGCATAGTATGGAAGTCATCTTCGGCATTTGCCCAAGCTAAACCGTAAGCCACTTCGTGGTCTTGATCTGCAAAAATGTGAGGTACTCCCCAGCTGTCTCTTACAATATCAATGTGGGTAACATCAATTTTCTGAAAATGAGACCCTGTGCTGTTTAGGGATTCATCGCTTTTTGGTTTCCCTGCGAATAAAATATTGGAGGCCAGTAAAAGACCCAAGAATAATAGGCGTTTTAGGTGCATAAAAGGTGGAGGGTTAGCGCTTGATTGATGTACGTAAAGTTACCTCATCTATTGCCCAAGCTCTTTTAACTATGTATCAACCTTTTATGAAATCATCATTTAGGATGATAGATGGACTCTGCTTCAGCCATAATTTTGGCTTTGTCTAAAGTCATCTCCTTGGTTTCCTGATCCGCGTAAAGTTGCATCTGATCTGTGTAATGCGGAGAATCTGGTCTGGATGAAGCGCCAAAAGGGTGAAGCGTTTCCATCTTAACTAGTTTCCCATCTTTCCATTTTGCAAAATGAACATACGAATCAGCTACCCATGGCTTGTAACGGCCATCTTTCCATTCTTCATTATAATTAGCAGCTAATACATCGGGGAAGCCAGAAAGAGGCAAATTCACATCCCCGCGCACATGGCGTTGTACCTCACCCAATTCTGGTATCACACCATTATAATGCGTGTCTATTTCATTCTGCGCCCAGCGTAATGCTTGAAGATAAGTGGAATCTGGAATGCTTACTGCATGCTTGAATTCCCCATCTGCAAAGCCCATCATCTTAAAAACCTTTTGAAAAGTAATGAGGTATGCACCTGCACCTTTATTCTCTTTGTTTCCACGCTTGTCCCATTCATTAATAGCCGTAATTAGTGAGGCCATCTTTGGGTATTCGTTGGGGTCAAAGTGAAAAAGATTCTCGATGGAGTTTTGATACACTCCGCAGGCTGGAAACTCGTAATCAAACTTTATCTCTTTCATTCGCTCATAAGAAATTTTGTCTGATTTAGGTTCTTTCATCATTTCAAGAAAACGTTCGGCCCGGTTGTTTTCTCCGTTGTCATAAATGCCGAAGTAGGCTGGGTAATCAACTAATGTTTGCCATTCGCTTTTTACCGTTGCATGTGCCGGATTATTATTGGTGTTGAATACCCACCCGCAATCAGGGTTGTAGGTTTGAACCAAGTCTTCCACATCATGAAATTCGGACCACAGGGTTTTGTCTGAATTGCTTTTAACAACCCGTGAGTAATCAACGCCTTCATGCCGCCTTGGCATCACGCAATTGTTTAGGTAAAGCACATTATCATCCTTATCAGCATAAATAATATTGAACATGGAAATGGATTCCATTCGTAGCGCTTCGTAGAACTCCTCATAGTTTGAGGCTTTATCCATTTTGTACCACTGTTCGCCAACTCGCACTCTTTCATTACCGGGTAGCTTCACCGCGTAGTAGTTGCCATCAGGAGATTTTAACGTTGCTCCATAAACGCTCCAATACGTCATTTTTCTCACAGGGAAAATAATGCCTTTCGCCAGTTTTACTTTTAGCCAAACAGGTCGCTTTTCCAGTTTCTTCCATTCGCCATTGTACTTGTAAATCCGTTTTTTCTTTGGATGCATTTCCAATTGAAAAACATCCACCAGATCTAAGTGGTTAAATGTGTGCGCCCATCCAAGATTTTCGTTATTTCCTAGGAAAATGCTTGAACTACCAGGGAACATTGCTCCATGAATGTTCAAACCTTCTTCGCTGTTTAAATGAGCCTCGTACCAAGAAAATGGTCCTGTAACTGGCTGATGCGGATTGACACAAAGCATAGAGCTACCATCGGCAGTCTTATTACTATTGAAAGCAAATGCATTGGACCCATAAGGAAGATTAGAAAGCTGGTCTTTGTCGTACGTTCCGTCTACAATGCTTCCAACAGCCCTTGGAGTTCCAATAAGGGCACTTAGAGCAAACATAAATCCAGCAGTCACATCTTTCGGGTTAATCGGGAAAATACCTTTTACCCGAATTTCCTTTTTGTGAGCCTTTGCATAAGCATTAGCTCCTTGGCAGTACCCTTCTAGGTAACGAACGTATTCGTCCGATAATAAATGAAAGTCTTGTTCAATACGGTCGCGAAAGCCAATAGTATGTGAGAAAAAGTCACGTTCAGCTCCTTCTTTACCCATTAGTTTACCAGCAGCTCCTTTTGCCGTAATGAGCAATTCTTGCATGGTGTGAAAGTCATCTTCCGCATTTGACCAAGCTAAACCGTAAGCAGCATCAGCATCGGTTTTTCCATAAATGTGTGGTACGCCCCATTTATCTCTGACAATCGTCACGTTTTCTGGGTTTACGGTAATTGAATATTCGTAGTCGGCAGAAGCAGCAACCGCAGAGGTAATAAGCCCGACAATAAGTGTCAAGCAGACAAAAAATTTGGTCATAGTATCCTAGAAATCAGAGGGATTGAACTTGCTTTCTAAATTAAGCATTCTTGCCAGATTTCAGCTCGAGTAGCGTTATTTCTGGTCGTATTCCAATTCTACCCATGTAGCCTATAAATCCTAGGCCTCGGTTTACATATATATGCTGCCCCTTGTCTTTATACAAACCAGCCCATTGTTTATAGATGTATTGAACAGGACTCCATTTGAATCCTGGTATTTCTATTCCAAACTGAGCGCCATGTGTATGACCAGAGAGCGTTAGCTGAAATTTCTGTGCATGGGCCTTGATTTTAGCATCCCAATGACTAGGGTCATGAGAGAGTAGAATCTTAAAAGGAACATCTTCAGCTCCGTCAATAGCCTTGTCAAGATCACCGTATTTCGGAAAATGACGAGAGCCGCCCCAATTTTCAACTCCTACTATCGCTATTCGTTCACCATTTTTCTCAACGATGTGATTTTCGTTCAGTAGTAAATTCCAACCCGAATTATCGTGAACAGATTTTAATCGTTCAAGATTTTCAGCTTTTGCCTCCTTAGTCGGCCAAGGTCCGTAGTCGCCATAATCATGGTTGCCTAGTATTGAATGTACGCCAAGTTTTGCTTCTAACCGTTTGAATTGCTTTACAAACGGCTCAGCTTCTGTGGCTTCATTGTTAACCAAATCACCAGTAAAGAAAATTAAGTCTGGTTTAAGCGATAAGATTTCGTCAATTGCTGAAGAGATAAAACTATCTGAAGCAAAACTCCCTGAATGTAAATCGGAAATCTGAACGATCTGCAGACCATCAAAGGCTTCTGGTAAATCATCAAAAACAATGGTTTTCCGTTTTACCGAGAAATGAAATGCGGTTACGGCCATTCCGTAAAGCATAGATGCAAAGGGAATTGAAGCGGTTATTAACGCTGCGTTTGAGATAAACTTTCGTCTATCCGCAAGAAATGGTTCACTGGGAGAACTTACTGAGCCAATTACCCCTCTTACAAACCTGTATGCGTCTTCTCCAATTAGGAATAAGACTCCAACAAGCTTTGGCACAAGTAGCACCAGCAGCAAACTAAAGAGGTAATACCTTATATGGTTGGGCAAAACTTCTTTTGAAGAGCCAAATAATATGGTGACAACCGTCAGTATACTGATTCCCCAAAAAACGGAGTGCCAGACAATTCTCCATTTATCGGTTAAATCTTGTGTAGATGTTTTAATTATTTGGAAGAAATATAG
Organism: Bacteroidia bacterium; assembly: GCA_047614525.1. GTDB lineage: Bacteria > Bacteroidota > Bacteroidia > UBA10329 > UBA10329 > UBA10329. Next base: position 871 of record JBLHEU010000066.1, on the reverse strand, counting down.
GTCTATTGCTAGGAGTAAACCTAGCGGTACGAGCATTCTCAGCATGTTTTATTAAGTCTGGGCCTACAACACGGTAGTTTTTTTTCTGTTCGTCAAAACTACGTTTTCCCGAACAAATGTCTTCTAATAGACCATTGTGGAAGAGGTCGTTTGTCTAAATACGGTGTTGAAGTTTTGAATTGTGTATTATTACTCGTTATTTTTGCTTCATCGATGAATTTATTGTGTTCATCTATTAGCTAGGCTTATTAATCAGGATTTTAAATAATCAATCAACATGAAAAGAGCATTACTTGTACTATTCGTTCTGACAGGAATAATGACCGCAGAGTCATTAGCTCAGGATAACATGGGTATCGGAACATCTACTCCAGAGCCAAGTGCGGTTCTTGACTTGGATGCAACGGACAAAGGGTTTCTTGCCCCACGACTTAATACGGTACAAAGGGTTGCTATTGCCGCTCCAGCTACTGGGTTGATGGTTTATGATACTAATGACAATAAATTCTGGTTTTTCGATGGGACTATTTGGGTTCAATCTGTAGGTCCATCAGGTGCTGACGGAACAGACGGTTTACCAGGAGCTGACGGTGTTGATGGCGCAGCAGGAGCTGATGGTGTTGATGGTGCAGCAGGAGCTGATGGTGTTGATGGTGCAGCAGGAGCTGATGGTGTTGATGGCGCAGCAGGAGCTGATGGTGTTGATGGTGCAGCAGGAGCTGACGGTGTTGATGGTGCAGCAGGAGCTGACGGTGTTGATGGCGCAGCAGGAGCTGACGGTGTTGATGGTGCAGCAGGAGCTGACGGTGTTGATGGTGCAGCAGGAGCTGACGGTGTTGATGGCGCAGCAGGAGCTGAGGGTGTTGATGGT
>JBLHEU010000065.1:0-15073 GCA_047614525.1 Bacteroidia bacterium | reverse complement strand
TGTTCAAATGTACATGGGCGGATTTACTTTCAACGGATCAAATAGTCAGGCAACTGTTGAAGATTCTTATTTGCTAGTGAAGCCAGATGTGGCGGTTTATGAAGTTGGTTACTTGCCTGTTGGTACATACGACAGTTTCACGCTTAACACTGGTGTTGATAGCGTGTCAAACCATGCTGACCCGGCAACTTTTGAAGGAACAAGCGCGCTCTCATCAAATAATCCAGACCACATGCATTGGGGCTGGGATCCAGGCTACATTTTCTACGTTTTAGAAGGCGAAGTAGACACATCCGCAGCAATGAACGGTTTAATCGATGCTCCATTCATTTTCCATGTTGGAACAGATTTGCATACAGTAGATTTAGCTTTTGTTCAACAAGTTGTTTCGGTTGCTAATGGAGTTACTATTGAACTAGAAATTGACTGGTTGAAGTTGCTTAATGGAACGGATATGACTGGTGATGTAGACACCCGTTCTACGCACACAATGAATAATCCACCGTTGGCAACGCTAATGGTTTCGAACATTGATGAAGCAATCAGCCTTCACTAATAAACTGAGAAGACTCAATCATCTCTACGCTTCAATTCTAATTCTGATTGTAGCGATTTTCTCGTTGCCGGGTTGTAAAGAAGACAGCCCTGTTCCCTACGAATTGAACATTCCTGAGTGGTTTCCTCTGATGGAAATAGCTGAAGACAACCAGCCTACAAAAGCTAGAGTTGAGCTAGGTCGAAAGCTTTTTTACGAACCATTGCTATCGCTCGATTCGTCTGTTTCATGTAGCAGTTGTCATAATCCACAAAACGCTTTTACCGATGGTTTGTCATTAAGTATTGGGGTAGATGGTGCACTTGGAATGCGAAACTCGCCAACGCTCGCCAACATAGGATTTGCTCCTTCACTGTTTCATGATGGCGGAGTAGAAACGCTTGAATTACAAGCGCAATCTCCCATTTTTTCGGTAGATGAAATGCATTTTACGATTGCTGGTTTTTTAGCCAGAATTGAGGGCGATGAAGAATATGAATCTATGTTCCGCGAAGCTTATGGACGAGAACCCGATGCCTTCGGAATTTCACGGGCAATTGCCTCTTTTGAAAGAACGTTAATTAGCGGAAATTCTCGGTTTGACCAATACGAATATCAAGGTATAACGGATGCTTTATCAGAACAAGAATTAAGGGGCAAGGCCCTGTTTTTTTCTGCGGAAACGGAATGCTCGTCTTGTCATGTCCCACCGCTTTTCACCAATTATGAGTTTGAAAATATTGGCCTATATTCCACTTATGCGGATTCTGGGCGCGCACGAATTTCTCATCTCACCCAAGACCGTGGAAAGTTCAAAGTGCCAACTCTTAGGAATGTGGAAGTGACAGCGCCATATATGCATAACGGAAGTATTGCTTCTTTAGAAGAAGTTGTAGCGCATTTCAATTCAGGCGGTGTTGGGCATCCAAATCAGTCTGTCTATGTGAAGCATCTCAATCTTACAAATCAAGCGAAAGCGGATCTGGTAGCTTTTCTCAAATCGCTTACAGATCAATCGTTCTTAAACAACCCTAATCTGATAGAGTAACTGTTGATTGATTGTGACACCGGTTACATTCATCACAATACCGGCTGAGTATCTTTGTGCAAGAATTTAAACAATGGAAATAGCAGGTTGGATTATGGCATTGGTTATCGGGCTCACACTCGGACTGTTGGGTGGTGGAGGTTCCATCCTCACAGTACCGGTACTGGTTTATATGCTTGGCATTAACCCAGTAGTTTCTACAGGTTATTCACTCTTCATCGTTGGGATATCCGCTTTTGTTGGCGCCATTTCTTATTATAGAAAAGACCTTATCGACATTAAAACAGCGGTGGTTTTTGGCCTTCCAGCAATTGTTGGCGTTTATCTAGCAAGGCTTTTTGTTGTGCCGGCTATTCCTACGGATGTTTTTCAGGTCGGAACTTTCATGGTCACAAAGAACATTGGCATCATGTTGCTGTTTGCAGTAATGATGATTGCTGCCTCGATTTCCATGATAAAGGGCCGTAAAGACAGAGAAGTAAACCCAGACCGAAAATTCAATTATCCGCTCATTTTAGCGGAAGGATTGGTTGTTGGATTGCTCACCGGTTTAGTTGGTGCGGGCGGAGGTTTTTTAATCATTCCAGCACTCGTCATATTATCTGATTTGCCGATGAAAATGGCAGTAGGAACATCCTTGTCAATCATTGCAGTAAAGTCACTTATTGGTTTTATTGGCGAGGTGCAAATACATACACCAGATTGGGTGTTTCTCTTGAGCTTTTCCGCTTTAGCTGTAGCAGGAATATTTATTGGTACAAAGCTGTCCAATGTCATTTCAGGACAGAAATTAAAACCCGTATTTGGGTGGTTTGTATTAGTAATGGGGATTTACATTCTCGGAAAAGAGTTAATGTTTTGAACTTGATTGATAGCAAAATGAAAATAGAACAGTTATACACGGGATGTTTGGCCGAAGCGGCTTACTACATCGAATCGGAAGGCGAAGTAGCCATCATCGATCCACTTAGAGAAACGGAGCCTTACTTGAAAATGGTTGAGGGAAACGGGGCTAAGATTAAATACATTTTTGAAACACATTTCCACGCAGATTTCGTTTCCGGTCATGTAGATCTTGCAAGAGAAACAGGAGCAACCATTGTTTTCGGGCCAACGGCTAAAACGGGATTTGATTCTCATATGGCTGTTGATGGCGAAGAATTCCTAGTCGGAAAAGTGACAATCAAAGTGTTGCATACCCCAGGTCATACAGTAGAGTCAGCAACGTATTTGTTGCTTGATGAAAGCGGAAAAGAGCATTGCATTTTCTCTGGAGATACGCTCTTTATTGGAGATGTGGGTAGACCAGATTTGGCAATCAAGAGCGATTTAACACAGGACGATTTAGCGGGAATGCTCTACGAATCGCTGCGCACTAAAATCATGACTTTGCCAGATGATGTTATTGTTTATCCAGCACACGGTGCTGGTTCTGCTTGTGGTAAGAACATGAGCACAGAAACTTTTGATACACTTGGACATCAGAAGGAAGTTAATTACGCACTTCAGGATATGACCAAGGAAGCTTTTATCAAGGAAGTAACGGATGGAATTCTTCCTCCGCCACAGTATTTCCCAAAGAATGCCATGCTGAATAAAACTGGATATGCCAGTGTAGATGAAGTTGTGAGCAATGGGAATTCATCCCTCAGTTTAGAGGCGTTTAAGCTAGAAATGGAGAATGGTGCTTTGGTCTTAGATACCAGAAATGCACAGGAATTCAATAATGGTTTTGTGCCAAATTCTCTCTTTGTTGGAGTGTCTGGTGGCTTTGCTGTGTGGCTGGCAACCTTGGTTGAAGATTTGAATCAGAGAATAATTTTTATTGCGGAAGAAGGCACAGAAGAAGAAGTTGTTGTTCGTGCTTCAAGAGTAGGGTTTGATAATGTAGCTGGTTACTTAAACGGTGGGATTCAAACATGGATTGATGCTGGGGAAAACGTTGAAACCATTGAATCTATTGAGCCAGAAAACTTCGCGAAGCGAACAACTGAAAGAACGGTTTTGGATGTTAGAAAGTCAGGGGAATATGAAGCCGAACACGTAGAAAATGCCGAAACTTTTCCACTCGATTATATTCGAAAAGAGATTTCTAATCTCGATAAAGACAAAGAATATTTTGTGCATTGCAAGGGCGGTTATCGATCAATGATTGCCAGCTCAATTATGAAGGCTAACGGCATCAACAACATTATCGAGGTTATTGGCGGAATGGATGCCATTCTAACAACCGATGCGCCAATAACTCAGTTTATTTGTCCATCAACACTTTGAAAAATGAAAATAATCACTCGAATTAGCACAGTAATTATTCTCGCAGTATTCATGGTGTCGTGTTCTACAGGCCAGAATAAAACGGCAGAAGGAACGATAGCAGAAAATGTAAATGTTGAGGGGTTTGTCTCTCAGATAGAAGGTGCGCAACTCCTTGATGTTAGAACTCCAGACGAGTGGAACGAAGGAATTATTGAAGGGGCTACTATGTCTAATTTTTACGATGAAGGTTTTGAGACAAGTCTTTCAACGTTGGACAAGGAAAAACCAGTTGCAGTCTATTGTAAATCTGGCGGAAGAAGTGGCAAAGCAATGTCTATTATGAATAAACTTGGCTTCAAAGAGGTATACAATTTAGATGGAGGAATAGGCGCTTGGAACAAAGCAAGTAAACCTACCGTAAAGCCATAGTATGAAAAGAGCTATTTATTTGAGTTTTGCCTTATTCGCGGGTTTGTTATTGATACAAAGTTGTGCCGATAAAAAACCTGAAACGATAAAGAAGAACGTGCAATACGTTTCTGGTGCAGATGAAGTAACCTACCTAAAACTTGGTAAGGAAATTATCGATACAGTTGGTAAAACCTTGAAAGGGAGCCTGGTGAATGCCATGAAGGAAGGTGGTCTAGCTAACGCGATGTCTTTTTGCAATGCCCAAGCAATGGAGTTAACGGATGTTTATTCTATCAAGTATAACACAGAAGTAAAGCGGGTTAGTGATAAGAACCGAAACCCGAATAATGCAGCAGATAAAGCGGAGCTAGATGTGCTTTCAGATTTTAAAAGGATGATGGAAAACGGAGAACCTTTATCTCCCAAAATTGCAATTGACGCTGCAGGTCAGAAACACTTTTACGCTCCCATTTTTACTGGTGGGGTATGCCTGTCTTGTCATGGTAATCCAAAGAACATGCAACCCGAAGCTGTGGCACTTATCGATAGTCTTTATCCAACGGACAAGGCGCTAAACTATTCCATCGATGAGCTTCGTGGATTATGGAGTGTTAAGTTTAAAAATAGCTGAGGTGGCATCATTTACAGACCTCATAAATTCAGAAAAGCCAGTCCTAATTGACTTTCATGCTACATGGTGCGGGCCTTGTAAAGCAATGGGGCCAATACTGCAAGAGGTATCAAAACAGGTTGGTGACCAAGCAAAAATTCTGAAGATTGATGTAGATAAGAATCAGAAAGTTGCAGCCAAGTATCAAGTACAAGGCGTGCCTACTCTGATGATTTTTAAGAGTGGAGAAATGCTATGGCGTCAAAGTGGCGTAGTGCCTGCGAACCAATTGGTCGATTTGCTCAAACAAAACGCGTAACTGGTTTACTTGACAACAATTACGGAGCTATGATATCCTCCTGTAGGAACTAGAAATAGCAACCCACGGAACATGAAAAATGTGGGCAAAACCCGCATCTTTCATTCTATTTTATCTGATTTCAGTTTTTAACTATTCTAAATCGGCCTAAGATTTCTCCTGATATGTTAGTTGCATGCAACACGTAGGTGCCACTTGAAAGTTTAGCAACGTCAACCGATGTTTGGATTGATGTCATTTGGTGAGAAAGAACCGTTCTTCCAGTCATATCCAACACTTCAAGGGTTGTGTTGCCGCCAAAAATCTCCAATTTAATGGTGATGTTATTTGCCATGGGAGTAGGGTATACAAGCATTCCAAAGTTCCCATCTACTTCATCAATGCCAGGAGTTATTGGGTCTTCTTCAAGAATGGTAACGCAGTAATCTTCTACTTCTCCATCATGGTCTTCTTCGCACGAGTTTTGTGGATAGTCACCTCCAAATTGGCCTCCATAAGCCATCGAAACCCGCATTCTTGTAGATCCTAACGGTGCGTCAATCGGCACTGATATTGTCCCTGTAACTGTAGTGTTCGACCCTTGGTCATCATCAAACAATCTTTCGGCACCATTGAAAGAACCATTTTGGTTTAGGTCTATCCACAAACGGAAATGCTCTGTCCATTGTTGGTTAGGATAACCTGGCATAAATGACACGTTGTATGTCTCTCCGCGTTGAAGACTTAGGTCCATATCGGTATAATCACCATAACCATCTGGGTCTCCCATTGACGTGTTGCTTAACACATCAACGGTTACATTCTCAATCCATTCTTGATCATTGGCACCGTAAGATTCGCAATAGACTTGATCGCTACAAGAACCACATCCGATTGTGGTAAACGTGAATTCTGCTGATGGTCCAATAGAATTACCGTTACAATTTGTGTAAAGTTGGAATGCGTATTCTGTGCATTCAGTTAATCCTGAGAGGCTAAATGATGTGGTATTGATGCCTGTTTCTAAGTTCCAATTTGCATCACCTGCTATCTGCCATTCTAATTCGTATGTGCTGGCAGCAAGAACTGAACTCCAGCTTATTTCTGCCGTATTATCTGTAATTGTGCCAATTGTAATTCCAGTTGGTGGTTCGCAACAGCCATCTGTAGAAAAGGATAAAGTGTCGGACCAATCGCTTGTTTCGCCATCACAAATTGATTGAGCTATAAACCAATAATCACTGCACTCTGTAAGTCCGCTTAAGCCATAACTGACCGCATTAATATCAGACACCAAAGCTGCTGTTCCTCCTTCAATTCCGTAGCTAATATTGAATGAATCAATTGCAACCAAACTACTCCAAACCAAATCAGCTTCAGTATCGGTTATTCCTCCAGCACCAAGGCTAAATGGAGCTAAACATCCGCCAGAAGCACAGTTTTGAATAATTTCATCTAACGCGCCTTTCAGGTTTAACCTACCTCCTGTAACACATTCTCCTACAAGGTTAGCTACAGGGTCAACGCCATTAAAGATTGCATCTCTCACCATTTCTGCCGCTAATTGTGGGTCTGAGTGCGCGATTGCCGCAAGCGAAGCACATGGTGCCGAGTACATTAGGGCAATTGCACCTGCCGTTGCTGGAGATGCGAAAGATGTTCCACTGGTAGTCGTGTAGTTTCCTCCTGAAGAGGTGGTTCTAACGTCTTCGCCAGGGGCGCCTAAATCAACGGTGGTTGCTCCGTAACCAGAGAATGTTCTTACATCAGCATTATTGGTTGCCGTAACAGAAACCATGAATTCTGAGGAACAAGCGGTTGGAAGATCGCCAACCACATCAATATTTACATCGTTGTTTGCAGTTGCACCAGCACTCAGAATTCCTGAAGCTCCAAGTGTATCGTAAAATGCACACCAAACCGGGCCATTTAACGGGTCCGCATTATCTAATCCCCAAGATGAGTTGGTGGCAACCACAAATGCTCCTAAGGTGCCATTTGATGCTTCATATTGACGCCTCATAATGAGTGGGTACGTGTAGGCTTCAATTACATTGGCTTCATTTGGATTGTTGCCGCTGCCGATAGATCCGTACGTCATATTCATGATTTTCACGTTCCAGTTAACACCAACAAGACCAGTTTCGTTATCGCCAACGGCACCAATCATACCCGCTACGTTTACACCGTGACTTCCTCCATCTATATCATCATTGTCATCAACAGGGTTCCAACCTAAATAATCATCAATGTATCCGTTACCGTCATCGTCTATGTTGTTGTTCGGAATTTCATGATGGTTAATCCAGTTGTTGGCGATTAAGTCTGGATGGTCTAAATCTCCTCCATCATCAACCACACAAACCACAATGGTGTCTCCAGTTGCAGTTACTCCGCCAGTAGTTATTTCCCACGCTTCTTCAGAGTCAATATCTGCATCGGCTATTCCACCACCACTTCCATCATTTATATGCCACCATTGATCATCTAAATCGGGATCGTTGGGTTCAATTCTGCGCTGGATGAAATGATTAAGCTGAATAAGTGTTACTCCGGGGTGATTCCAAACTTGCTGAAGAAACTTGTTGTGATGAATTTCTGGATTGAATTCTAGTAGATAAGCTGCCATAGGTGCAGAAAGCATCCGATTCAGCTTTAATCCTGTTACCTGACCATTATAAAACTGATTGGCAAGAATAACCTCGTCAATGCTTTTTTTAGGCACTTGAACGATAAGATTACCAGGAACAACTTCTGGTTTTTCCTGGGCCATTGCAACATTAACAGCAACAATTGCGAACAATGCGATAAAAAAGTTTCTCATTTAGTTTGGTGTATTTACAAGACGTAAATATAAACTTGGCGTTGGTGATAAATGTTTGATGGGATACACTCTAATAAAAAGAAATCCCCGTTCCGAAATTCGGAACGGGGATTCAAATGCTAGTGTAAGCGCCTGATGCATCAAGCTTTTACTACCAAGGGTATTTGTTCTCGTCAATAATTACTTGAGCGATTCTTCTTCTCGCATCTTTAGCATTGTACGCTTCGGTTTTTGTGAAACGCTTAATTCCAAGATTCATCATTTTTAACTCATCGCCATCGGCAAAAGAAGTAATGGCGTCTTTACCCCATTTCCAGATATTATCAGCGCTATCGTTGAAGTAAACACGAACCATGTCTATTTGTGATGCGCAAGCCGCTTCTCCTTGTACGCCAACCATTTTCTCAGCTCTTAAAAGCGCAGATTCTGCAGTATAAACAGCAATCATCATGTCGGCAATGTTCATCAGAACTTCTTGTTCTTCAGAAAGAGTCTTGGCCAATTTTTGAACAGCAGAACCAGCTACCATTAACGTGGCTTTCTTGAAGTTTTTCAAATACTTCTTCTCTTTTCCGAATAAAGAATCGTCTTCATCTCCCATTTCTGGAATGCTCATTAATTCTCCAGCAATTTTCTGTGCAGGCCCCATTAAATCAAGCTCACCTTTCATGGCTTTTTTAAGCATCATGTCAACGGTAAGCATTCTGTTGATTTCGTTGGTTCCTTCAAAAATTCTGTTGATACGCGCATCTCTGTAAGCACGTTCAACTGGTGCCTCAGCACTAAAGCCCATTCCACCATAAATCTGAACGGCTTCGTCAACAACATAGTCAGCTGCTTCTGAACCAAAAACTTTCAGCATAGCACATTCTACAGCGTAGGAAGCAACACCTTTTAACTTAGCTTCTTCAGGGTCCATTCCTCCAGCAATAAAGCTGTCTATGCAGTTTTCAATATCTTGTCCTGCACGGTAGGTAGCGGTTTCGTTAATCCAAGTAAGGATTGCCTGCTGAGCCAATTTGTGCTGAATAGCGCCATAATTTGAAATAGAACGTCCAAACTGCTCTCTTTCGTTAGCATAGTTGACAGATTGTGTAATAGACTGCTTTCCACCACCGATTGCAGCAGCGCCAAGCTTGATGCGGCCAATATTGAGAATGTTTACCGCGATTTTAAATCCGTTTCCTCTATCAGAAAGTAAATTCTCTACAGGAACCTTTACGTTACTGAAAAACACCTGACGAGTAGAAGACCCTTTAATACCCAGTTTTTTCTCTTCAGCATTTAAAGTCAACCCTTCAGAATCTCCATCAACGATAAAAGCTGAAAGATTCTTGTCATCATCAATTTTGGCAAAAACGGTGAATACATCTGCAAAACCTGCGTTTGTAATCCACATTTTCTGACCGTTAAGGATGTAGTGCTTTCCATCCTCAGAAAGGACAGCTTTGGTTTTTCCAGAGTTTGCATCAGACCCAGAAGAAGGTTCGGTTAAAGCGTAAGCCGCTTTCAATTCTCCAGAACCTAATCCTGGCAAATAGCGAGAACGCTGATCTTCGTTTCCGTAATACTGAATTGGAAGTGTTCCGATACCAGTATGTGCAGAAATTGCTACTGAGAATGAATGTCCCATGCCAGTTGCTTCTGCTACCAATACGCTTGTGTTAAAGCTTGCGCCCATACCACCATGGTTCTCAGGAACAGTAATTGCCAGCAGACCAAGCTCACCTGCTTTGTCCATTAGTCCGGCCATCATGCCTTCTTCCATTGAATCAATTCGATCCAAATATGGTGTTACTTCTTGTGCGATGAAATCTCTACAAGTTTGAGCAATCATCAGTTGCTCTTCTGTCCACTCTTCTGGAGTGAAAACGTCTTGGCAGTTTGTGTCTCTTACGAGCCACTCACCACCTTGGATTGCTTTTTTATCTAGCGTTTCCATTTGTAATGTGTTAAATGTTAATGTTTAGGGATTGGATTCTTACATCATTTCGAAGATGCCAGCGGCACCTTGGCCAGTACCCACACACATGGTTACCATACCGTATTTGCCACCAGTTTTCTTCAATTCGTTCATCATTTGAACCGTCAGTTTTCCACCAGTACATCCGAGTGGATGACCAAGTGCAATTGCTCCACCGTTTACGTTCACTTTGTCTTCGTTTAAACCAAGTGTTCTGCAAACTGCAAGCGACTGAGAAGCAAATGCTTCGTTCAATTCAATAATGTCTAGATCATCCTGTTTAAGACCAGCCAGTTTTAAAGCTGCTGGAATTGCCGTGATTGGGCCCGCACCCATTTCGCGCGGCTCTAAACCAGTTACGGTGTAAGTCATAACTCTAGCAATTGGCTCAACACCTAGTTCTTTCAATTTTTTCTCGGAAACGACCATAACAAAAGCGGCACCATCAGAAGTTTGAGAAGAATTACCGGCCGTTACAGAACCACCAGTTTTAAATACCGGGCGAAGTCTTGAAAGTGCTTCAACCGAAGAACCTTTTCGTGGTCCCTCATCTGTGTCTACAACGTAAGAACGTTCTTGTCTTTTCTCGTTAGCATCAAGATAAACCTCATTTATCTTGATAGGAACGATGTCGTCTTTGAACCTTCCACTTGCAATTGCGGCAAGCGCTCTATCGTGAGAACGAACTGAGAAAATATCCTGATCCTCACGGCTAATGTTGTATTTCTCAGCAACTTCTTCAGCAGTTAAACCCATTCCCCAATACCAATCTGAGTGCTCCTGGGCAACTTTTACATTAGGAGTCACCGTCCAACCGCCAAAAGGCATTGGGCTCATGCTTTCAACACCACCTGCAATAATGCAATCCGCCATTCCAGAATTAATCTTAGCTGCGGCTATCGCAATAGTTTCTAATCCTGAAGAACAGTATCTGTTAACCGTCATCCCAGGAACCTTTACTGTATCCAATCCCATTAAAGAGATCATTCTACCGATGTTCAATCCAAGTTCTGCCTCAGGTGTTGCACAACCAGCCATTACATCGTCAATTGTGTCTTTGTCTAAGTTGGGAACAGAGTCTACCAAGTGTTTGATAACGTCTGCGGCTATATCATCCGGACGGGTGAATTTGAATACTCCTCTAGGTGCCTTTCCAATCGCTGATCTGTAGCCAGCTACAATGTATGCGTCCATTTTTACTTAATGTTTATCGTTTGATTCTTTTCTTCTTCTTGTCTTTTCAATTCTTCGATTGAAACTCCATTCTTTGCAGTAAGCACCCCTTTATCGTAGGTGTACATGTACTTGAGGTTTCCAGACGAATTGTAATATTTCCAGTCGCCATGTTTAGCGCCTCGTTCATACGATCCCTCAGACCTAATTTCACCAGTATTGTGGTAGTAACTAACCCAATAACCAGTACGCTTATTTAGGCCGTATTCGCCTTCCGTTTTTGCTGCACCTGTATAATAGAACTTACGGTATTCTCCGTGCTTTTTGCCATCAAAATATTCCGCTTGTTCCATCATTTCTCCCGTATGCGGATAATACCTCATTGACATTCCGTGTTTCTTGTCGTTGAGGTATTCGATTTCCGCAATAATTAGGCGCGATGCTGAATAGAGTTTCCAAAGGCCTTGTTTTCGATCAAAATCATCTCTCACATTTCTGTGCTTATCCTTCCAAGGCGAAAATTTCGGCCTCTTAGAATACTGCGCTTGCAACAAAAATGGTGCTGAGATTAGCATTGAAATGATGAGATATTTAAATCGAGTTTTAGGCATTTACCTTTCCTTTATTTGCCAAAGGAAAGGATCAGTTTCTTAACGGCCTACCTGTTGTGATAAGGCTCTGCATTCTTTCCATGGATTTCTTGGTCATGGCGAGTTTTAAGAACGCCTTTCTCTCCAACCCTAACAGATATTGTTCTGATACTTGGGTTTTTGATGAGAGGTCGCCTCCAGCCATTACGTAACCAAACTCTTCAGAAATAATTCTGTCGTGTTCAGAAATGTACTTGGCACTTTCCATGCTCCGTGCTCCTGCAACGAAAAGACCTAGCCCTTTCTTGCCTAGCACAGTAATATCCTTTCGCTCCACTGGCTGAGAATATCCTTCTTCATGCATTTCAAGTACAGCTCGTTTAGCTTGCGAGATTCGTCTTTCAGAGCTCACGCAAACTTCATCAATGCCTTTTCTAAGGATGCCAAGTTCGAAAGCTTCTTCTGCAGATGTAGCCACTTTAGCCATCCCAACAGTTAAGAAACGCTCCATTAATTGTGGCAATGCCAAGTTGTTTTTCTGGAACTCGTCAGAAGCTCTTAATGTGAACTCTTTTGAGCCAGCTCCAGCCGGAATTACTCCCGCTCCAAACTCTACAAGACCGATGTAGGTTTCTGCTGCTGCAACAACTTTATCTGAGTGCATGCAAATTTCGCAACCGCCACCTAAAGCCATTCCGTGCGGAGCAGAAACGACAGGAATTGAAGAGTAACGAATTCTCATTACTGTATCTTGGAAAGCTTTAACAGCCATATCCAATTCTTCAACTTCTTGCTCTACAGCAAGCATAAAAATCATTCCAAGGTTTGCACCGGCAGAGAAGTTATCTCCATTGTTTGCAATGGTCAAACCTTTCCATTTGTCCTCGCTTTCTGCAATATCAATTGCTTTGTTAATTCCTTGTAGAATTTCACTTCCGATGGTGTTCATCTTAGTGTGAAATTCCAAGTTCAAAACGCCATCACCTATATCAAATAGAGTAGTGCCGCTATTGCTCCAAACCACCTTTGATTCGCGGAGGTTGTCAAGGATGATAAGATCCTCAGTTCCCGGAACTACTTTATATCCTTTAGAAGGAATATCGTAGTACATTTTCTTTCCATCTTTTACTGAATAGAAAGAATCACAACCTGCTTCAAGCATTTCATAAACCCACTGCGCTGGTTTTTTCCCAGCTTCTTCCATGGCCTTAAGCGTATCTGCAACTCCAAGCGCATCCCAAGTGTCAAACGGGCCTAATTGCCAGCCAAAACCGGCACCTAGTGCATCATCAATCTTGTATATGTCGTCCGTTATCTCAGGAATTCTGTTGGTCACGTATTCGAATAATCCGTAGAAAGCTTTTCTGTAAAATTCCCCAGCTTTATCAGTTCCTCCAGCAAGAATTTTCATTCTAGCTTTTAGGTTGTCTTCTTGTTTTGCTGCCGCGAGGGTTGTAAACTTCACTTTTTCAGGAACTCGATATTCCATCGTGTTCAAGTCAAGTTCCATGATGACTTTCTTGCCATCAACAACTTCCTTCTTAAAGAATCCTTGACCAGATTTTGAGCCTAACCAACCATTCTCTGTCATCTTAGCGATGTAGTCTGGCATCTCAAAAAGGTGTCTGGCTTCGTCATCTGGGCAATTGGCTTTCAAACCACCAGCAACTAGCACCAGCGTATCTAAACCAACAACATCACAAGTTCTAAATGTTGCAGACTTTGCTCGGCCCAACATAGGTCCAGTCATCTTGTCTACTTCAGTAACGGAAAGGTCCATTTCCTTTACTAAATGGAAAAGGGCCTGAATACTTGCAACACCAACTCGGTTGGCAATAAATGCTGGCGTATCCTTACAAAGAACCATTGTCTTTCCTAGGAAACGATCACCGTAATCCATTAAGAAATCAACTACCGCTGGATCTGTTTTATCCGTTGGGATAATCTCCAACAACTTCAAATAGCGTGGCGGGTTAAAGAAGTGCGTTCCGCAGAAATGCTTCTGGAAATCTTCGCTTCTTCCTTCCAACATTTGGTTGATTGGAATGCCAGAAGTATTTGATGTGATTAGTGTTCCAGGTTTGCGGTATTTCTCCACATTTTCGAACACTTGCTTCTTAATGTCTAAACGCTCAATTACAACTTCAATGGTCCAATCGCAATCAGCAATTTTCGCCATGTCGTCAGTAAAGTTCCCAGTAGTAATTCTACTAGCGAAAGACTTTTTGTAAAGCGGGTTTGGGTTTGATTTGATAGCAAATGCAAGCGCATCGTTCACAATACGGTTTCTTACTTCTTTGTCTTCGGTAGTAAGTCCTTTTGCCGCTTCTTTTTTGTTTGGCTCTCTAGGAACGATATCTAAGAGTAGAACTTCGAGTCCAACGTTTGCGTAATGACATGCAATTCGTGATCCCATCACACCAGAACCAAGTACTGCTACCTTTTTAATAGTTCTCTTCATTTCTAATTCTCAACTTTTAATTGATTGATATTTACTTTATCATAAATCGACTTTTTGTCGATGATTTCATTGATCTTGTTAGCTACTTCAAAGTAGATGTCGAGCTTTTCTTTAGGAACAACATCTCTTACCAATTTGTTGAAAGCAACTACTCCAATTTTTGCCAATTCACGTTTTTTCTTTCCTTCTTCGGTTAAGAAAATCCGCATAACTCTGCCGTCAGATTGGTCTGATTGTCGGTAGAGATAACCTTTGTCCTCCATAGATTTTAGCATTCTGGTAAGACTCCGTGGTTCCATACCCAAGGCAGGAGCAATCTTAGTTGCTGGCGAACCGTTTTCAAGGTCGATGTTCAGTAAAACGAACCCAGATGCCGCGCTTACATCATGCTCTGCTCCTGTTGTATTGTATAACCGAGAAATGGCGTGCCACGTGGTTTTTGTGCAAAAACACACACTCTCCTCCGGACGTAAATGACGCTTTTTACCCATGTGCTGGCGAATGTATAAAAATATGATGCATGCATAACAAATATGGGAAAGTATTATGCATGCATACGTTTTGTAGAAGACAAAAACGCAATTGGTAATGAAAGACGAATTCCAATATCTTATCGCGTAAAACCTAGAGTGACACTTTGGTTCAGACTTCACTGTTCGAAGACCCTATTCTGCCGAACTCTTCTAATTTAGAGGCTTCAAAATCTGAATAGTATGAAAATTGAAGCCAATTCTGTAGACGATTATTTCGAGAATATTCCTGAGGAAAGACAAGAAGCGATGAAGAAGTTGTGGAAAGTTGTTTCCGATAATGTTCCCGCAAAATTTGAAGCTGTTTTAAGCTATGGAATGCCTGGTTATGTGGTTCCGCATTCAGTTTATCCTGCTGGTTATCATTGCAATAC
>JBLHEU010000064.1:0-15176 GCA_047614525.1 Bacteroidia bacterium | reverse complement strand
TACTCAGAATTATTAAAAGTAGAGCATTCCTTAAATGCTTTGAGTGCTGCTTCAGAATTACCGTTTTTTTCGTGCAGCAATCCCAACATTAAAGAGGAATTAGCCGCGAAATAACGTTTGCTATCAATTCCGTTTTTCATCGTTAATTCATAGTATGAGATGGCATCTTTCTGGTTTTCTAACTTATCATGTATTCGCGCTAAGCGATAAGTAAACTCAAGTGTCTCAGCTGCCGATGATGATGGCGTGCTTGATTTAATCAGGGCTTTTAATGCATCAATGTAGTAGCCACCGTCAAATTGAATTCTGGCTTTCAACAAAGACGAATTAGGTGCATAACCAGATTCAAATTCTTTCAGTGCCGATTTGTCTTCATCAAGCATTGTGTTTCCAACCTCAGAAACTCGCGCAATTTGGGAATTGTAAAGCGCTGCATCGTTTTTAACAAGCAAAGCATGCCATGCTAATTTCTGATAGGCAGATTTCAAATAACTATTTCCTTTGAATGAATTGATATAGACCTTAAGTGGCAAATCTGCATTCTTGTCCATTCTAGATAATTGCATTTCACCCAATAGAAAATTGAGATAAGGAAATGACTTTAGCGAAGCTGGTGAAGCTTCAAGCGTTTGAATTGCCGCGTCTGTTTCTCCAATTTCCTTAAGTAGACTTGCTTTTGCGAAATCCATCAAAGGTCCCGATTCCTTGTCAACTTGAGTTCGGTATTCGACTAAAGCCTTTTTGTCATTTAGTAAATTTATATGCAGAAAGCTGAGTAAAAAGAGGGTCTCTTTTCTTACGTTTTTGAACTCAATTCTTCCTGATGATTTAGTTATCACAGATTCCATTTCTGCAATTCCTTGGTCAATAGTTCCATCTACCCCCATTAGGTTTGTGGCCCAACGATAATTGTCGGGCACAGTTCCAATTAGGGTGTGTAATAGCCCCATGCTTTTGTAAGTAGGAATGAAATCAGGAAATAGCTCGATGTTCTTTTCTAACGCATTAAAGGCCTTGTTAATGTCTCTGGCTCCACTCAAATATTCGCCAAAGCGCATTTTTGAAAACGCCCAATGCAGATGTATCTCTCCTTCTGATAACAGTTTATAAGGAGAGGAGTCAGGAAGCTGTTTAAGCGCTTTTAGCCGTTGGTTTCGAAGTTCTTTCCGTGCTTCAAACTCCTCCTTGTCTTCTGTTACAACGATGTAAAGGAAATCAGATAGGTCTTCTAGGTAAATAGGAGCAAGGTTGCTCTTGTCTTGGTTTTGTAACTTCTTAAGGATTCCTGAAGCCTCTTCAAACTTTAGGTCGAGTAGGAGAGAGTACGCTTCGCTGTACTTATTGTCAATAGTAAAGCTTTGCGCTAGCCCATTAAAGGAAGCGAACAGAACAATCAGTATGGAGGTAAGTGTTTTCAAAGTATGACACAAAAAAAGGGGATTCAAACGAATCCCCTTCAATTTCCAAGCCTTAAATGACTTAAGCTTCTTCTTTACCGTCAATTTCTGGGTCAACCAGAACGCGACCACAATGCTCGCAAACGATGATTTTCTTTCTCAAACTGATGTCAAGAATTCTCTGTGGTGGAATTTTATTGAAACATCCGCCACAAGCACTTCTTTCAATCTTAACAACTGCAAGACCGTTCAAAGAGTTCTCACGAATTCTTTTGTAAGCAGTAATCAATCTTTCTTCAATTACTTTCTCAGCAGATCTAGACTGCTTTGAAAGTTTAGCCTCATCTTTTTCAGTTTCAGCAATAATTGAATCCAATTCAGCTTTTTTAGCCTCAAGATCTTTCTGACGCTCTTCTAAGTTATGTCTAGCTCCTTCAGTCAACTCATTCTTGGCTTCGATATTAGCCTTGAATTCGTTCATTTTCTTCTCGCAAAGCTGAATCTCCAAGTTTTGGTATTCAATCTCTTTGTTTATCGAGTCGAACTCACGGTTGTTTCTAACCTTTCCTTGTTGAGTTTCATATTTCTTGATTGCCGTTAATGCATCGGTAATCATGTTCTTACGTTGAACGATTGCATCTTCAAATGCATTTACCTCGTCAGTAAGGTTCTGTAGTCTTGTTTCAAGTCCTACAATGTCATCATCAAGGTCTTGAACCTCCAAAGGAAGTTCGCCTCTAATCGTTCTGATTCTGTCAATTTCAGAATCAATAGTCTGTAAGTTGTGAAGTGCTTTCAGTTTTTCCTCTACTGTGAAATCTGAACCTGCTGTAGCTTTTTTAGTCGCCATGTTTTATAGATAATTGATCGGGTTGGTTTTTACCCTTGTAAAACGGGGCACAAAGGTAGGGAATTTATGCGCCAGTTTTTCAGCTAAAAGATCAATCGTAAACTGTTCGCTTTCAAAGTGCCCGATATCAGCTATGATTATCTTGTTTTCAGCATCAAAAAATTGATGGTATTTGAAATCTCCAGTAATGAAAACATCCGCCTTTTGTGCTAATGCATTTCCTAAAAGAAAGCTACCTGATCCACCGCAAACAGCAATGCGTTTTACCTTTTCTTTATGCGGAAGCGTGTATCTGACGCAATCTGTTTTCATACTTGTTTTAAGTGATTTTAAGAATTGCAGCGCATCTATCTCCGCTGGTAAATCGCCTACCATTCCTGATCCAACCTGGGCCCAAACGTTATCTAACTGAAATATGTCGTGCGGTACTTCTTCATAAGGATGAGCAGATTTTAGTGCTTGGATAACCGAGTTAACTTTGAAATCTGGAACAATTACTTCGATTCTAACCTCAGATTCAGCGTGTAGCTTTCCCTTTTCTCCAACATGTGGATTTGTATTCTCATTTCCACGGAATGTTCCGGTTCCGTCTGTATTGAATGAACATTGATCATAATTACCAATTTCGCCAGCCCCAGCATTAAACATTTCCTCACGAACCGACTCTGCATTGGCAGTTGGCACATAGGTGACAATCTTTTTTAATCGCTGCTTTTTTGGTTGTAAAATCTGAACGTTTTCTAACCCGATTTTTTCTGCAATCTTTTGGTTAACACCCTCGCTAACATTATCTAAATTGGTATGAATGGCATAAAGCAGCACATCGTTTTTTATGGCTTTTATCACGGTACGTTCAATGTAATTTTTGCCATTGAACCTTTTTAACCCAGTAAATACGATTGGATGATGCGATACAATTAGATTACAACCCTGAGAAATGGCATCTTCAACCACATCCTCAGTACAATCTAAACTCACCATAATTCCTGCAACCTCTGTGCTAGAGTCGCCTACCAATAGACCAGAATTATCGTAACTCTCTTGTAATGATGGCGGTGCCAACTCTTCTAAATACTTGATTATTTCAGATGCTTGCATAAAGCAATATTAAGAAGAATGCGGTGTTCCTGAGTATATTCGGCCATGCCTTGGTACAGACACTTTTTATGGCCTTTTGCAATCCTATACGGTCTAGGTGTTTGGTTTCGTAATAAATTGTTCGATTTTGGAATGCTATCCTCCAAGCAGTTTGAACTCCCGATAATTTGTATTGGTAATCTAGAAACTGGTGGAACGGGGAAGTCGCCTTTAGTGCATTATGTGGTGAAAACCTTAATTAATGCTGGTTTGAAAGTGGCCGTTTTAAGCCGCGGCTACGGACGTTCGTCTACTGGTTTTAAACTGGTAGAGGTCAACTTATTATCGAATGAAGTAGGGGATGAGCCGTTACAAACTAAACTTCGCTTTCCTGATGCTACCGTTGTTGTTAGCGAGAATCGTGTTAATGCTGTGAAGCAGCTTCTAAATTTGGAAGTCAAGATTGATATTGTGGTTATGGATGATGGCTTTCAGCATCGCTGGGTTAAACCTTCATTAAGCATCTTAACTACGCCCTCCAACTTTCCGTTTTGGCAAAATGCTATGCTTCCTGTAGGTACGCTTCGCGAAGTAAAAAACGAGTCTAAAAGAGCTAAAGCATTGGTTTTAACAGGAGGAGAAAAAACATCTGAACCTCAGTTTTACGGTCAGGTTTTTAACTCGAAAGTAGTGTCAGGGAAACCAGTCCAAATTAGTGGTGTATTTTTTGATATTGAACTTAAAAATAACGTTGTCCTCCTTTCAGGAATTGCTAATTCACATCGATTTAAATCAACCGCATCTCAGAGTTTTGATGTGTTGCATCATTCTCAGTTCAGAGATCATCATCAATACACAACAAAAGACATTCAAAACCTGAGAGAAATTTATAATAGTTTTGGTACCGCTGCACAGGCAGTATTAACTACGGAGAAAGATGCAGCTCGGCTGATAAATTCTCCACTTTTAAGAGAACTTAAACACATTCCTGTTTTTTACCTTCCAATTGATGTTGAATTTATTGGTTCGGATCAGCAGGAGTTTGATAAAATGATATTGGCTTATGGAAAACATGCTTGAAAAAATCAAAGAGACTGCTGAATACCTAAAGAATAGGACCGGTGTATCTCCCTCTGTTGGAATCATCCTTGGTACAGGTTTAGGCGGATTAGTAAAAGAAATTGAAGCAGAACACGTAGTTCCGTATGAAGAAATTCCCAACTTCCCTGTTTCAACAGTTGAAGGGCATTCTGGAAAATTGATTTTCGGAAAACTCGGAAATAAGTCAGTAATGGCAATGCAAGGGCGTTTTCATTATTACGAAGGATACAACATGAAGGAAGTGACATTTCCTGTGCGCGTAATGAAAGCATTGGGAATGAATGACCTCATTGTTTCTAACGCTAGCGGAGGTGTAAATCCGGATTATGAAATTGGTGATTTGATGATTCTTAATGATCATATCAACTTGTTTCCAACAAATCCTTTAATGGGAAAAAACTACCCTGAGCTAGGGCCACGTTTCCCAGATATGAGCGAGACTTACGATAAAGAGCTGATTGCAAGAGCCAAGAGCGTTGCAGCTTCTAATGGAATTAAGGTGCAGGAAGGAATTTATGCTGGTCTTAGCGGCCCTTGTTTAGAAACACCTGCGGAATATATGTATGTGAGAAATGTTGGTGCAGACACGGTTGGAATGTCAACTGTGCCTGAAGTAATTGCAGGTAGACATGGTGGAATGCGATGTTTCGCGGTTTCAATTATCACGGATCTTGGTGTGCCTGGCAAGATTGTAAAAGTGACGCATGAAGATGTTATTGAGGTTGCCGCCAAAGCGGAGCCTAAAATGACTTTAATCATGAAAGAACTTATTGCAACTCTATAAATGAAAACGATTCTAACCTCCCTAGGACTACTTATTTGTTCGTCCCTTTTTGCTCAAAACTTACATAGATGTGCAACGGTTAATGCTGTTGAGCTGAGAAATGCAGAGTTTCCCGGATATAGTAAAGTAGTGAATAAGATTTTCAGCGAAGCTAAAAAGCATGCTGAACGTAAGGATATTAATGAGCCAGACCCTATTTATCAGGTGCCTGTTGTTGTCCATATCGTTTACAATACGCCTCAAGAAAACATCTCAAATGAGTTAGTTTATGCACAAATAGCAAGGCTGAATAAAGATTTTAGGCGATTAAATGCTGATTCAGTAGATACGAGAGCAGAGTTTCTTCCCGTTGCTGGAGATGCTGGAATTGAATTTTATCTGGCTGGTATCGACCCCGATGGAAACCCAACAGGTGGAATTACGAGAACTGAAGTAACTAGAGAAGATTTTGCTCCTGATTTTACAGGCGTTGGATTAGATGATGTGAAACAAAGTTCTCTAGGTGGTGTGGATTCTTGGGATACGGACGAATACTTGAATATTTGGGTTTGTGACCTCATAGGTAATGACGCAATTTTTCAAATTTTCGGGTTTGCCTACCCACCAGCTTCTGCGCCAAATTGGCCAGCAGGAAGTAACGCACCTTCAGATGAGTTAGAAGGAGTTGTTATCCACTATGAAATCTTTGGAGAAGGAAACCCGCTTGCAACAGGGCAATTGAGTATTTCTAACCAGGGTAGAACAGCTGTTCATGAGGTTGGGCACTATTTGGGCCTCCGTCATATTTGGGGAGATGCCATTGAATTTCTAGGTGAGGATGGCTGTGCTGTTGATGATGGCCTAGATGACACGCCAAATGCTGCTACAAATGCGGCTCAGACATGTAATTATAACAAGAACACCTGTACCGATTCCCCTGTTGATTTTCCTGATATGATTGAAAATTATATGGATTATGCTCAAGACCAATGCATGAACATGTTTACTCAAGACCAATCGGATATTATGCGAAGTATGTTAGAAACCGCTAGAATTGATTTGGCTGACGGTTCAATTCCGCCAACTGGAATTGATTTTGAACTTGTTGACGCAAGCAAGATTTCAATTTTTCCTAATCCTACAAACGGGAAATTTCAAATTCAATTCCCTAGTGATTTAACCCTTGAGAATTTCCAGGTTTTTGATTTAAAAGGAAGGCTTGTAATCTCAATTGTAAATCAAATTGAAAATGGCCAGCTAAGCATTGAAAGCGCCAAGGCTGGAGCATATATGCTGAGGCTCAACTTTACTGAGGGCACTGCTGTAAAAAGACTACTAATTCAGTAAAGGTGTAAGAAACAGCATAAAACAAAAGGCCTTCCAAACGGAAGGCCTTTTGTTTTCGTAGAAAGAAAGTGACAGCAGTTATTCCTGCATTTCAATCATCTTAAATGGCACGTTAATAATGCTCTGGTAATCTTCTCCAGCTTCAAGCATATCTTCATCGTCTTCCTCATAATACCAGTTAATAATTATCTCATTTCCGCCTTTACTCATGCCTTCCATCTTCTTGAAAAGATCGAGTAGACACTTAGAGGAACTCGTATTAAAGTACTCCAATTGTATATCACATACCGTTTTAGGTTGAGGGCTTCCAGAGTAGGATTCAAGCCAATCAACTAATGGCTTATAAAACTCTATTGAGTTCTCAGGAATTGACCTTCCCTTAAGTAGCAAAACCCCTTTGTCGTGATCAAAACTTACTTCTGGAGTCTTTGGTGTACTTTCTATTGAAATTGTATCCATGTTGCACTTCTTTCTATTAGTTATTCTCTTCTACGTTAATATTTAAGCTGAAAAATGAGTATTCATCATTAAGCGGGTCAAAATAATAATTCAGCTTTTTACCAGTCTTTCTAGCAATATCAATCATTCCTAACCCGCCTCCGCCTTTTTCAGACCTTCCTTCGCTGTTTAAAACATCCTTATATAGCTGCTTCAATTCATCTCTGCCAAGCGAGTTGATGCGATCCAGTCTATTTTCAAAGGAGGGTTTTCTGTCGGTTTGAATATAATTACCTGTAGTAATTGAATACCCTTTGCTATTGAGACTTATCATAAAAATGGCAGAACGGTCTTTGCCGTTTTTACCTGTTTCGCAAGGCACTTCATCAATATGATGGTAAAGGTTCTGTAAACACTCAACAAGAACGTTGTAAACCTTCTTTTTGAGCTTAGGTGCTTCATTCCTTTCATCCATTCGTTGTTCAATAATCTGAAGAATAGAAGTCATCAGCTCGGAGGTTACATCGCCTTTAAAAGAAAGAACCACCTTATTGGATTCCATTTTATGATATAGGTCATAAATATTCATTGCCATTTCTTCATCATTCGGTATCTCAGACTTGGCAGGTGTTATCTCAGTCATTAGGCCTGTTGGTTAGGTTCTTAAATAAGCCTGGTATGGTGCTGTATACTTAACAAGAATCAATTTGGTTACTTCTCGTTGAAAAAAAATGTCGCCACCTGACCTTTTTAATGATTAAGATAGAATGCGTTTGGCTTCAAGCAAGAACAAATGAATATTTTTGAGGACTTATCTAGAAAACGTGGAAGACTGGTTCGTTATATGGTTTAATTCACCATACTATCATACATTATATACGCATCGGGATACGGCAGAAGCAGAGCGCTTTGTGGATCGGTTGGTAAAGTACCTCAACCCAGTTAAAGGGTCTAGAGCACTAGACCTTGCCTGCGGAAAAGGTAGGCACTCTAAACGATTGCACAGCTTCGGTTTGGAGGTGATTGGTGTTGATCTGTCTGATGAGAGTATAGCCGAGGCAAAACTTAGCGAAACGGATGGGTTAGAGTTTTTCGTTCATGATATGCGATATTTATTTTGGAACGAGCATTTCGATTTAGTGGCGAATTTGTTCACCAGTTTTGGCTATTTCCATAACTCAGAGGATGATCAGAAAACCATTTCTTCAGTTGCAGATTCGTTGAAAACTAAAGGCCGTTTTGTCATCGATTTTATGAATGCTGTTAAGGTTGAAGACAACCTTGTTTCAAGCGAAGTGAAAACGATTGATGGCATCCGCTTTGAAATTTCTCGTAAAGTTGAAAACGGTATTATCACTAAACGTATTCATGTTATTGATGGAAACGCAGAGTTAGATTTTGAAGAACAAGTTGACGCATTGAGATTAGAACATTTTAAGAAATATCTGAGTGAGGCAGGTCTCGAAATAGAAGATACTTTTGGTAACTATCAATTAGAACCGTTTGATGAGAAAAACTCTGACAGACTGATAATTGTAGCTAAAAAACCAGTGGCTTAATGGAGTTAATTATTCTTTTGGTAGGTGCCTTTATAGGCGGAATGTTGGCTTGGGCAATAAAAGTCAGTAAGAATAACATGAAACTGGGTCTTGCATTTAGCGGAGCTTTTATGCTAGGCCTATGCTTTTTTCATGTACTCCCAGAGGCATATTCTGTAATAGGAAACAGGGCTGGAATTTGGGTCTTGGTTGGATTCATCGTCCAAATTATGCTTGAGGTTTTGTCTAAAGGAATGGAGCACGGCCATGCGCATGCATTGCATGGAAAACAGCTTCCGTTTGCCTTGTTTATCGGTCTTGGGTTACACGCTTTGCTCGAAGGTCTTCCTTTTGGAGGAGAACACGCACATGAACATCATTCCCTTTTAGCAGGAGTAATCATTCATAAAATACCGGTTGCATTTATCCTCGGAACGGTATTACGTGGTGCAGGATTTACCCTTGCGCAGGGTGCTTTGGCCATATTTGGGTTTGCAGCCATGGCTCCGTTAGGCGGCTTAATTACTCATTTCTTAGAAGGACAAATACTACAGGTTGGAGATTTTCAAGGAATCGTACAGGCAGTATTGGTAGGTGTATTCCTTCACATCGCCACAACAATCATTTTTGAGTCTGATAAAGGCCATGCTTTTAATCTTACCAAGCTGGTAGCCATCTTAATTGGCTTTGTATTGGCCTTTCTAGTGGTTTAAAATCACTGGATTGAACATCGGTTCAACCTAACTGTTACTTTTGCAATTCAAATCGAATTTTAACCATAATCAAAGTATAAGATGTCAACATTAGTAGGACAAAAAGCACCTTCTTTTACTGCTCCAGCAGTTGTAAACGGAAATATTGTAGAAGAAGAATTTTCATTAGATCAGTACATCGGTAAGAAAAACGTTGTATTCTTCTTTTACCCAAAGGATTTCACATTTGTTTGTCCTTCAGAGCTTCATGCTTTTCAAGCAAAATTGGCTGAATTCGAATCAAGAGATACAGCTGTTGTAGCTTGCTCAACTGATACAGAGCAGACACACTGGGGATGGTTGCAAATGGAAAAAGCAGCTGGTGGGATTAAAGGAGTTAAATACCCAATTGTAGCAGATACTTCTAAGTGTATTTCTGCAAATTATGGTGTTCTTTTCGGAGACTACGATATGGATGAAGAAGGTAACTTAATGGCTACTGGCCCTATGATTGCTTATAGAGGTCTTTTCCTAATTGATAAAGCAGGAACTGTACGTCATGCATTGGTTAACGACCTTCCATTAGGAAGAAACGTTGACGAGGCTTTAAGAATGGTTGATGCACTTACTTTCTTCGAAGAAAACGGAGAGGTTTGTCCAGCAAACTGGGTGAAAGGTGAAGACGGAATGACAGCTACGCATGAAGGAGTTGCTGATTATTTAGCTGCTCACTAAACTTTAGATATTTTTATTAAAACCCCGTTCCGAGTTTCGGAACGGGGTTTTTTATTGCCGTAAATTGCAGATATGAAACAGCTCGTGGCATTGTGTTTTTTGTTCTGTCAAACGGCTTTAGGCCAAACAGTAATTGTTACGGAATTAGCCGAATTACCAAGTACAATATATGAAACTTCAGGTTTGGAAAATGGTCCAGACGGTTGCTTCTGGACGCATAATGACAGTGGCAATGGACCGCAGCTGTATTGCGTAGATACAACAGGCACAATTCAACGAACAGTTAGCATTTTTGGGGATCAAAACACAGATTGGGAAGAGTTGACTAAAGATAATGATGGTAACCTCTACATCGGAAATTGTGGGAACAATGAATTGAATAGAACGGACCTCAGAATTGTCAAAGTTCCGAGCGTAGATACGTGTACAGCAACCACTTATGTCACCGATACAATTCGTTTCTCCTACCCAGATCAGGTTAGTTTCCCTCCTGCGGGAGATTACGGAAACTTCGACATGGAAGCCATGTTTTGGCATCAGGACTCCTTGCATTTGTTCAGTAAAGACCGGTCTGACCCATCAACAGGTTTTACCAAACATTACACATTACCAACCGAAGGAGGCAGCTACACGGCCAATTTGGTAGATAGTTTTGAAGTAGAGAATCCTAGCTTTTTCTTGGCAATTACTGCCGCAGATATTAATGAAGATGGCACCGAAATGGTCTTGCTTAGTGCAGATAAGATTTGGTTGTTCAACAATTTTAACAGCACAAATTATTTCGGAGGAGATGTGTCGGTTCTAAACCTCAGTGTGTTTTCTCAGAAAGAAGGAATATGCTACCGAAACGGGTTTCTCTACATAACAGATGAGCAATCTTTTGGCCTTGGAGGTAAAATCTACCGTGTGGATACGCGCTTGTTTGTGTCTGTTGAAGAAAGAGAAGAGCCTTTTTGCATAAAGGCAATTTACAACCATGATTATACACTAGACAAAGTCATTCTCCGAAACGATTCTCCTACGGGATGGAAATTGTTTAGTTCAGATGGTAAGTTGATTCAAACTGGGTCTTCCTCCACACAAATCTTAAGAAACGAGTTCCTCGCGCCAGCTGGAATTTATGTTTTACAATTGGCAAGAAAAGGAAATGCCACGAGCTCTAATATGCTCAAATTATAGCCCCTATTTGAAGTTGAAACTAGTATTTGATTGCCTACAGTTTTTTCGCAGCGTTCCAGTATTCATCCATCTCTTCTAATGTCATGTCAGACATTTCTTTCCCGTCCTTTTTCGATTCAACTTCGAGATATTGGAAGCGTTTAATGAACTTTTTATTGGTTCGCTCAAGGGCCATTTCTGGGTCAACATTAATAAACCTGGCGTAATTAATCATGGAGAAAAGTACATCACCAAATTCGCTTTCAATTTCCTTATGATTGGCTTTTTTGTCAATTTCTTCCTTAAGTTCATCAAGCTCTTCTTTCACTTTATCCCAAACCTGTTCTTGATTGTCCCAATCGAAACCAACCCCACGTGCTTTTTCCTGAATTCGTGTTGCTTTTACCATTGCTGGTAATGATTTTGGGACTCCTTCTAAAACGGAAGTTTTACCTTCTTTTAGCTTAAGTTTCTCCCAATTTCGTTTTACTTCTTCCTCATCTGCAACCTCAATAACTTGCCCATCATTTGCGGGGTCTCCATAAATGTGCGGATGTCGATGGATTAGTTTTTCGCAAATCCCTTCGGCCACATCGCCAATGTCAAATGCGTTTTTTTCTGAACCAATTTTAGCATAGAAAACGATGTGAAGCAAGATGTCTCCAAGCTCTTTCTTAATCTCTGACAAGTCGTTGTCTAAAATCGCATCGGCAAGCTCATAGGTTTCCTCAATGGTCAAATGTCTGAGACTTTCCAATGTCTGCTTTTTATCCCACGGACATTTCTCACGCAGCTCGTCCATGATATTGAGCAAACGCTCAAATTGTTCTAGTCTTCTGTCCATAATTCTTAGTTGATTCAATTTTCCGTGACGGTAAATGCGAATTCTACTCTGTCAGTTTCTTTCCCGTTCGAGTTAAAAGTACGCTCTTCAAAAAGGCAATTTCCTGCCTTGTCTGCTTTAACCACAGTAGAACAAACCGTTCCGTAATCCTTGGTGTTGATGAATTTTGACGAAAGCATTTTCTCTAATTCATCACTAACGCCAGTATTAGGTAGAAGCTCTGGGTTGGCTTGTTTTTCGTCTTTTAGAATAGAAAAGAGATAATCGCTTTCTAGGTTATTTGTTTCGATAGCCGCAGAGAGTTGAGTTTTGCCTAAATCTACTTTGGGCCAAGAGCTATTTAGGAAAGCGTTGCTTAATCCATGAACGCCATTCTCAATTTTTCTAACCCTATTTTCAACGTTAGAGAAATAGTACAAATCTTTGAAGTTGCCACTAATCAGGTTGAATCCGTTATAATCTTCAGAGTTTTCAATGGACTTTAAATACTCCTCCGCTTGAGTGTTTCCAGAAAGAAAACCTGAAACTAGCATGCCACGAGTTGGTCCTTTTCGATTGAAAAAATCTGAATGACGATAATTGGTGAGGAAGGAGATTTTACCGTGCTTATTTATGCCAAGCCAAGTGCCCATTCCTTCAAGGTCTCGGCCAGCTAAAATGTTCGGTTTGTCTTTCCAAAAGCTAGCTTTCGCGGCTGGCCGTTCTCTAAACTCGTCTCTGTTTGCCAATAAGATAAACGGAAAATCTTCATGTTTATTAATGGCGAAAAGGCACAAACACATGGTGGTTCCGTTAAGGTGAAATGTTGAAAAATTACTGGATTAATTTAACCCAAGATCAGATTGTAGTGTCTTGATTTTTACTGCAAGTTCAGCTTTAACAGAATCGTAATCAGCCTTGTTTTTAAGCGCGCCATTTACAGAGAAGTAGAACTTAATTTTTGGCTCGGTACCAGACGGACGTGCAGTAACTACTGTTCCGTCAGCAGTTTCAAATTGCAACACGTTTGAAGACGGTAAACCAGTTTCCGTTTTACTTCCATCGGCAAGATTAGTAACCTTTCCAAGTTTAAAATCACTCAACGTAAGAACAGAAGAACCAGCAAGGTTTTTAGGCGGGTTGCTTCTCAAATCTTCCATCATTTTGGCAATGTCTTCCGCGCCAGTCTTTCCTTTTTTAGTAATGCTGATAAGGTCTTCTAAATAAAAGTCATATTCGGAATGAATATCAATCAATAGGTCATATAAACTCTTTCCGTTAGACTTGGCCCAAGCGCACATTTCGGCAATCAGAACACAACTTAGAACAGCATCTTTATCTCTAACCAAATCACCGGCTAAGTAGCCGTAGCTTTCTTCTCCACCGCCAATAAACTGCTCTTTTCCTTCCAGATTAAGAATGAGTTCGGCAATATATTTGAAGCCAGTAAGCACATCGTAACACGGCACATTTTGCGATTCGGAAATCTTTTTAATCAGCACGCTAGTAACAATTGTCTTAGCTGTGAATTGCTTTCCATCCAACTTGCCTAATTCCTTCCAACGCTGAATGAGATAGTAAACAAGTAGTGAACCTGTCATGTTTCCATTCAATAGCTGTAAATCTCCTGACGAATTTCTCACAGCAATTCCAACTCTGTCGGCATCTGGGTCTGTTCCCATAACCAAATCTGCTCCAAGTTTTTCGGCTTGCTCTAGCGCTAATTTCAGCGCTGCAGCTTCCTCCGGATTCGGTGAAACAACGGTTGGAAAATTCCCGTCAGGAGCATCTTGCTCCGCTACCGAGCTTATGTTTTTGAAACCAAGTTCTTTCAACGTTCTTGGAACCATAGTTCCACCTGTTCCGTGTAAAGAAGTGAATACAATATTTAGATCTGAATGGGCTTTAACGGCATCCGGAGAAAGACACAAGGACTTCAACCCAGCTACGTAAGCAGTATCAATCTCATCAGCAACAACTTCAATCAAAGCTTCGTTAGCTATCCATTTTACCTCTTGCGGACCAGCAATTTTTTGCACTTCTGAGATTACATTTTTATCATGTGGCGCTACTAACTGACCGCCATCTTCCCAATAAGCCTTATAACCATTGTATTCTTTCGGATTGTGTGATGCCGTAATTACAACACCACTTTTACAACCGTAATGCCTGATAGCAAAAGATAATTGTGGCGTTGGTCTTAGTGCATTAAATAAGTATGCTTTAATGCCATTAGCGGCAAAAACCTCGGCTGTTTTTCGTGCAAAAAACTTGCTGTTGTTCCTAGAATCGTGGGCAATGGCAACTTTAATCTCACCATCAAAAGAATTCTTCAAGTAATTAGCTAATCCTTGAGTAGCCATTCCAATTGTATAGTTGTTGATACGATTAGTACCAACGCCCATTACTCCGCGTAATCCACCCGTTCCAAACTCTAAATCTTTGTAGAAACTCTCAGTTAATTCAGTTTCGTTCGTATCTATTAAGGTTTGGACAGCGTTACGTGTTTCTGTGTCAAATGCATCAGAGGTCCACTTTTTAGCTTTTTCGAGAACAAGATTATCCATAGCGTGATTATTTGCCGCAAAAATACAATTGCAAATGAAGTAGAATATTGAATCCGTGAAACCCTATTTTTGGGATTCACTTAAATTAAACCCATGAAATACATTCTATTAATAGTCATTTTCTCTTTTGGATTGTCTGAAACAATCTTCGCGCAGAAAGAGGATTTGCAAGCAGCGCAAGTAAATATTGACAGTAAAGAGTATGTCGCTGCTCTTGATAATATTTCTAAAGCAAAGAGAGCTATCACCAAGGTGATTTCTGACAATTTGGCTTCAGTTTTACCAGAAAAACTCGGGGGGTTTGAAATGCAAGAGCAAGACGGTTCTGACGAAGGAATGGGGTCGCAGGGAGTGAGCGTAACGCGTGTTTATAAAAAGCCTGCAGCTGAAAAGGAACCAACTACAGAGGAGGAACAAATAGTGGATCCCATGATGGCCGCAACGATGATGGACGGTGGAAATGAACCTCAAATAAAGGTGACGATTTCAAGTGATATGATGATGGCTGGTGAAGTTATGAATGCACATTCAATGAGCGAAAATCAGATGAGTCAGGAAGGAAGAAAGGCACTCCGAATTAAAGGTTTTAGAGCTGTTGTAAAAACACAGCAAGGCGGAGCTGATGCTATGATGGGAGGAAATCAGCCAAGCAGGGAAACGGCTCAGGTTATTGTTGGAGGAGCATTCGTT
>JBLHEU010000063.1:0-15267 GCA_047614525.1 Bacteroidia bacterium | reverse complement strand
ACAGGGCTTTTGGTTCTCTGTACTGGAAAGAAAACCAAAACCATTATGAATATTCAGGATGCTGAGAAAGAGTATACCGGAACAATAACGCTTGGTGCAACCACTCCATCTTACGATTTAGAGTCTGATATAAACGAGACTTTCCCTATCGACCATATCGATGAAAAACTCATCCATCAAACAGCAGAAACGTTTGTTGGAGAGTATGACCAAATGCCGCCAATTTTCTCAGCCAAACAGGTTGATGGCAAGCGTGCCTATGATCTAGCTAGAGCTGGAAAAGAGGTGATATTGAACACAAAGAGAATCACAATTAAGGAGTTTGAAATAACATCTGTCACCAAAACTGAAGATGTAATTGAAATAGATTTTAGAGTGGCTTGCTCCAAAGGAACATACATCCGGTCATTAGCTTTCGACTTTGGAAAAGCGGTTAACTGTGGTGGATATCTTTCAGCTTTAAGACGAACGAGAATAGGAGGTTTCAGCGTTGATGATGCCATTACAGCAGACCAATTTCAGTTCCTTCTATTTGGAGACGAGTCAAAGGTCGATTGACTTCAAAATGAACCAACACTTTTCTTAATTTCGCGGGTTAACAAAACCAGGGCCCGTAAGCCCTACCACGCACATGAAATTATCACAATTTAAATTTGACATACCAGAGGAACTAATCGCTCATCATCCAACGGAGGATAGAGAGGAGAGCCGCATGATGGTTCTAGATAGAAAAGCTGGAACTATTGAACACAAAACATTTTCAGACATTCTCAGTTATTTCGATGACGGAGACGCAATGCTTTTGAACAATACAAAAGTATTTCCAGCACGATTAATTGGCAAAAAAGAGAAAACTGAAGCACAGATTGAGGTTTTCCTTTTGAGAGAACTGAACAGAGAAAGCTTGCTTTGGGACGTACTTGTTGATCCTGCAAGAAAAATAAGAATTGGTAATAAGTTGTATTTCGGAGAAGACGATAGTCTTGTTGCCGAGGTAATTGATAACACTACTTCAAGAGGTAGAACGCTTCGTTTCCTTTTTGATGGAACTCACGATGAGTTCAAGAAAACCATATTTGAAATGGGAGATACACCTCTTCCAAAGTATATTAAAAGAGAAGCCATACCAGAAGATGAGTTTCGCTACCAAACGGTTTACGCAAAGCATGAAGGCGCGGTTGCTGCTCCTACAGCTGGACTTCACTTCAGCAAGTCGTTATTGAAGAGGTTAGAATTGAAAGGAGTCAATTTTGCGGAGGTGACGCTTCACGTTGGTCTAGGAACTTTCAGACCAGTTGAGGTTGAAGATCTTACTAAGCATAAAATGGACAGCGAGCAGCTAATTATTGCACAAGATGCGTGTGATATTGTTAACGCTGCTAAAGACGCTAAGAGGAAAGTTTGTGCTGTTGGAACCACGTGCATGCGTGCTTCTGAAACTTCTGTTAGCACTATTGGCCACATGAAACCATACGAAGGTTGGACCAACAAATTCATTTTCCCTCCTTACGATTTCAGCGTTGCTAACTGTATGGTTACCAATTTCCACATGCCACAATCAACATTATTGATGATGATTGCCGCATTTGCTGGATATGATTTCATGCGTGAAGCTTACGATCAAGCCATTAAGGAAAAATACAGGTTTTACTCTTATGGAGATGGAATGCTAATCCTGTAAGTACAGATAAACACTAATTTCAGTCCCGATTCTCAATTGAGAATCGGGACTTTTTTTGACCTGATGTGGCTTCAATGAAAAAAAGTATGATAATCGTTGCTGGAGGAAGCGGAACCCGAATGGAGGCCGAAATCCCTAAGCAATTCATCGAGCTGAACGAAAAACCTATTCTTATGCATACGCTGGAAAGAATGCATGCTGCAGATGATGCAATGCAGTTGATTCTAGTACTTCCAGCAAATCAAATGGATGAATGGGAGAAACTGTGCAACAAACATGGCTTCAGTTTGCCTCATGTAATGGCAGAAGGAGGCTCAACTAGATTTCTCTCCGTCAAAAGCGGGTTAGAGTTAGCCGGGGGCTCAGCTTTGATTGGTGTTCATGATGGGGTACGACCGTTGTTCACTGCCGACTTAATTAATCGTGTGTTTTCTGAGGCGGCTTATTCGGGAGCAGCAATTCCTGTAACACCAGTAATTCAAAGTTTGAGAAAAGTTGATGGCAACAAAAGCCAAACGGTTGACCGCGCTGAGTACCGACAAGTTCAAACGCCTCAATGCTTTAAAACGGAAGTTTTGCAAATGGGTTTTGCAAATGCCAAACACGTGAACTATTCAGACGATGCAGCCGTTGTAGAAGCAAACGGAGCCTTAATCGGTTTAGTTGATGGCGATTTGGATAACATTAAGATTACCACGCCAATAGATTTGCAATTAGCCGAATTGATAATTACAAGACTTCCCAAGTAGAATCGAATTAACATCTTGGTGTTAATAGATGGCTTGTAAGCAACGACTCTTTAGGTGGAGGGATAGGTATAATTGTGAAGAATGAAATTGGGAAGCGCTTTGAAGAGAAAAATAATTTTTCATAAAATGAAGTCGTTTGTGCTTCAGGCCACCCCAATATTTCTGTTTCTGTTTCTCCTTTTTTCAGAGCCTGTAGCGCTATTTGGTTGGTCTGCTGATGGTATTTCAGATCCAGAGGTTGATAAAGACAAGTATCCGCACAAGCAGTTCAACTACATTAATGTTGAGATAGACACAACGCTGGGCTACGCACCGTCTCTTTTTAAGGCTGGGCTTATCTATGATTTTACCGAAAACCGTTTGGTTTGGGAGAAAAATCTAGAAGAGGTTTTTCCAATTGCATCGCTCACTAAAATGATGGTTGCGCTTATTGCGATTGAGCAGATTGACGCTGGAAATATTAACCTCGATGACATTGCTACTATCAGCAAAAATGCAACTTGGGTTGGCGGATCTAAAGTTTACTTGAAGGCTGGACAGAAACTGACAATTTCAGATTTACTGGAAGCTTCAATGATTCGTTCTGGGAATGATGCCGCTTATGCGCTTGCCGAATACGTTGGGGGCACAGAAAAGGATTTCATTTATATGATGAATGATAAAGCCGAAAACCTTGGCATGGAGAACACCTGCTTCGCGAATTCTACTGGTATGCCAATGCGATCTAAAGTGATTGAAGACAATCATTCTACAGCCGCAGATCTTTTGCTCATGGCACGTGAAATTGTTAAGCACGAGGATATTCTGGACATGACGTCTCGTCCAACTGAGAAAATCCAAAATGCCAACGGCCTTTACACCTACGCAAACCGTAATTCTTTGGTTAAGAAATATGATGAAATTGACGGTCTAAAAACAGGCTTTACAAACGCTGCCAAGTACTGTATTGTTGCAACCTCTATGCGTTGCGACCATCGTGTAATTACCATTTTACTTGGCGTTGAAACCAAGCGTAACCGTTATAACGTTGCAGTCAATCTTTTCAATAATTACTACTCCTCGATTGGTTTGGGCAAACTTGGAGAGGATTTTGAAGAGACCGCAAGCGTACACTGATTAACCACACACTTTTATCGAATGAGAATTTTAACACTCGTGCTTTTAGCATCACTTCCGTTTAGTCTTTTTGCTCAGAAAAAAACAGAGCTAACATGGCCAGAACTGAACATTGACTCTAAAACCAACCTAATTAGCTATACAGAAGTACCGAAAGTTGATGGAGTTTCTGCAGCTGATTTATATGATAAAGCTTATGGCTGGCTGAAAGGTTATTACAAAAATCACGTTGAGAAGCTTAGAAAAAGCGACAAAGACGCAGGACAAATTGAGGTCTTCGGTCGGTTTCCAATTTACGCTTACGACAAGAAAGGGGTTAAAACCACAAGCCAACAAGGATTAGTTCAGTACACGCTAACCATTATGTTAAAAGATGGTCGTTATAAGTACGAAATCACCAAATTGAACCATAAGGCTAAGAGCTATCAACCAATTGAAAAATGGCTAGATAGAGAAGATTCGAATGCAACTAACCATTCTTTCTATTTAACTGATATTGATGCAGAGTTAAAAGATGTGGCAGCCAGTTTGAAGAAAGCAATGTCGGCAACGGAAAAGGCAGAAGACGATTGGTGATTAGATAATTCGCTTAGCGAAGGAATCATTTCCAAATTTCATATTCTTTAAATCAGAATTAGCGATAAGCACCACACCGGGTGCTTTTCCTTTTTCAAAGGACCCCAAATTATTATGCATCCCTAGAGCAGTTGCTCCGTTAAGCGTTGCGAAGACCATCAGAGAAGCCAATGGAATCTCAGGATGAAATCGTTCTATCAACTTTAATTCTTCAAGGATGGAAAGTTGATGATTGCTTGCCAAACTATCCGTTCCAACACAGATTTTGGATTCGTTTTCAATCCACATTGCAAGGTTTGGCAAACGATTTTCTATGTACAGATTAGCCGAAGGACAAGTACACCAAAAGAGGTCGTTTCGCTGGGCATTCGCCCAATTCATTTCTTCGGCCGTAGTTTCAGTATTATGAATCAGCAGGACGTTTTGCAGCTTAGGTAATTGGGAGAATGAATACTCTAGTGAACTCGAAAAATCAGGATGAAAGTCTGAGAAATCTTCGCCAAACTTCTTGAACAATTCAACTAACTCGCCAGCAGCAGAAACGAACATTTCATTCTCGCTCGCAGTCTCTTGATTATGCATGCTTATCACCCCAGGGAATTTTGCTTGCTGCAATTCAATCCCATTGAACAACTGCTCACTCACGGAATAAGGCGCATGAGGAACTACCGTGGCCAACAACCCTGCGCTCTTGTACAATTCTGCAACCCGAATTCCTTCCGTCAGCACTACATCAGCCTTAGAAGAGTCAAACGAGAAAACCTCAACAAACGAATGATACTTAATAGGACTACTTTGTTTAGTTGGCAGCGTATCTTCAGTATTACAGATGTCTCCTACAGCTTGAATTCCATTGGCCCACATTTCTGCGTCACTATCAATAATTCTATTCGTTTTCTGTTCGGAATTCTCATTCCGTTTAGAAACAATTTCCATCACAAATTTTGGCAGGCCAGTCTTTTCAGAAACCACATCTTTCATGTGCGATAACTCGAGATGGCAATGCGCGTTTACAAAACCTGGGCACAAAATCCCGTTAAATCGTTCAACTAAACCAGCATCGGGCGCATTTATAT
Organism: Bacteroidia bacterium; assembly: GCA_047614525.1. Classification (GTDB taxonomy): domain Bacteria; phylum Bacteroidota; class Bacteroidia; order UBA10329; family UBA10329; genus UBA10329. The sequence continues at coordinate 10,069 of JBLHEU010000063.1, read as the reverse complement.
CGTCTGGTTCAAATACATTTCGGATGATTCCGGCATCATCAATTGCCAATATTCCGTTAGGTACTGGTGCCGAAGAAATAGGAAAGATGATGTTTGCCGAAAGGAATCGCATGGTAAGCCTGTATCTTTGTACGCTATGACCGAAAAGAAGGACATCCGAGCGCTATCTGACGCTGAAATTACCGCATTTTTTACCGAGAATGGCGAGCAAGCATTTCGTGCAAAACAAGTGAGTGAGTGGCTTTGGAAAAAAGGCGCGCATACGTTTGAAGACATGACAAACCTTTCTAAACCGACACGTGATTGGTTAGAGCAAAACTTCGTAATCAATGCAGTATCCGTTGACGAAGTTCAAATAAGCGATGACAGAACTATAAAAAGTTCATTCAAAACCGTGGATGGCAAGTTTGTAGAAGGTGTTTTGATTCCAACCAAAAGCCGAATGACAGCTTGCATTTCGTCTCAGATTGGGTGCAGTTTGAGTTGTAAGTTTTGCGGCACAGGCAGGTTAGATAGACTGAGAAACTTGAGTGCCGATGAAATTTTTGACCAAGTGGTTCACATTGCCAATCAATCTCAAGAGCACTACGGCATTCCTTTAAGCAACATCGTTTATATGGGAATGGGAGAGCCGTTGCTTAACTACAAAAATGTGGTTGAAAGTATCGACAGAATTACTTCCGAAAAAGGCCTTGGAATGTCTCCAAAGCGGATAACTGTTTCTACCGCTGGAATTGCCAAGATGATTCACAAGCTTGCTGATGATAAGGTTAAATTCAACTTAGCGCTTTCATTACACGCTGCAAACGAGAAAAAGCGCGATTACATTATGCCCATTAATGAATCGAATAACTTGGGTATTCTGGCCGAAGAAATGCGCTATTTCTATGACCAAACAGGAACTCGCCCTACGTTAGAGTACATCATCTTCAAAGACTTTAACGACTCTATTGAAGATGCCAAGGAGTTAGCGCTATTCTGTAAAGACTTCCCTACCAAAATCAACATCATTGAGTACAACCAAATTGATGGTGGTGAATTCAAGAAGGCTGATATTGCCAAGACTGATAAGTTTAAATTGTTCTTAGAAGAACGCAACCTGATTGTAAACATCAGAAGAAGTAGAGGAAAAGATATTGATGCAGCTTGTGGCCAATTAGCCAACAAACTTTCTGCTTAATTCTCATATTCCTCTAACGCCAAACCCAGCATTTCGCGCATTTCGTCTAACGAACTAATGGTATGTTCAAACTCGGTTACGTGCATAATGCGCTGTGCTTTTTTGCTTCTGTTCATTGCACTTACCTCGCTTTCGTTTAGTCTGTAAGTACGACCGTTCTTATCTGCCACAAGAATCATCTTTAGCTTTTTAGGGCTCAGCGTAAACGTTGAATTCTTATCGGAACGTTCAAACGTGATTACCCCGTTGAACTTCTCATCAAACAAGTACGCGGATTTCCAATCAACCGCTTTTCCATCTGAAAGAACAAATCGTGGTATTACCGTCTCAGTATTTTTCAGTTTAATCACTCTGTCGCAATTATATATGCCCATTCGGTCTACAACCAAAGACCGCACTACCGATTGACCGCGTTGCTGGCGCATGTAAAACTCCTCCAACATATTCGACCCGTCTTCGCAGTAAGACATCCATTCTTTCCGGCTCATCATACGCTCAGCAGCAGTCATCAATGCCCTACTCTCTTTCCATGCCTTTCTAAGCTCTTTCTCGTAATCCTGGTTTGAATGACGGTCAAATCGGTCTGCATCGCGTTGAAGATTTCGCTCCTGACGCGCTAGGTTTCTTGCATATATGCGGTACTTCAATTCAAAAGATTGGTTCATATTCTTGATTCGAGTTTTGTGATACGTAGGAGCAAACTCGCCCCACATTCTTTTTTGTAGCTCCGCAGATGCGTTTTCTATGGTAACCTTTTTGACCGTCAGATGAGCAATGGAATCCAAGTTCTTGAGTTCAAGCATTACCGTTTCCGATTCTTTGTCGTATCGAACTCTGAGGTTGTGAAACCGTTTTTTGCCTAGAGTTTTCTTCAGCTGTTTCCTATCCAAATCACCTGCATACTCCCAAGTATGACCAAAAAAACGTGACCATTCTGAATTGTACGATGTACCAAGGCGTCTATCGATTTTAAAATGCACAGTAGTTTCATCATTTTTATGGCTTCTAGGCAATAATCTCGATTTGAAACTTGCGCCTTTCCTCCACACTCGTCTAAACTGCTTGCTTTCTCGTTCGTTTCCTTTTCTCAAGAATCTGTAATAACTGGCAATTGGTCGGCCATTCATGTAATCCAGGTTTTGAAAATGTTCTTCAATCGTAGTTCTATCCCGCATTTCGGCTGATAAATAATCCGTCCTTCCCAAGTACCGAATTACGGCTTGCGAAATATTTTCTACCTGCTCGATAAGCTCAGAATCGTCTTCGCGGATTGAAGCCTCGCCAAGTTTATCCCATGCGTTTTCTGCTGGGTCGAGGAAGAAGAAATAGAAATTGTCTTCTTGGCTTGTAGATACAAATTCCACGGCCACACCCTTGTCTGGTCTTAACTCAACTGGCCGCTTTCTTTGCGTTGCCAAAAGACTAAACATTCCAGCCGACTCTAGGTTTTCAGTTTCGCCATTCTCATCATACTTCATGGTTATTCCACTGAGGAAAATGGAAAATGGGTCGTTATATTCTAAGTACGACACATCAACCTCTCCGCTAATTGGTCTACCATAGGCATCCATAAATGCCATTGGCGGAACTTCAATGAGTGTTCCGCTAGCGGTTTCTATGCAATTAGAAACCAGCGTGCTAATTTGAAATATTTCTACATCAGGATTGATATTAGGAAGCGGCCGTTGAAACGAATCATCCGAATACAAGCCCGCAAACCCTTCTTTATCAAGGTCTCCAACATTTGAAATATGGATATCTACCCTCCTATTCATTGCTAGACATTCTTCAGTTTCTTCGTGAACCGCGCCTTTTTCCCCTAGATGATTGAAAACAATATTGTAAGGCTTAATGCCTGACATCAACAAGTGATTGACAACTATTCTGGTTCGTTGTTTCGATAGCTCTTGATTGTAGTTAGAAGATCCATTAGCGTCAGTATGGCCAACTACAGCAAATCTGAGTTGCTTGGAGTTTTGGTGCGCGGCAATTTCGTTGAGCATGGCCATTTCTGGCATGTACGGAACGTCACTTTCCTTATCGAAATGAACAGAAAGCTGTACGGCATCTTGAGCAAAAGCCGTGGTTGAAACAAGCAGTATGGCGGAAAGCAGATTCTTCATGTCGAGCTGAGTTATTGTTGGTAGGTTGAGTTATAACTCTAATCCTCTTGCTCGTATTATGCCATTCCAAGGATTTGAAACATTTGTAGATGATAAAAGGCTTGCTGAAAAACGTCTGTTGCAGGCCAGGCCGCGTTAAGGATGGAAGCGGCATCCTTTTCCTTTTCTCCTTACCCTTCGGGTTAGCTCTGGTTACGTTAAGGAAAAGATAAAGCGGACAGCCTGACCCCAAGATGTAGACTTCGAGGACATCCGAATATGCCTTGGGGGAACGCCCAAAATGTTTAAAACTTTAAGCTGATTTTGAGGGATAGTTGAATTAACTTTAATGCCCTTTGATTCCTAAGGAAACCATAGCGCAGATTTTTGAAACAGCCCGAGTTGAAGAGGTTGTTGGAGATTACGTGAACCTGAAAAAGAAAGGTGCCAATCTGTGGGGGAATTGCCCGTTTCATAACGAGAAAACACCTTCGTTTAGCGTTTCGCCACCCAAGGGAATTTACAAGTGTTTTGGTTGCGGTAAGGGCGGAAACTCGGTGAATTTTATGATGGATCATGAGCAGATGACGTACCCTGAGGCGTTGCGACATCTGGCTAAGCGCTACAATATTGAGATTGAGGAGGAGGAGCAAACGCCTGAGCAAATTGCGGAAAACACGTCTCGCGAAAGTTTGCTTTTAGTACTTGGTTTTGGACAGAAAACGTTTTCTAGCAACCTGCTAAAAACGGAGGAAGGTCAAGCCATTGGATTGAGCTATTTTAAGGAGCGGGGCTTCACGCAGGAAACGATTGAGAAGTTTGATTTAGGCTATTGTTTTGACAGATATGATTCTTTTGGAAACAAGGCTTTAGAGGCGCAATACAACCGCAAGTATTTGGTTGATTCTGGACTTTGCATTGAGCGAGACAACAAGTTGCTTGACCGCTTTAAAGGTCGAGTGATGTTCCCTATTCATAATCTTTCTGGGCGTATAATTGCCTTTGGCGGGCGTACCCTGAGAAACGATAAAAAGGTTGCTAAATACATCAACTCGCCAGAGACGGATGTATATAGCAAGAGCAAGATTGTTTATGGCATTTATCAGGCTAAAAGCGAGATTATTAAGAAGGATAATTGCTTTGTAGTTGAGGGCTATACGGATGTGGTTTCGTTGCATCAAGCAGGAATTCATAACGTGGTTGCCAGTTCTGGAACGAGCCTTACCGTTGAGCAAATTCGGTTAGTAAAACGCTATTCGAATAACCTTACCATTATGTATGATGGTGATGATGCGGGTATAAAAGCGTCTTTCCGAGGAATTGATTTGGTGCTGGAAGAAGGCATGAATGTGCGCACGGTTCTTTTCCCAGATGGTGAAGACCCTGATTCTTTTTCTAAGAAAATGAATCAAGTGGAATTGGAGGAATTCATCACGGAAAATTCTAAGGATTTTATCCAGTTTAAAACGCAGATATTGGTTGAAGAAACCAAAGGTGACCCTGTAAAAACGGCTGGCTTAATTAAAGATATTATCAGTTCCATTTCGCTGATTCCTGACTCGATTACGCGTAATCTTTACGTACGGGAATGCAGCAGCATTATGGATATGGATGAGGAAGTTCTGATGATGGAGCTGAATCGGAATAGGAGAAAAAACTGGAGTGACAAACAACGAAAAGACAATCCGCAGTTTGCCAATACTCAACCAGCTGAGGAGCCTGAAATTAAAAGGAAGGGTAACCAGGAAATAAAGAAGCGTGACGCTGATTTTCAGGAGCGAGACATCATTCGGTTATTGATGCTTTACAGCAAAAACGAAATTGAGTTTGATATTTGGGATGAGAAGGAAGAAAAAGTGATTGACCAAGAAACGGTTGGCGTGGTTGACTTTATAGTTACTGAGGTACTTGAAGACGAAATCAGCTTTGATAATCCGCTTTATCAAGGGATTTTCAATGAAATTGCCAAGATGCTTGAGAAGAAAGAAACGCCCACCGAACAGCATTTTATCAATCATGCATTCCCAGATGTTTCTGCCTTAGCAGTTAACTTTTTTGCCCAACCGCACACAGTAAGTGAACGCTGGAAAGAGCATAATGTGGTTATTCTTATGGAGGTGGATAAGTTGAGGCAATCCATTCTATCGTCTCTTAACGTGCTTAAACTGCGTAAGCTGGAGCAGATGATTAACGAAACCCGCGACTTGATGAAGAAGGCGGAAGAAGAACAGCTTATGCCTCTCATGGAAAAGCTAAATCGTCAGTTGTCGGTTAGAAAAGTGTTGGCCAAGGAAATTGGCTCAACGATTTTGAAGTAAATTCTACCACAATCAATTGAACTTCAAATCCTTTACTATCAACTGAAGTGATACACGATCTTTCCAATGGTTTTCTTCTATGGTGTATGCCAAATCGAAGGCTGCTCCTCCTTTTAGTTTATTGTAAAGCGGCCCCATTTTAAACGCTACCGATTGGATTGGAAAATGCTGAATTCCTGCTTGGTTTGGTTTGAACCGCAGATGGGATTCATCAGCTCCCATTGTACGAATATCTGTTGCAGTCAAATTTCTAGACACGAAAACAGGATTCATATTTCCTGGTCCAAATGGTCCGAATTGCTTCAACAATCCCATGAACTTGGGTGTGATTCTATCTAAATCAATTTCTAGGTCAATATCCAACTTTGGCGTAAGCATGTGTTCCTCTATTCGTTCAGAAACAACCTTCTCAAACTTCTCACGAAACGCATCAACATTCTCCAGCTTAAGGCTCATCCCTGCCGCGTATTTGTGGCCGCCAAACTGCTCTAGTAAGTCTTCGCACTCCGTAAGTGCGGCATGCACGTCAAAACCTTTCACAGAACGAGCCGAGCCTGTTGCAACGCCTTGCGATTCAGTCAGCACAATAGTTGGCTTATAGTGCTTTTCTATCAGCCGCGAGGCTACAATACCAACCACGCCTTTGTGCCAGCCTTTGTTGAAAACAACAGTTGATTTACTATCGGAATAAAAGTCTTCGGTTTCAACAATTTCCAACGCTCCATCGGTTACATCTTTATCTAGCGTTCTGCGCTCTGTATTGTAATTAGAAATCTCTTCGGAAAATTTAAGAGCATCTCCCAAATCATCCGAAATGAGCAATTCGACAGCTCGTTTTCCCGAGGCAATGCGTCCGGCCGCATTAATGCGCGGACCGATAATAAAAACCACATCGCTAATCGTTAACGGCCTATCAATCTTGGCGTATTTCAGCATAGCTTGAATACCCGTTGAAGGGTTCTCATTTATCTGCTGAACTCCGTAAGACGCTAAAATTCTATTCTCCCCAGTAATGGGAACAATATCTGCCGCAATACTGATGGCAAGTAAGTCTGCTTTGGCGTAAAGCCGTTCGAAATCTTCGTTGTTCCTATCACAAAAACCTTGGAGCAGTTTGAACCCAACTCCGCACCCGCACAATTCCTTGAATGGATACTCGCATCCTTCCTGCTTAGGGTCTAGAATTGCATGTGCTTTTGGTAATTCAGACCCTGGAAGGTGGTGGTCGCAGATGATGATGTCAATATCCAACGTATTCGCGTAAGCCACTTTATCAATGGCTCTAATGCCACAGTCTAAAGCTATAATCAATGAAACCCCGAACTCCTTGGCGTAATCAATTCCCGCCATAGAAAGTCCGTATCCTTCTTTGTATCGATCGGGAATGTAGAAGTCAATCTGGCCAAGGTCTTTGAGAAAGCTGTAAACCAACGCAACAGCAGTTGTTCCATCTACATCGTAATCTCCGTAAATCAGAATCTTCTCTCCGTTTCCGAGTGCTTGCTCAATTCGGCTTACTGCTTGTTCCATTCCTTTCATAAGAAATGGGTCGTGCAAATCATCCAAAGACGGACGGAAAAAATTCTTTGCTTCATCAAAAGTTTGAATTCCTCGGCTGATGAGCAAAGAGGCAACGTCTTCCTTAATACCTAAGTCAGCACAAAGCGCCTTGACGTTTTCAGGCTCTGGCAATTCAGCATACTTCCACTCCATTTCTAGCATGTGTTGAATTTCGTCAAATCCATCCGTTTTCAAACCACCTATATTGCGCAAAATCCGAATCTATGCAATTCAGCAAATCCGTTAGCGTACTCATTCAAATTGTTGCTTACACAGTTGCGACTATAATCGCTTTCTCAGTATGGGGTTTACTTCCCCAATTGGATGATTTATATCGATTAGCTGTTGCTGATCTTGCGGCTACCGTATTCATATTTCTTTGTTCGGTTATTATGAATAATTCCAGTATGTATGACCCGTATTGGAGTGTGAAACCAGCTGTAATTGCCTGTGGTTGTGCTGTCCTTTTTGGTATAGACTCTTTACCGGCTATGGCTTTGTTTTCATTAATGATGCTCTACAACCTGAGACTTACTTCCAACTTTCTTAGAGATTGGCCAGGTCTCAAACATGAAGATTGGCGATATGTAGATTTCCGAAAGCAGTTCCCAAAATTGTATTGGCTGGTAAGTTTCAGCGGCATTCACCTCTTTCCTACCGTGATGGTTTATTTAGCTTGCATTCCCCTTTATTATGGAATGAAGGAACCGTTTGAATTGAACTGGATTGGGTGGCTGGGAATCGTCATCACCATAGCGGCAATTGTTATTGCTTACGTTGCTGACGAGCAAATGAGGAAGTTTCGCCAGAACCCTGCGAACAAAGAAAAAAACATGAACGAAGGTTTGTGGAAACATAGCCGTCACCCAAATTACTTTGGTGAATTACTGACTTGGTGGGGAGTTTTTTTGATTGCATTAAACTCAGATTTAAACCTTTGGTGGACTGGTTCTGGTGCCTTAGCCATCAACCTGATGTTTGTCTTCGTCAGCATTCCACTAATGGATAAACGTTCATTAGTAAACAGGTCAGGGTTTGATGTGCTAATGAAGCGGACGAGGAGTTTACTTCCTTTTCCAAAATAAAAAAGCCCTATCCACTTTAATGGACAGGGCTTCAAACTCATAAATCTATTACTTAGATAGTCATAATATCTATTTCTTTATCGTTCAACAGACTATCTACAGAATTAGAAAACGTTGTAGTTTTAGCCTGAACTTCATCCTCAGCACCCTTTGCTCTGTCTTCTGACAAACCATCTTTTTGGAGTGCCTTTATTTCACCGTTTGCGTCTTTTCTAGAATTACGAATAGAAACCTTCGCTTGTTCGGCAACGGCCCGTGCCTGTTTAACGAGGTCTTTTCTACGCTCTTCAGTCAATGGCGGTATGCTAATTCGCACAACTTTACCATCGTTCCCTGGATTGAAACCAAGATTGGCTCGCATAATTCCTTTTTCAATATCCTCTAAAAGGCCTTTTTCAAAAGGCTGAATCATCAAGGTTTTTGAATCTGGTGTATTTACATTAGCCACGTTTTTAAGCGGTGCCATCGACCCGTAGTATTCTACTTGTACGCTCGACAACATTGCAGGGCTTGCTTTCCCAGCACGAATTCGAGCTAACTCATGCTCTAAACGCTCCATGGCGTTTTGCATACCTTCATTCGCTGACTCAAAAATGAATTGTAAATCGTCTTCCATCGTTAAAATTTGTCCGAAAAATACTGAATCTATGCTCTCAACCTTCAACTAATGTACCGACAGTTTCTCCTGAAACCACTTTAGCTAAGTTGCCACCTTCATCCATATTAAACACGATAATCGGCAAATTATTTTCGTGGCAGAGAGTAAAAGCAGTCATATCCATCACTTTTAAACCTCTTTCAAACACTTCGCTAAAGCTGATTGTATCAAACTTTACTGCTGACGAATCCTTTTCTGGGTCGGCCGTGTAGATACCATCAACACGCGTTCCTTTTAAGATTACATCCGCCTCAACCTCAATTGCTCTTAAAGAAGCAGCTGAATCTGTAGTGAAGTATGGGTTTCCAGTTCCTGCGCCAAAGATTACAACACGTCCTTTTTCAAGATGACGAACTGCTTTTCTTCTGATAAAAGGCTCTGCAATCTCATCCATCTTAATGGCCGACATTAACCTTGTTTTCACGTTTACGTTTTCAAGAGATGATTGCAATGCCATGCTGTTGATCATGGTTGCAAGCATTCCCATATAATCTCCTTGCACGCGGTCCATCCCACCTTCTGCGGCCTGAATGCCTCGGAAAATGTTTCCTCCACCAATAACTATGGCCACCTCAACGCCTGAATCTACAAGCTCTTTTATCTCTGCCGCATATTGTCCTAAGCGACCATGATCAATGCCGAATTGCTTATTACCCATAAGCGATTCTCCACTCAGTTTTAGTAGGACTCTATTGTACCTGTTTTCCATACTTCAATTTTAGAAAATATAAGGCAAAAAAAAAGCGGAACTAAATCCACTTTTTAATCTCTTTATTAATTACCAAGCGAAAAGCGCTTGAATGCGGTCACCGTTAACTCTGGGTCGGCACCTTTAAGGTAGTTAGCAACACTTTGCTTATTGTCTTTAATGAAGGCTTGTTCCATAAGCGTATTCTCTTTGAAGAATTTTCCCAATCGCCCTTGGGCAATTTTCTCAGCCATTTCAGCTGGCTTTCCTTCTTGAATGGCTAGGTCTTTACCTATCTCAATCTCTTTTGCAATAACTTCAGCAGAAACAGCTTCTTTGTTCAAAGCAACGGGTGCCATTGCCGCAGCTTGCATTGCAACATCACGTCCAAGCTCTTCAAAACCAGTTTTATTCAAGCCTACAATTGTTCCTACTCTGTTTCCAGGGTGAATGTAAGTTGTAACAGTTTCTGCTTCGA
>JBLHEU010000062.1:0-15456 GCA_047614525.1 Bacteroidia bacterium | reverse complement strand
ATTTACCCTGAAGCGTATAGAATTCATTCAGAAGACTCTGCATTTCCATATGCCGAAAATCATCAATCAAGTCTTCATCTCTAAGTCGTTTAAGATGCTGAGATTGAAGATCAATGAGCTTAGTAGCTGAGTTTGGTGCATGACAAACAAGTTGTCCTTCTCCATTCTTAACCAAAGGTTTTACAAGCTCTTCAATCTTCTCAGAATCGAATTGGCCGATGGCCCCCTTTCTACGAAGTTTAGCATATCTGCGCATATGTTTATTCTCGCTGCTGATATGCTCCCAAGGGGTTGGTTTTAACAGTTGCTCTCTTAGTGTGTAGAGCCACGCAATTTGTCTGTGTATTAGCGTTCTCGTTTCTTCATAAAGAACTGAATCTGAAGCATTCTCTTTTCGGAATGTGTTTCCAACATAGCTCTTTGAAACCGAGCCCCACATTCTGCTAGTATTTACAATTCCTCCCCAGATTTTACGGGCTTCCCACAACCTATCGTAGGCAGAATTATTTTTAAAACCAACATAAAACGCCACCGCTGTACCGATAACGGAAATGGGCAACCACGGAATAGAAATCCAAAAGGTGTCATGGAAAATATTATGCAGCACGAGGACAAGACTACCCCACAAAGTAAGCCAGGTAAGATGCATCCATGAGAATTGCAATAGCCGCTTTATTCCGTAATTCTTCTTTACAAACATGGTGGTATAATTAGAGCGCTAAAGATATTCTCTTCAGCGCCCTAGCAATAATGTATTTCCGGAATTTTTAGTTTTTTGAAAAGCGCTGACGCACTACAGTTCCTTTTCCATCATTCAGTTCAATAATATATAAACCTAAGTTCAAACTTGAAACATTAACAGAGTTACCGTTCACATTCAAACTTTGAGCTAATCTACCATCAATCGAATACACTTTAACTGAGTTAAAGAGCACTCCTTGATTGGAAACAAAATTCAACCTGTCAATAGCTGGATTAGGAAAAATACTAAGACCAATAGATTCTGGTGTGTCTATTCCTGCTGGAGAGTTGCTGTAGTATAAGTCATCAGCAAAAAGTGCACTCCCAACTTGCGGTTCAACATTCGTACCTGGCCCCATAAGGATCAATACCGTATCCGGCATTTCGGTACTTGTGTAATTAATAATCAATTCAATATTTTCGAATAATCCGTTGGTACTAAAAATATCCTGTTCTGCTGTTCCCACTGTTTCTCTAACACTATTTACTGCATCCCATCTTGTAAAAGTGATGTTTACGAATCCAGTATCTATGTTAACCGGGTCATATCTAAACCAGCCACCGAAGACTATAGGTTTATCACTTATTGGCTGACCACCTTCTATCGTTTGAGCTTGAGCATTGATTGTGCCATTCGTAATTACTCCAGGAGTGGCTCCAACGAATAAATCCGCAATAACCATCTTAGCAGCAAAACCGCCCGAATGCACTTCGTCTGCAACGGATGTCTTAAACACAACCGCTCCTCCTAAACTGGTAGAAAGAGAATTTAGCGTAGTCCAACCATCAGGATCAGAATAAGCTGGCACTGGGTTATCTGTCCAGTTTTCAAACCCAGCATTCGTTAACTGACCAAATGACGTACTGTAAATAAGTACAGAGAAAACGAGTAGTAAATAGTTTTTCATAAATCGATTAATGTTAAGTCTTGAATGATTTTAAGTGTAACCTGCTTCTAAACGTCATCTAAAAGAGTCTTATAGAACTGATTATCAATACAAAAGAAAGAAAAAATTGAAATTAGAATGCATGCATTGTATTTTTGAGCAAATTAAACCCCGTTAACACTTCATGAAACACGTTACATTTTTACTGGCAGTTCTTCTTGCTTCCAGCATTTCAAGCAGCGCCCAAAGCACTTTTTCAGACATTCATTCCTTACTTCAAACCAGATGCGCTGGCAATGGCTGTCATAACGGCTCAACTGCCACGTTTGATGTAACTCAATCAGAAGCAGGTCTTTATGCCGAATTGATGGGTGACCCCGTAAACCCGGCAGCTTTGGCAAAGGGAGACAAACTCATTTTGCCTGGCTACCCAACAAAAAGTTTCTTGTTAAGAAAGATTGCTCATGGAATTAGCGATGTACTTGAAATTGAACCTGCCGAAGGTGGTGCTATGCCTAGTGGTGGTGCTGCGTTAGAAGACCATGAAGTGGAGCTTTTTAGACAATGGATTATTTTTGGTGCTCCTGAGACCGGAGAAGTTGTAGACACGGCCTTGGTGAATACCTACTATCGTGAAGGAGGAATCGATGACACGTACTCTGACCACGAACCTCCTACTGCTGGAGAGGGTTTTCAGATGTATATGGGGCGTCTCTTTGTTCCGCCACTAACCGAGTATGAATATTACATGAAATTCGATCCGGAAATTGCAACTGGCATTGAGGTTACCAAAATTGAAACCTACCTACCTAGCGAAGCGCATCACTTTGTAATCTATTCATTTAACCCTGGAGCCGAAACCGCATATGAAGATGGACTTAGGAATGCCTATGACCTTGGAGCACAGGATTCTCATGCTGACATAAAAAATCCAATTGCGACCGGTCCTGGCTTATGGAACTACGAGCTTCCTGAAGGTACCGCCTATTATTGGCCTGCGAATACAGTTTTTGACATGAACATCCATATCAAGAACTCTAGCCCAGACTCCATTCTATCTACAGATTTATACATGAATGTATATACTCAGGATGAAGGAACGACAGACCAGTACATGCAAATTGCTCTATTTCCAGTATTGGATATTTCTATCCCTCAAGATAACCAAGAGACTATTTTCACCGAAGTAGCCAATTCTCCAAATGCTACAAAAACGTGGAAATTATGGAACCTATACACGCACACGCACAAGTATGGTACTATGTACAATGCTTACGAGAGAAATCCTGATGGAAGTAAAGGCGATATGTTGTACGATGGAGACTATAGTTACGAATTAGGATTCGATGTGGGTTTTTACCGTAACGGACCGGAAGTAACCTTTCGTTATTTCCCTGATAATGAATTGTATGAAATTGACCCACGTATTGGCATTATTCACGAAGCTGGATTTACCAATACTAATGGACCAGACCCTGTCTTATGGGGATTAACTTCTGATGAAGAAATGATGGTTCTTGGCGTTCAATACATCGAAGGAAGCGAGCTCACTGGTATTGAAGAAGTTGCTCCAATTGAAGGTCTAAGACTTTACCCAAATCCAAGTTCTGACCGTTTCTCGTTAAGCTTCAATCTTTTAGAGGATGCTACTATCGCAATTACCGTTTTAGACGTTTTGGGTAAACAAGTAGCTGCAGTATATTCTGGCAATAATCAGTCTGGCATGTTCTCTCATAACTTTAATGCTTCCGAGGCCAGATTATCTTCTGGGATTTACACGATGAATATTACAGTGGATGGAGCTACTGTTTCACAAAAACTAGTCGTGACTGAATAAGCACCTTACATTTCACTTAATTTCAAAGACCGCCAAAGACAATTTTCTATCTTGGGTGTCTTTGAGTTTTATAACTCAACGAACAAAATATATTTGTAAAACATGGCCTTTTTTGAGAATCTTTTAGCAGAAGCACAAAGAGTGATTATGGAGAATCCGATGCCAGAATTAATGGTGTATGGAGGCCCTGTTTTTATCGGTCTCATTGTTCTTGAAATAATCTTCAGCCTCAAATACAATCCAACACTTTACAAGTGGAAAGATTTAGCCACAAGTGGCACTATGGGAGTTGGTGCAGCGGTACTTGCAGGTGGCGCAAAAATATTTTCACTCGTGTTGTTCTCAATCGTTTACATCATCTTCAATCCAGAAAATGAAGAAGGAATTAGAACCAACATTATTGGTGGCTGGGCTGTTTTTGGATTTGGCGTCTGGTACATTTGGGTAATCTGTCAAGTACTAGATGATTTCAGTTATTACATGGTACACAGAGCAAATCATAAAGTAAGATTCTTATGGGCTGCGCATATTGTGCATCACTCTTCAGATCATTTTAACCTTGGTACAGCAGTAAGAAATGGTTGGGTAACCCTTTTTTACAAGCCGTTTTTCTATATGTGGGTTTGCGCTTTAGGCTTCCACCCTATTATGCTGATGACATGCCTGTCTATTGAAGCTTTTTGGCAATATCAATTACACGTGCAATGGATGCCTAGACTCGGTTTTCTTGAAAAGATTTTCAACCTGCATAAGCATCACGAAGTGCACCACTCATCAGATATCGAATACCTCGATAAAAACCACGGAGGCTACCTTATTCTGTTTGATAGGCTTTTTGGAACCTTCAAAGACAAAAACGATAGTAAAACCATTAATTATGGTGTTCTGCATCCGCCAGAATCGCACAACCCAATAGAAGTTCTCACGCACGAATACGTTCATATTTGGCAAGATGTAATGAAGGCCAACACTTGGAAAGGACGTTTCATGTATATTTTTGGTCCTCCAGGTTGGACTGAGGACGGAACAGGAAAGACCACTAAAATGATGCAAGCTGAGTTGGCACAACAGAGAAAAGCGGCATAGAGATTCAGTATACATACACCTTTTCTTGATTAATTTCCCGCATGGCTAAATTGGATGAAGCTTTCTCAATTGAGGATTTGAAAAACATTGCGCGGCAAAAGGTGCCATCAGTAATGTTTGATTATTTGCAAGGCGGATCTGAGGATGAACATACCTTAGACTGGAATAGAAATGCATTCTCCAACTATGAGTTTGTGCCAAAGGTGCTGCGGGATGTAAGTTCCATTGACCTATCAACCAAAGTTCAAGGCGTAAAGCTGAAAATCCCCATCATCACTGCGCCTACAGGAATGTCTAGAATGTTCCATCATATGGGAGAAAAGGCAGCTGTTAAAGCTTCGCATAAAGCAGGTGCCGCTTATTCATTAAGTACCGTTTCTACTACGTCTATCGAAGATGTTGCTAAGGAATCTACTGGTCCATTATTCTTTCAAATTTATGCTTGGCACGATAAGAATATGGTGCTTGATTTTATTGAGCGTTGCCAAAAAGAAAAGTATGATGGGCTGATGCTGGCTGTTGATTTAGCTACGCTAGGTAAGCGAGAACGTGATTTGAAAAATGGTCATGGGAGGCCAGCAGTAATCAGAAAGAACACGGCATTAAGTGCTATATCAAGACCAGAGTGGTTGTACCATTTTCTAACCAAACCAAAATGGAAAATGGCAAACATGGTAAATCATTTACCATACGGTGCAAATGCCATGAAAGTCATTGATAACGTAAATGCACAATTTAGAGCTGATGTAGACTGGAAAGACGCCCAAGAAATGATGAAGCTTTGGAAAGGTAAGTTCATGCTAAAGGGAATTCAAAGTGTTGACGATGCGGTTAAAGCTGCCGAAATTGGTGCTTCTGGCATTGTGATTTCAAACCATGGCGGCCGTCAATTAGATGGCGCCCCTGCTCCACTCGATTTACTTCCAGAAATTGTAAAAGCGGTTGGTTCTGACATTGAAGTTTTAATGGATGGCGGAATTATGCGTGGATCTGATGTAATTAAATCCATCGCGCTTGGTGCAAAATCTGTGCTTATTGGAAAAGCATATTTGTACGGCTTAGCAGCAGGCGGTGAAGCTGGTGTTTCCAAAACCTATGAAATACTTACAGACGAGATGATTAGGGTAATGCAACTCATTGGTTGCAAGTCTATTTCTGAGTTAAATTCTAGCTATGTCAAAAAAAGAAAGTGAAAGCTAAACGACACTACAAAAATTACAATTACTTGCGTCCCATAGAACCTGTAAATTCAGCCATCTTTTAAACATAGCCCCAAGTATGAAAAGACTATTTACAACCCTACTTTCAATTCCAATTTATTGCAGTTTAATCTTTTCGCAATGCGTTGAAGTGCCACAAAACAAAATCCTACTAGTTGGCGACAGCTGGGCCGCGTTCCAAAATGGTTACGGAACCATTAACGAAGGACTTAAGAACCTTGGCCACTCCGATAAGCGATTTGTAAGCAGTCTAGAAATAGCAGAAAATGGTGCTGATACGTATGATTTTGTTGATGGCCCAAAGCAGATTGCTATTCAAGAAATAGTAGACGCAAACACAGACATTGAGATTGTCCATTTAAGCATTGGAGGAAACGATGTATTGGGTGATTGGAATATTTCTTTCACGCCCGAACAAACAGACTCGTTAACGCAAACAGTTGAGGTTCGATTAGAAACCATTATTGATTTCTTACAGGCTACTCGTTCCGGAATGCGGGTTTTTTGGCCTGGTTACACTTACCCAAACTTCGGAGAAATAATAGAGGAATTTGATCCATTTCAAAACGTTCACCCATTCTTCTCAACTTGGGATGGTATGGGTCAGCCTAATTTTCTTACAATTAATACAGTCTTAAACAACATGTCAGATTCTGTTTTGGCTACAACTAACGCAGACCCACTTTTAGATTTTATTCCAGCACAAGGAATTATACAACACTTCTATGGCCAAACAACCCCCTTGGGAGTAGCACCTGGTGGCACCTATGCACAATTTGATGCGCCATTGCCATTTGGATACCCGGAGTATCCTTCTCCACAAAACGGAATGGGACTCTATGCTGGTGCGATCAAAGATTGCTTTCACCTTTCGGCTGATGGTTACTTGACTATGTTCACTTATCAAGCTCAGAAATTCTACCACAAATTATTAATGGATGATCTCTATTTGCTTTCAGATGGTTCCAACAGTGACGGGTCTGTTAGTTCGACTGGAGATGTTTCTCAAGAGGTTAAAATTGGAGAAGAAGCCGGAAGTGAACTAGCCGCTGTACTAACTTTCGATACACCTCAAATGGCCGATACTACACTCTCAGGTGCCAGTATTTTTCTCAGAATTCAGGATATTACAGGAACGAACCCAATTGTTGGAAACGACTTTCTAGTTAAGATGAAGAACGGCACATTTGGGATAAGTGTTGACGTTGAAGCAGTTGATTACATGGATGCGCCAGATACAGAAGGCGAACCTTGCCGACATGGAGGAAATGCTGTAGTTGGCAACTGGATTAGATTAGACCTTACGGCAGAAATGCTGACTGGAATGAATAACTCAAACAAGACGCAATTCCTGATTTCCATTCCAGGATTTACGGGAGGAACAATGACATTTAATGATGCCTCTGACCCAGAAACCGCACCAGTTTTAAACTTGAATTATGGCCCTTCTCCTAACGGCATTTATAACCTTGTAAACCGTAAGGAGCTACCCGTTTATCCCGTACCAACAACTGGCCCACTTACCATTGATGTAGACAGCTATAAATTAGAATCTGTTGAAGTTCTGAATGTACTTGGGAAGGTTGTAATGACGCCAGCTTCTTTCGATAACACTATTGACATTTCAGGATTACCAAACGGTTCTTACATCTTGCGTATTACCACCGATGAAGGTGTAAGCGCAAAAAGAATAATTAAGCGGTAGACTTTGATTTGGGTTTCTGTGATACTTCGAACCACGAGTTTAGTGGCTCAAATTATTGGCGGTCTTTCCAACTGCTAATCAGGTGCTACTAATTCAACTTTTATTCTATCCGAATCCTCAAAGAACAGGGCGTAATAATCCTTTCCTCCAGCATATGGGTGCTTATGACAGTATAATAATTCAACATCTCGCTGTTTTAACTTCTCAGTCATTCCGTCAACCATTGTACGAGATTCTGCATGGAAAGCAATGTGGTTCAGTCCTATTCGTTTCCTGTGGTATCCGATTTTAAGGTGTTCGTCTTCGGCCTGAACGAAAACTAAATATGTGTCCGATAATTTGTAGCTAATTCCCTCACCCCATTCTTGGAAGACTTCATACCCCCAATTCTTTCAAAAACCAGCCCCAAAATTCTGATGTTATTCCCAAATCGCTAACGTATAGCTCAATGTGGTGTACTGCTCCTTTCATTTTTTAATCGTCAAATTAAGGATGTGAAAAATAAGGTTAGCCACTAATCGAGACTGAAAAGGAAACCTAGGCAACACTTACTTGATTTCGTAAGACGCCATTTTCTCTTTAAACTCATCGATGGCCGCAGGAATGTGTTTGGCAACATCAAGAAAGGCCTCTAGCTTCTCTGCATCAATCTGATTGACAATTGCTTTCTCAAGACGAAAAACCGCTTTAAGCGCCACTTCTCTATTCTGCTTACCCAATTCTGTAAGACAAACAAAGGCCATTCGTTTGTCAATATCATCACGCTTACGGAAAATGAATTTCTTTTCCTCCATCGATTTGAGAATTCGACTAAGGCTGTTTGGCTCCATGCCCATACGAGGGGCGATTTTGGTTACAGGCGTTCCCTCATCTTCATTTATGGCCAGTAGCACAAACGCCATACTTACGGTAGAACCCTGTTCTAAAGCCATTTCGTTGTAAAGCTTTGATATTTGAAACCAAGAGCTTCGCAAATTGTAAATGACCATTTGGTCCGCTATTCCCAGAAATTCATCCATGGCATAAATATAATCTAGAATTGAAACCTAGTAATTGACCTTATCGTTTGATGATGTTCTGAGAATGTACCAAACCAGCAGATTCATATTCTAAACGAAGGAAGTAGTTTCCGTTTGGCAAGCTCCCCATATTGAAATTCGCAGGTAAATCGAGATTTCGCACCGATTCAACTTCCCTTCCTAAAGCATCCATCAAACTAAGGTTAACCTTGGCGCATTCCTTTGAATTTGAAATAATTGAAAGCTGATTGGTTACAGGGTTTGGATAGATATTGAACTGATTATTATCTTTCTCAGAAATACCGACATTACCCGCAAGCGGAACGGCCATAGTTGCCGTTGTGGCAAACGCCCATTTACTTATCTGCTCAAAGTACATGGTATCAAAATGTTCAACCAAATCTGTGGCGGTGTGGTAATGCGGATTTCCATCATTATCAAAATCCTCAATTAGAAGGATTGCGCTGAAACCATGATTCCAAAAAGAAGCATGATCGCTGTAAGTTGCGCCTGGGCTGTTTGTTTCAATCTGTAAACCAATCTCGTAAGTCGAAATCATGCTAGCAGCCACGGTTCCAAGGCTCACCGAATTGGCAATATCACTAACATGAACACGAGCCAATGAATCACCATCTCCATCCCAAGCAATTGCATCTACATTTATAACTGCAACCAAAGAATCCCCGTCATCTTCCGCCTGATTTGCATAGAAGTTAGAGCCCACCAGTCCGTATTCTTCTTCATCCCAAGCAGCATAAACTATGGTATACGCAAAGTTGTATTGCGATAATACTCTCGCAGCTTCAATTACAGCTGCGGTTCCGCTTCCGTCATCATCAGCCGCAGGCGATGCTGTTCCGTTTGATGGCATTGAATCGTAATGACCACAAATCACCACCTTCTGGTTCGGAAAAATGATTCCAGGCTGTGTTGCTAAAACGTTTTCGCCTGTTGCACCAAAGGTTTGAACTGAAGTAGCTAGGCCAAATTCTTGAAACTTTTGCTCTATGTAGTCTGCTGCAACAGCATTACCAGGAAAGTTCTTATTTCGAGAAAGAATTGTTTCCACATTTCCATTAACTTCAATGGAGAACTCACCAGAAATAGCGCTAGAATAGTAAATCAACGAGTCAATACTCACATCATCAAGCATGGCTTCTACATGAGGGTCTTGCGCCACAACCATTAATGAACTGGTTAGTAGAAAGAGCGTAAGAAGTTTCTTCATGAGGTAATTTTGATGCAAGTTAATAGTCTTAACCCCAAACTGACCAACCGCATTTCTGCTGTGATTATAAACCTATAACTTGCGCTCATGCTAAAGAAATTCGTTCTCCTATCTTGCTTTTTTGCAAGCTTATTAATGTTTTGGGGTTGCCCGTATAGCTCAATCGTTCCCCTTAGCAAACCGGTAGAATTAATTATGCCAGAATTGATTGGTTCTTGGGTTCCTGAAAACGAAGCTAAATCTGAGTTCCCTTCTTATTATTCCATTGAAAAATATGACACGGTCCGTTATGCAATTGCACACTTTCAGTACAATAAAGACGATGAAGAGTATTCTTCGAAAGACTACGTGGGTCACACCACTTACTTGGAGGGAATTCTATTTATGAATTTGGTTGGTTCTGGCAGCAAGGAGTACTTGATACATCGTATTGACCTTATTCCTGGTGGGTTTAAACTGTTTGAGGTAACTGAAAATATTGATGAGAAGTTTGAGTCTACGGAAGAGATGCGAAAATTCTTCATCGAAAACATGAAGAGTAGTTTTTTCTACACGAAAGACGAGGTTACGCTACTTAAAAAGTAGTGCTATTAGAACCGAAAATACGTTTGACAAACTCCTGCTGCGGAAGCTTTATTCACCTTTCAAAGCGGCTAGAACATCTTCAGGTCTAGTCCTTAATCGGTAATTGGTGGTAAGATCGGCAAATATCACTTTGCCATCTTCATCTAAAACAAAGGTTGTTGGCTTAGGAACATCAGTTTCGTAACCCAATGCTTGAAACCCAGCTGGCAAGCCGTCTTCATGAAGTATGCCAAGAGCTTTTGCTGCGCGATTGTCTACGTCAACAAGAAAATCGTAATCCATACCAACCCGCTTTGCATGGTTCTTACTTTTTTGGTGAGATTGAGGGCTTATCAGCGTAATCCGAACACCAAGTTGGTCAAAGTCCTTTTCAAAATCTCCTAACTCCTTAACCTGTGCAGTACAGATTGGACACCAATTTCCACGGTAAAAAATAACAAGTCGCTTCTGCCCTTTAAAGTCATCTGAGTTCAGTTTATTCCCATCATAGTCTTCTAACTGAATCTTTGGTAGCCTTTTTCCTTCCTTGATTTTCTCTTTGCTTCTATCTCCCAACTCAGAATACCAAGCAACATATGCTGCCCATCCGGCCAGAGTAATCATACCTAAAATGGGCGCTGCAGAGGCAACTTGGTATGTATAAGCATGGTAAATAGTATACAGAACAGTTCCGAAAATGCTGATGCTAAATCCCATCAACCCTGGCGAAGTGCGAGGTACTCGAACCAAATACAAACGAGCAAAGAAGAAAGACACACTAGCTGCAGCCACTGTAATTCCCAGCCACAAGCTTTCGTTCTCACCCTGCCATAAAAGATAGAACCCAGCTATTGCTAACACAACCGCATAGGTGACAAATACAGATAGAAATAAGGATTTGAAACGGTTTTCAAGGGAAGTACTCATGCCTTCAAAAGTACGCTAATGAGTTACTTAGAACCTACCAATCTCTTTGCTTTTTCGGGATAATTACTGATTAGCCCATCAACTCCCAGTTCAATCAGTTTCTTCATATCCGATTCTTCATTCACTGTCCAAACATGAACGGTTTTTCCCAGAGCGTGAATCTTCTCAACCAACTTACGTTTTGTGCCCGTTTTACTGATTCCAAACCCTTCTACATAATCATAGCTAGAAAGCTTTACGCTGTGAAGTTTGAAGTCAAGCATTAACCCGCCAGAATATGAAACAAAGAGTTTTTGTAGTCGGATATCTGGATGATTTGTATGGATGAACTCGAGAACTTTGTCATTGAAACTATGTACAACAGCCCATTTTTCAGCTTTGAACTTGCGAATAAGCGCTACTACATTTTCCTCAATCTCAGGATATGTTTCGTGTCCGGCTTTTATCTCAATCACAAAATGAGTTGTTCCATCTAGAACTTCAAAAACTTGCTCCAGGGTTGGAATTGGATCGTCAGGAAAATCAGATTCAAATCCTTTGTTGGCTTTGAGCTTCTTGAGTTCAGAAAACGGCTTCTCTTCTACCTTTCCTTTACCCGAAGTTGTTCTGTCAAGAGTTTTGTCATGTAAGCAAATCACAACACCATCTGCTGTTTGCTGAACATCTATTTCAATACGGTCAACACCAATATCTAGCGCTTTCTTTACTGCGGATAACGTGTTTTCTGGAGCGTAGCCAGAAGCGCCTCTGTGCGCAGTAACCAAAACGTTTTGGGCCATTAAATTGCTAGTCATGAATAGAATAACTACAAGAAATCTCATGACGCTAAATTAGGTTAAGAACAAACTTTTTCGATAGATTGAGCCACAGATAATTATTCGCTTTAGTTGAGAAAAACGGAAACATATCAGGTACCAAAAGAACTTGAAGAACGAGTTAGATTATCCGACTTTATTGGAGAGAAGTTTGTTTCTATTCCATCCCGTAAGGGAATGAAAAAAGCAATTGACAAGGGTTTGGTTGCTATAAACGGAACTACTGCTAAAACTGGAGATTGGTTAGTTGGTGGTGAGACTGTAGAACTGTTTGAAGAAGCTTCTGAATCAACTCCAAATTTGAACCTGAATATTGAAGTTTTATTTGAAGATGAGTATTTGGCTATTGTAAATAAACCTGCAGGAATTGAGGTTAGTGGCAACAAGAAATGGACGTTAGAAAACGCCCTTCAGACTTCATTAAACGCTAGCACTGAATTAGGTGCATTAAGCAAACCACAAGCTATACATAGATTGGATTTTCCTACAAGTGGAGCCTTGCTTATTGGAAAAACAGCAGGCATGGTTTCGACTTTAAACAAGTTATTTGAAGAACGACAAATTGAGAAGAAGTACCACGCCATTTGTATTGGAAATATTTCGATTGACGGACGAGTTGAAACTCCAATTGACGATAAAGCTTCCGTTTCTATTTACAGAGTTTTATCTCGATTAGAATCTGATAAATACGGTGGATTGAATTTGCTGGAATTAACCCTTGAAACAGGAAGACGACACCAGCTTCGCAAACATCTATCAAGCATTGGCAACCCCATTTTGGGGGACCATAACTATGGCATTGAAGGAAGAGTTATGACTGGAAATGGTCTCTATTTACACGCCTCTTCTTTAAAGTTTACTCATCCAATTAGTGAGAAGGAAATCTACATTCAATCTCCGTTGCCGAAAAAATTCCAGAAACTGTTTCCGTAAAGGCACATCACAATCTTACCTTTACACTGTGGAAAACGAAACGCCAACACGGATAAATAAATTCCTTAGCGAAGTCGGATATTGCTCTAGAAGAGCGGCCGATAAATTGATTGATGCTGGAAGAGTAACAATCAATGGAACAGTGCCAGAAATGGGCACCAAAGTCACTTCTGAAGACGAAATAAAGGTTGACGGAAAACTCGTTGGCGAATCGAACGAAAAGCCTGTTTACATCGCATTCAATAAACCTGTTGGAATTGTGTGTACAACTGATGTCTCGGTTGAGCCAGACAACATCATCGAATACATCAATTACCCACAGCGCATCTTCCCTATTGGCCGATTAGACAAACCAAGTGAAGGGTTAATTTTCTTGACGAATGATGGCGATATCGTGAACAAAATTCTACGAGCTAGAAACAATCACGAAAAGGAATATTTGGTAAATGTAAACAAGCCTATTACCAAGGAGTTTATGGAACAAATGAGCAAAGGCGTTCCTATTCTGGAAACGATTACCCGAAAATGTAAAGTTGAACAAATCACCAAATTCAGGTTCAGAATAGTGCTTACTCAAGGTTTGAATCGTCAAATACGAAGAATGTGCGAATACCTCGATTATCGAGTTGTGAACCTGAAGCGTACTAGAATCATGAATGTGAAATTAGACATGCCTTCTGGTGAGTGGCGAGATATTACAGCTGATGAACTGAGTGAAATTTACCGCATGGTTGCCGATTCTGAAAAAACCACCAAGTAGTCGTTGACGTCCGTCATTTATTCGGCTGGAATTAAGAATACTTTTGTACTAATATTCAAAATTAGTGGGTAAGAAAATCACAGTTATTGGAAGTGGATTTGCAGGGCTTGCTTCTGCAGCATGTTGTGCTCAAAACGGCCACGATGTAACTGTTTATGAGAAGAATAGCTCAATTGGCGGAAGAGCCAGACAGTTTTCTGTTGATGGTTTTACGTTTGATATGGGGCCAAGTTGGTATTGGATGCCAGAAGTTTTTGAGAATTTCTATCAAAAATTTGGTCATACAGCATCAGATTTCTATCAGCTAGATAGACTATCTCCTTCCTACCGTGTCTATTTCGGCAAAGATGATTTTGTTGACATTCCATCAAGCTTGGATGAAATCTATGATTTGGTTGAAAGCTTAGAGAAAGGAGCGGCAAACCAACTGAAGAAGTTTCTGAAAGAAGCAAAGTATAAGTACGAAGTTGGAATGAACGAATTTGTGTTCAAGCCTGGGCTTTCGGTAACGGAATTCCTCGACCCAAGATTGATTTCAAGCGCGTTTAGACTGAATATGTTTCAATCTATTAGTACGCATATCCGTAAGCATTTCAAGAACCCAAAGCTTATTCAAATTCTAGAATTCCCTGTCTTGTTTCTTGGCGCCAAACCATCCGAAACACCTGCAATGTATTCGTTAATGAATTACGCAGATTGGAATCTCGGAACTTGGTATCCGCAAGGCGGGATGTATAAGATTATAGAGGCGATGGAGCAAATCTGTCTTGAACAAGGCGTTAAGATTGAGACTAATTCGAACGTAGAAAAGATAATTACCGCAGGTAATCGCGCTAGCGGAATAAGCATAAATAAGCAAGAGATTCATTCAGATATAATTATCGGAACGGCCGATTATCATCACATAGACCAACATCTTCTTCCAAAAGAAAAAAGAAATTATGATGAGAAATACTGGGATAGCAGGCAGTTATCGCCCTCATGCTTGCTGTATTACGTTGGTGTAAAAAAGCAAGTGGCCAATCTGCTTCATCATACGCTGTTTTTCGACACAGATTTTGACAAGCATTTAGACGAAATATACGACTCCAAAGAATGGCCTGGCAATCCGTTGTTTTACGTTTGTGCACCATCCAAAACAGACAAAAGCGTAGCTCCAGAAGGGTATGAGAGTCTATTTATTCTTATCCCTGTGGCCGTCAACCTTAAAGACGAAGAATCTTTACACAAAAAATACTTTGATTTGGTAGTTAACCGAATCGAGCAGATTACTGGCGAGTCAATCAAGGAAGACGTGATTTATAAACGTAGTTATGCTCATCAAGACTTCGAAAACGACTATAACGGCTATAAGGGAAATGCTTTCGGTTTGGCGAACACTTTAAAACAAACTGCAATTTTGAAACCCAGTATGAGAAGTAAACACTTGAAAAACCTTTTCTTTGCAGGACAATTGACAACGCCCGGACCGGGAGTGCCACCATCATTAATCTCTGGTCAGGTTGTTGCAACACAGATTGAAAAGGAACTAGCGGAAAAGTAGATTAAACGTGGGCAAGCAAGATTCTCCAAAAAATTTATTTGACAACGCATCTCAAAGGTGTAGTAAGCTGATAACCAATACTTACAGCACTTCTTTTTCGCTTGCTATAAAATTTCTTCACAAAGATTTCGAAAACCCAATCCATGGTATTTATGGATTTGTTCGATTGGCGGATGAGATTGTTGATTCGT
>JBLHEU010000061.1:0-15748 GCA_047614525.1 Bacteroidia bacterium | reverse complement strand
TGACTGACCAATTTCCCACTTCTCTGCTAACTGAAAAGCGTAACTGCCGATTTCATTTTCTTCAAGCGAATTAATGATTACGATGGCAATTTGAACTGAGCTTTCTTTATCGTAAGCGACAAGCTTTTGCTCTAGCTGCGTAACTTCTGATTTAGAAAGTGTGTTGGTATAATCGTTTACAAGGCGATTTGATTTCTCTGGAAATTCCTGTCCAAATAGAACGAACGGAACAGCGAGAAGAAGAATAAAAAATACGTTTCTCATTTGATGATTATGTCGTCTGAGAGTTCGTTTACATCTCCTTGTTGATAAGGAAAATGAGTAGATAACGATTCGCCAGCCATTGAAATTCCAAGTTCTAATCCTGATGAAAAATCGCCTTTCTTGAAATGCTCCATCATAGCTTCCTTAATATGGTCCCAGAAATCGGAATCCACTTTGGCGTTAATTCCGCCATCGCCTAAAATGGCAAACTTGCGGTCTTTGGTTGCCAGATAAAACAAAACACCATTGCGTAGTTCGGTTTTGTGCATGTCCAATTCGGCAAACAAAAAGGCAGCATGGTCAAGCACATCCTCCTTGCATTTATCCTCCACATACAAGCGAATTTCTCCAGAGGTTGCCTTTTCTGCTGCTTTAATAGCCTTACCAACTTCGGCTAAGCGCGATTGAGTAAAATATTCTTGAGCCTTCAATTAAAACTCAACTTTAGGAACCACATCTGCACCTTTGTCTGCCTCGAAATATTCCACTTTTGGGAATTCATCTGCAAACATTCCGCGTACCATACTATTAGGCCATTTTCTGATGTATGTATTGTAAACCCTTGCGGTCTCGTTATACTTTCTTCGTTCAACAGCAATACGATTTTCGGTTCCTTCTAACTGAGACTGTAGCTCTAGAAAGTTCTGATTGGCTTTTAAATCCGGGTATCGCTCTACTACAACCATCAATTTGCTAAGCGCAGATGACAATCCATCTTGTGCAGCTTGAAATTTTTGCATGCTTGAGGCGTCTAGGTTAGAAGCGTCTATGTTTATCCCAGTAGCTTTTGAACGTGCTTCAACAACACCAATTAGCGCTTCTTTTTCGTGTGCTGCATAGCCTTTAACTGTTGAAACTAGGTTTGGAATTAAATCTGCTCTTCGCTGATATACATTTTCAACTTGAGCCCATTGTGCGGTCACCGCTTCTTGCTTCTCGACCATTGAATTATACTGACAGCTCTGCAATCCGAATGAAGCAGCAATCAGCAAAAGAAATAGTAGTTTTTTCATCGTTTAAGTAGTTTCTGCTAAAGTAAGCAAGTGAGGGAAGAAAGGTTCAGAAACAGGCAGTAACCTTTAACACTTTTTGGGTTGATTCGGAGACTCTAAAACGTTGGTCTAACCGCATTCCAATTATCCAAACAATTGTGTCGTTTTGAGTGAGTAACCAAACCTTTTCTTTTTCAATTATGGAAAGTTTTTGATCGATGAAAAAGTCGCTGAGTTTCTTCCAACCATTCATTCCGAGCGGTTTAAATCGATCTCCATTTTTCCAATGTCGAAGCTTAAATTCGTCTTTATTTACCAATTCAGAATCTATCAGTGTTTGATTCTGTTCTACACCAAAAGACGACAATTCATTTCGGTTGACTTCTTCAAACCGAAGCAATGGCATTTTAACTGATTCAGACTTTGGTTGAATCAAAAGTTCCTCTCGGTCTTTCAGTACTCGGGCTTGGTCCGTTTCCACAATAGAACCCGAATTAGATTCAAGCAAATCAATTACTTCAAAAACTTGGTCTGATGAGAATCCATGTGGCGCCAAGATTTCTCGAAGAAGCGTAAACAGGGACTTTGAGTCCTGAAGCTTGCTTACAGACAAACTGTTTTCAGAATTGCCATTTATTGAAAGCTTTTTCTCAGAAATAAAATCATGATAACTAGGTAATTCTGCTTCTACCCGTTGAGCAAGACCCAGAAGTTTCGTGTCGATATTGCAGTCAATTTCTCGAAGTAAAGGAAGCACTCGCAGCCGTACCCAATTTCTTTGATAATACACCTCGGAATTACTTGCATCCTCTCGAAAGTCAATCTGGTTTTTTACAGCGTAATTCCTAATGTCGCTTTTGCACGCAAACATTAACGGTCTTACATATCGTTCTCGTTTAACAGGCATTCCTTGCAATCCGCGAATACCCGTTCCCCTGAGGACATTAATCAGCAATGATTCAATTCTATCATCTGCATTATGTGCAAGAAGCGTCAAATCATACCCATGGTCATTCATTAATTCTTCGAAGAACTTGTAACGTTCTTCTCTAGCAACCATTTGAATTGACACATTGCTTTCTTCAACAATACTTGCCGTATCAACTAGCTTAGCATAAAGTTTAAGCCCATTATTTTGAGCGAATTCTTCAATCAGCTTTTGGTCATAATCGGACTCTTTACCCCGAAGTTGATAATTGCAATGGGCCAGCGCTACTTCGTATCCAGCATTTAACAGCAGGTTGGTTAAAACCATCGAATCTACACCACCACTAATTGCAACCAACAGCTTGTGCTTACTGCTAAAAAGTCCTTTTTGCGAGTTATTATCATCAAATTGCTCAAGCATGATTCTGAATCACATTACGCATCGCTTCGGCTTTCAACATACACTCTTCATATTCCTTTTCTGGGTCTGAATTGATGGTAATAGCGCTTCCTGTGGGAAACGTTACCACTTTTTTATCAGCGTTGTACAGAATGCTTCGAATAATCACATTGAAATCGAAATCTAAGTCTGGAGTGAAGTAACCCACCGAACCAGAATATAGCCCTCGAGAGAAATCTTCAGCTTGGTCAATCAGTTCCATAGCTCTAATTTTTGGAGCTCCTGTCATAGACCCCATTGGAAAGGCATTTAGCAACGCATCCAGCGGATGAAGCTCGTCTCTAAGTGTAGCCGAAACGGTAGAAATCATTTGATTAACGTGCTTAAACTCATACACACCACATAATTCATCGACACTAACTGTTCCTTTCTTGGCGGATTTAGACAAATCGTTTCTCACCAAATCGGTAATCATAATATTTTCCGCTCTTTCCTTAGTATCTGCCGCTAACCGCTCTTTCTGTAACTCATTGTTTTCCATCCTTCGATTAGTTCCTTTCATCGGTTGAGAAACCAGATGACCGCTTTCATTCTTCATGAACCGTTCAGGACTTGAACTCATTAAGTTTCTTCCTTCATGCGAAACAAAACAGGAAAATGGTGCAGGCGATTTTACTTGCAATTCAGTGTAAAGTCTATGTGGGCTAATCAACGCGTTTTCAAATTTGTGTTGAACGCAGTAATTGACTTCATAAATATCACCTAGCTGAATATGATTTTGCAGACTCTTTACTGTTTCCAAATATTTTTCCTTGCTGATGGTTTCTAATTCCGACTCAGCACCTGATTGTTTTGCATCTTCAGTAATCTGGGAATTTAAATTCTGAGCATGTGTTAAAACACTGATGTTTCCCTCATTCTCGATGATTAAAGTTTCCGGCACAAAGAAATAGAACGGCTCAAAGCCAATTTTATCCTCATCTTGAGAAGATAAATTCTCAATCATGTTTTTAGCATCGTAAGAGAAATAACCCATTACGTAATCATTTGTATGAGAGAGCCACTGCTTCAGTTTCTCAAAACTTTCTACATCTGTGCCAACAAACTCACTTGCGACTCCTACTCCAATCAAACGAGAAAACTTAAGTGCTCCGGCTGAATCTTTGCCTTTTGGCAAATTAGAATTACTTAGCTCAATGCAATGACTTGCACTGGAAACTAGCGAATTGATTTTGGCTTCGTCAAGTCCTTCATACCGACATCTATCCTGTAAGCTCATTTAAATATTTTATCGACAAACGACATAACTGATGCGTTCAATGCCCGTATTACTTGCATCAGGCTTTAACCCACGGCAAAGTTGAAATTTAAAAGGCAATGCTTTTTAAGCAGTTTTTATCTTAGTGAAAGGTTAATTTTACGTCTGGTCTAAGTATATATAGACCCATATAATTTGATGAACATGAAATCATTTTACAATAGTACAAGACTTCTTACCCTTACAACTTTGGTTGTGGCGGTCAGTTTTTTCTGGGCTTCTGCTCAAGGCATAGTAAACAATGGAGCGAAAATAAATATCACATCTGGCACGTTTTTAAATATTGATGGAGGTGGTTTCAAGAATGACACAGGAGGAGAGGTTACTAATGCTGGAACTATGCAGGTTGAAGGTACTTGGGAAAACAATGATGCTTCTGGTGTTTTTGGAGCAGCTCCTACATCTACAACTGGTGGGTTAGTTGAATTGGACGGTGCAACACAAGACATCGCAGGTACTACGCCATCTAATTTCTACAACTTAAATGCTGAAGGGTCTGGCCACAAAACGCTTAATGGTGTTGATGCGAAAGTATTTAATGTATTGACACTTGACGGACAAGGTGTTCGATTAAACACTCAAACTCTTGACTTAGAAAGTTCAGCAAATACTGCCGTTACAGGTACAGGAAAAGTTATTTCAGAAACAGGCCCTGCAGACGGTGGTTATGGCGTGCTTAGATGGAACATTGGAACCAACTCTGGAAACTATACAGTGCCGTTTGGTACAGATGCCGCGTCTCCAGCCGATTTATCGTTACAGTATAATATTACCACAGCGGCTGTCCCTAGTTCAAACTACAAGACATTCTCTACCTACGTAACCGACTCTGAAAACTCTTTTACTGGGCCAAACATTACAACCAACCCAACTCCTGGGCAGTGGACGAACCTTCCTACAACAGTTAATCATTTTACTGACGATTACATTCAGGCAGCTCATTACTTTGCTGTTGACCGTTTCTGGATTATTGATGCGGAAAATATTGGTGAAGGAATGGGAGGTTATACGGGAACTCCGCGTTTCGAGTATCAATTCAAGTATGCTCAAGCCGAGGTAGCCGCTCCTAATCATATTGACGAAGAGCTGCTTATTGCGCAACGTTATAACCACACGCTTGATAAATGGGGTGATTGGCTATATGGTGTTCCAAGTGTAATTACAGATGATGTCGCTAACACAACCACAATTCAAATTGGGTTAGATGCTGGAACAGTTGGAGAAGACTTATACCCTGTGTGGACTTTAGTTGACAATTCAGATCCACTACCAATTGAATTAACACGTTTTGTTGGCCAATGTGATGGAGACAAGATTGCTCTTAGCTGGACTACTTGGACCGAAACTAACAATGATTTCTTCACCCTTGAAAGAAGCAATAACGCTAACGATTGGGAAATTGTTGAAGTAATTGAAGGTGCACCAGATGGGAACAGCAACGAACCACTTACTTATGAGATTGCCGATGGCCTTCCTTATGGAGGAACTTCTTATTACCGAATTAAGAATACTGACTTTAGTGGAAAGGCAGAATACTCAGATGTTATCGCTGTAACGTGCGGAACGGATGGTAGCGACTTCAGTTTTGTAAATGCTTACGATGTTGAGCAATCTGAGATTGTAGTTGAATTCACTGGTTCAGAGAATGAAGATTACACAATCATGCTTTATGATGCGAGCGGAAGGCGTGCTGTAGACTTCCAAGGAGTTGCTGTTGAAGGGTTGAACAAAGTGACTCTCCCATCTGGAGATCTTGCTAGAGGAATCTACATTATAAACTTGAGCAACGACATCAAGAACTTTAGTAAAAGGGTAATGATGAACTAAGCGTTAATTCCTAAAAGGACAAGAATAAAAAAGGAGAGCAAATTTGCTCTCCTTTTTTATTTAGTTCTAATATGATTGGCAAAGGCTTTGACCCAATCTGGGTTGCTGTTCAAACTTGGTACAAGTTGAATCTTCTCGCCTCCATGTTCTTCGAATATCTCTTGGTATTCATCCCCAATTTCGATGAGCGTTTCTAGGCAATCGGCAACAAAAGCTGGAGAGAATACAAGCATGTTCTTAACACCTGCTTTCGCTTTCTCCTCTACAATTTTATCAGAATATGGTTTAATCCATTTATCGTCAAGTCTAGACTGGAAACCAACCGTGTATTGATCTTCTGACAAACCTAGACCTGCGGCAATAGCTCTGGTAGTTGCATAGCAAGTGGCTTTATAACAGAAATGGTTTTCGTCCGTGAGTTCATGCTCACAGTCTCTATCATCGCACAAACCTTCTTCATAAACTTTATCTAGCTGACGAACTGGTAGACCATGATAACTGAACATTACGTGGTCGTATGAGTCTATATCAAACTCTTTACCTCGTTTGATGAATCCATCAAGATAACCTTGTAAATCGAAGAATTGATTAACGAAAACCATTTCAGGAATAGTCCACCATTTAGAAGAGATACGCATTACTTCTTCAATGCATGTTCCTGTTGATGAAGAGGCATATTGTGGATACATAGGCACCACAATTATCTTCTTGGGATTATTCTTGCGAATCTTTTCTAAGCTTTCTTCTACAGATGGGCTTTGATACCGCATAGCCATTTCAACTTGGTACTTTTCGCCCAAATCTATCTGCAATCCGTCTCTGAAATTCTTGCTATGAATTAGCAATGGAGAACCTTCTTCGGTCCACATTTTCTGATAGATTTTAGCTGATTTTGGTGCACGAAAAGGAACAATTATGGCATTTACCAAAAGCTTTCGAGCTATCCAAGGAATATCAATCACCCGCGGGTCATTCAAGAACTCCGAAAGATACTTCCTTACATCACTGACCTTGGGAGAGTCAGGTGTACCAACATTCATTAAGAGGACTCCGATTTCTGGCTTCATAGCTATTCGAACAGCGGTGCTTTACGAATGTTTCGATTACATGTGAATTGGACGATTGCCGGTGGCAGCTAAACAAGCTTCCTTGATGGCTTCTGTATACGTTGGATGTGCATGAGACATGCGAGCAACATCTTCAGCAGATGCTCTGTACTCCATTGCAACAACAACTTCTGCAATCATATCAGCAGCTCGCGCACCAACTATATGCACTCCAAGAATTTCATCTGTTTCCTTATCAGCAAGAACTTTTACCAAGCCATCTAAATCCATGCTGGCGCGAGAACGACCTAGCGCTCTCATTGGGAAAGAACCCACTTTATAATCAACACCCGCTTCTTTCAATTGCTCTTCTGTTTGACCAACAGCCGCAACTTCTGGCCATGTGTAAACTACACCTGGAATAAGGTTGTAATTGATATGGGGTTTTTGTCCTGCAATGATTTCGGCAACAAACACACCTTCTTCTTCCGCTTTGTGGGCAAGCATAGCTCCTTTTATCACATCGCCAAGGGCATAAATACCAGCAACCTTGGTTTGCAAATGAGCATCTACTTCTACTCTACCTCTAGCATCCGTTGGAATTCCAACTTTCTCTAATCCAAGACCAGCTGTGTAAGCATGTCTTCCTACAGAAACCAAGCAGTAATCTCCCTCAAGAACTACCTCATTTCCTTTCTTATCATCCGCCTTAAGCGTTACTTTATTGCCTTTAACAGAAACGGCCTTCACCTTATGGCTGAGGTAGAATTTCACTCCTTCTTTCTTCAGCACTTTGGCCAACTCCTTACCCATGGTTCTATCCATAGTTGGAATAATACTATCCATATATTCAACCACAGAAACCTGTGCGCCCAACCGAGCATACACAGAGCCAAGCTCAAGGCCAATAACCCCTCCTCCAACAATTACTAAATGCTTTGGAACTTCTGTAAGCTTCAACGCTTCTGTAGAAGTGATCACGCGCTTCTTGTCTACCTGAATAAACGGAAGCGATGCCGGCTTAGAACCTGTAGCGATAATCACTTTGTCTGTATCAATGGTTTCTGATTTACCATCGGCATTGGCCACATTGATTTTATTCTTGGTCTCGAAACTTCCCAGTCCTTCAAACACATCAATGTTGTTTTTCTTCATCAAGAAAGCGATACCGTCAACATTGGCTTTAACCACATCACCTTTTCGGGTAATCATTTGTTTGATGTTGACTTTTGGCTCCGAAATGTCAATTCCGTGCTCTTTAAAATTGTGTAGCGCAGTGTGAAAATGATGCGAAGAATCTAGCAGTGCTTTTGATGGAATGCAACCCACATTGAGGCAGGTTCCACCAAGTGTAGAATACTTCTCTACAATCGCCACTTTCATTCCTAATTGGGCACATCTAATTGCCGCTACATATCCTCCTGGACCAGACCCAATAACTGTTACATCATACTTTGCCATAATTTGCTACTTTTTCAACGACCGCAAAGGTAGGATTTGGTGATGAGGTTATGAAGTGATGTGAGGATGAAATACTCTACCTAATCAGCATCATCTTTCCAAAACCGCTTTCAATCCATTTATCAGCTCCGCTCTCACGATGTTCTATGTAGGCAGCATCTAATTTGGCTACCATTCGGTAGAGGTAAACTCCGTTGGCCAATTGATCTCCGTAGGTGTCTTTTCCATCCCATGCATACTGGGTTACGTTTCGGCCAATGTTCATGGTTCCAAGGTCGTCCATAGTAATTTCCTTAACCACCTTACCTGTGATGGTCATAATCTGAATCTTGAAATAATCAGGTTGTTGTGAGCCAGTAATGGTAAACACGAAGTGTGTTGCGGTTGAGAATGGATTAGGATAGTTGAGCACATTTGTGAGCGTGGACTCATTGATTACCTCGAAACTAATGCGGTAGAACTCATCGCCAGAAGCGTTGTTGGATTTATCTCTTCCTTGCACCCACAACTCATAAATTCCATCTTCTTGGAACTCGGCATCCCATTCAATTCTTGCTTTATTATTAGGCTCCTCACCAGGGTAAAACTGCATATTAGTAAACCCTTCGAACCAAACTCTTTGCAGAATTTCTGATTCTGGTTTCTTGAGGAATACTTGGAAATCGGCCGTGTCGTTTAGCAATCGGAACTGGCTTTCATCGTCTAACTCTACTACTATAAACGGTTTGGCAGAAACGATATCGCCATCTAGAATATGCACGCCATCAAACGTGATATCCATAATTGGATTTACATTATCTCCGTTTACGGCAAACTGAACATTTGCCAAGTTATTGAAGTGATATTGTTCTAGTTGATCGTAGCCTGTAGCCTGACCTGGTCTTCGTGGGTTAACCTCCACCCAAAAAACATTACCGCCTAGGAAATCGAGGGGGTCCGTAATGATGGTGTCGTATAGAACCTCACCCGTAAGCAACGGTGCTTGACGCGGATACGGCAAATAATTTCGGTTGCCCTGTGCATCTTCAATCCAATAATGAACAAGCAGACTGTCCATATCAAAAGCTGATATGTTCTCAATTGCAATGGTGAATTCTAGCAATTCGCCATCTCCCACCGTATCGCTTTCAAAATGATAACCAATGTGTGGGTTTAACGCAGCTTCTGGAACCCCTTCAAAAAGCACCTGCCATTTATCCATTTGTGGCGGAGTACTGGCAGAACTATCATCGCTGCAATATGCGTTCAACTTTAGACGCGGAAATTCAGCAGCGTCAATAGAATTATAAAGGTCAATTATATCAGTGCTATTACCATCAATTCCAGTCATTACAACTTCCTCCACTCCACTCGACCGCACACCAATTACATTTATTGCTATGCTATCTAACGTTGGATTTTCCTTAGCATCAGATCTAACATGTAGCGATTTCCACTCAGAAGTAGGTCCAATATATTTTGTAGTGACCGTGCCATTATTCCAGCAACCTGTCATCTGGGCTGTAAGACTTATGTAATCCATAATGTCCGTTCCGAAAACTTCTATTGCTGTTGAAGGGTCACCTTTTTGAGCAAAGAAAGCGTATGGAACATTCGATAATGTGTCGATTGCTGTTGCGCCCAAATCATGCATCAGTTGGATAACGTTAGCGGGTAAGTTCTGAAAATCTACACTCAACCAACTTGCAATACCGATGTAACTACTATCAGGAATGGTAGCGTCAAGGAAGGTTACCATGTTGTTCATAGACCCAGTGCTTGTTGCTGCCCATTGGTACCATTTTTCTGGTCGAGACCGACATGGTTCCAACTGACCCTGTGGCCCACCTCCCGAAATGTACTGCCCAGTAACTGGTTCATTACCTGGTGTTTCCCATGGTTTTAGGGTGCAGCCATCCATAACGGCTGTTAACAATTGAGGAGTAAAGACATTTCCTCCTGTACAACCGAGATACTCTTCTCTACCATTATCAATAAAGAAGTTAATTGCTTCTGCCTGGGCTAAAGTTGTAGGGCCACCAAAGTTGTTAATCTTAAACTGCTTATTGGTTTGCACAAAATCCCAATCTAGTTCAGGACGATCGTATATCATGTTTATATGATCATCACCCTTATATTGAAAATAATGCGCTTGCCCCCAACCGTATTTATCTAGGATGTATTGGAACGAAGTTTCGCGCCATTTGTAATAGCCGTAGGTTACAGAATCTACACTTGCACGCCAGAAATAAACGGTGCTGTCAGGCATATTCTGAAGCAAGTTTGGGGTCCAGTTTACGACACCGCCTTCTTGAGAAATTGTAGTGGATTCTAGCTGCGGACTATTGAATTGATCGGTTGTATCGAGCTCAATTCTGTATGTTTTTTCTGTTGCAAACGGACTTCCCGTAGAACATTTTAGTGTTGGCCCCTGATCTGGAATAACCGCAAACTTATAAGGCCAAATAGGCACAATATCTGGCGATAGCACATTAATATCAATGCAGACATCATTGTTTACTTCGGAAAGCTCATCAATAATTTGAGTGTTGTCTAGGGATATGCAGATGGTATTAATTCCCAATCCATCAATCAAATCAACAGGAATAAATACATCAAACGTATCGAGGTAAGCTACTGGCGGATGAATGATGCTTAGTGTTGTATCAATCTCACCGGTTGGTAATTGACGAGCTATTTCTACCACAAATGAATCAGCAAATGCAGCTCCAAAATTTGTGATTTTCACAAACATTTGGAAGTCCTCCATTTCCGTTGTAATCTCTTCTGGCTCAAACCAGACTGCAGGTTCGTTTACCATTAAATCTGGCAGCTCACGGTTTGTAATATTTAGTGCTGGATCACCATGTAACGTGTACTCCAAATTATGTAATCGAGTAATGTCATTAAACGGTTGAGCGTTCTCCTGAATAGCCTTCTTAATCTGCCACCCAATTGTATTAAAATACTCAAAATGACTTACGCTGTGATAGAAATTTGTGCAATAGCTATTCAGATAGAAGCGGCTTCCTGGTCCGATTGTAGCGAGAAAACCTAATGC
Organism: Bacteroidia bacterium; assembly: GCA_047614525.1. Lineage (GTDB taxonomy): Bacteria > Bacteroidota > Bacteroidia > UBA10329 > UBA10329 > UBA10329. The sequence continues at coordinate 4,473 of JBLHEU010000061.1, read as the reverse complement.
ACCGCCTTGTGCTTCTAGCACCCAATTTTCGGAGACGGAAGTAGGAACACTATTCGGCTGATGAATATCTCCAGCAAAACAAGAGTTTGCCATCATAAACGGATACTTCCCATTATCATTCCCAAACAACGAAGGATGATCTATACTTACATCAAACCCAACGGCAGAACCATGACCGAAGAAATTGATGAGTTGAACTCCAGCATTCAAAAGCTGGGTAATTGAATCGACCTGTGTAATTTGAAACGGTTCTGAACTTGTTTTCTGGAAGGTTTGAACGCTACCACCGTATAATGTGTCTTCGATAATAGCTTTGTAAGAATCCATGAAGGCCCTAATTTGAGAAACCTCACTCTCGTTTCCTCCACCTGAAAAGTGCAGCACCTTTTTCATCCAGAGGTCATTATCTAGCACCTCATATTCCATCATTTTATCTAGGTATTCCGAAACCTGATCGCCATTCTTAGCAGCCAATCGGCCAACAGGGATTCCAGTTTCTTCTAGGTAGGTTCCGGTGCCCAGATAAGAGGTAAGCATATTATCGCTTGGCGGATAACCAAAAGATGGCACCTGAATTTCTGCAAACAACGCTGGATTATTTCTAGCAGAAAGAGAAGAAACCGTCTTTCCAACCAAGAAAATGTGAGATGGGGCATCAAGATTATCCAACGCCCATTGCGCAAACTTTCTTATCGCAAGCGGATGTTTGTTGATTCCCCAACCAAACTGATTGTACAATTCATCAGCATCAATGGCAATAGCGTTATAACCAGACACACTTCGGTAAGAAGCGTATTGTTGTGTTTCAGTAAACAACGCGGCACTTGTTATGGCGAAATAATCGGTGGAAACATCTAATACATCGAAGTCTGTAAACATCACAGAGCCGTTAGACCCAGCTGGCGTAATTTCTGTAATAGCGCTTGATGAAATCAATGATTCGTGCGTTAGAAAACATTCCTTCAAGCTTCCATTATCAGGGACTAGGAATTGATAACTACCAGAATTTCCACCAAGCGAAATGCGCTTGTGATTGGTCAAATCATAAAGTCTCGGATTGGCTTGTGCATATCCTCCTAACTGAACATAACTCTTAGTTTGAGAAGGGAAATTTGGGTTATCTCCAACAATGAAATTTGCCGTTTGTCCGTTACCAACATTAGGCGTTTGCGGATACCTAATTTTGATAAAACCTACCAACGCTTGATATGAATTATTGGCTGCCGTATTATTAACCGAGAATGTAAAATTGGATGTATTTGCGCTTAAAGATGAAGTTGGAACCGTGAAATTGTAACGATAACCATTGTACTTCTCAACCACCGTATCTATACTGATAGAAGGACCTTCGATGTGCAAGTTTTTGTCATCAAAAGTTTGGCCTATAACGCTTATTTCAACTTCTGCATCTGGTCCATTTACATCGCGGTTTGAAGTGTTGAGATTCCAGAAACTATCGGTCCAACCGGCATCAAAATAATATCCGTAAAAACCCTCACCACCAGTGTAAATTGGACTTGTACTATTGGTTACTTGATAGTTCTGTCCGTAGAAATAATTATCGTGCAACTCATCAACCTCATCTCTTAAGATGTATGGCGATGCCGTGTATCCAGCAAAGCTTACATCGGTTTCCAACGTCATTCTTGCGTTGGTCAAAGAGCTGTTCCAAGTAATGAAATACCGAATGGTATCGTTGATTAAACTGTGATACGGATTGGCATTATTCAGCGGATTATCGAAGTAGACATCGGTGTCAAAAACACCATCGTTACCACGGGCATAGAATTCAATAAAATCGGTTGGGTCAAAGGCTCCATCATCTTCACCCTCGAGATAAATAAACTGTTCTTCGCCTCTGGCAAAAACCTGAATATTTCTTGGGTCGATGGTTGCTAGGCTGATGCCTTGTGCTGCTAGCGCATCGTTAAGCGCCAATTGGCTTATACGATAAACTCCTTCTTGATAAACTTTAAACTTAAAATGAGGCTGAGAAGCTTCTACCCATTCGTTGCCGTAAGGCTGCGAAAAGGCAATTACTGACTGAAGTAAGAATAAAGTCAGTAGAAGTTTTCTCATTCAATCTTCTCTTTCTTTTTAAACATTCCCTTATGGACATCAACCCGTAGGGAGAAAACGTTACTAAACAACGCTACCGATTGATTACCGACATCGGTTAGCGCATAATCAATATAGAAGTCTTTAATTCTAACGCCAATACCAACGTTTGGCTGCCATGTCCAAATCTTATCTCCATCATCATTGGTGTAATCCTGAATATTGGTTACACCGAATCGTACATAAACAAAGTCGGAATAAAACAACTCCATTCCCCAATGTGGTTCAATACTTATTGGGTCCCCTTTTATAAGGACGGAACGCTTTCCATCAAACGTAAAATCGAAGTTAAACTCGGTGTAAACCCCAAACTTCTTATAGATATTGAACTTACGCCCAGCACCTAAAATAATTTTAGGAAGTGTTACTTCTAACGAGTTTTTAGGAATCTCGTTTCCAGTTTGAATCCAAACCTCTTTGGTTTCATCATCTAGGGTGAAATTCCAAGCATTAAATGTTGACGTAACGTCTCTGGCCATCAAACCAAATTTCCATTTACCGTAGTCGTACTGCACACCACCATCAAGACCAAAACCCCAAGAATTGGCAAACTTGCCTACATGACGATAAACGATTTTCACTGTTCCACCATAACGTAATCCAGGAATTTTAGGACTTCTACGACCAACGCTAATGAGGAAACCATAATCAGCAGCCGTAAACGATGTAATCTTATCATAATCGATATTCCCTTCATCATCAATTAGCTGAGTCGTATTCGGAATATCATCAACACCAAAGCGGATAAAGCTGAAAGATGCTTGCGTGTGAGGGTCTAGAATTGGAGCAGAAATTGCTAGATAATCGTACTTAGCAATACCAGCAAAATACTCTGAGTGCATCAGTGAAACCTGCCACTTACGCTCGGCCAATGGCAATGCTGCCGGATTCCAATAGCCACCTGTTACATCATTTACACTAGCAACCATGCTGTTGGCCATTCCCATTCCGCGAGCACCCACACCAATTGCAAGAAATTCATTGGAATATTTAGGTGCCTGGGCAAAAGCCGAATTTCCGCACAGGAAATAGATTGAAGTTAAGATGGAGACTAGAAGTAATCTGGTCATGTTTGGGAGTAGATGTTAAAGTTACCAAAAATGCAGCTTTTTAACCGCTTGTGACACCGCCAACGAAAACGTTTTTAAAAAATTGTGTGAGTACTAGTTCTTAGCTTTGGCGCACATCAATTTCAAGATGCGGCCCAGAGGCCAAATCTAGAGTCGTTTATGGGACAAAAAGTATTCTTCAACAATCTTGATGCGCTTCGGTTCATTGCTTTCTTGTTCATTTTTCTTGGGCATGCGTTGGATACCGATAGTGCTGTAATTGCAGAATCTGGTGCTTACGGCTGGGTAAAAAATTACGTTTACATTTTCGGAAAAACAGGATTTAGCTTTGCATTTGTTCTTTCTAGCTACATAAATACATGGGTAATTTTAGAAGAGCGCCAACATGCAGGAAAGTTTAAACCATGGCTGTACTATATAAGACGCGCACTTAGAATTTGGCCGCTCTATTTCTTAGTGCTTTTCATCGGCTTTATTCTTCTGCCCTTGGCGATGGAATTGATGAATCAACCATATGAAGAAGTTGGGAACCCGATTTACTTCATCCTTTTTGTGGGTAATTTCTTCTTAATTGAACACGGTTGGACGCACTCGCCAATAATTAGTGTGCTTTGGAGTGTTTCCGTTGAGGAACAGTTTTACATTTTCTGGCCTTTTCTAATGATTGTTTTTCGGAAAAGTGAAAAATGGCTGTTTGCGCTGATGTTAATTTTATTTGGCTTCACCACATACCATTATTTTGGCACAGATGTAAACCTTTGGTTTCACACGCTTTTCTTGCTTGGAGATATTTGTCTAGGTGCAATTTTTGCCTTTATCTCTTTCAATAAAAACTGGGGCTACAAAACGCTAGAATCATTAAGCAAAAAGAGCATTCTGAGTATTTACGTTGGTTTTATCCTATCGCTACTTTTTTACCACTCCATTTTTGACAACCAGGTTTTACCTGGGTGGATAAATCTTGTAATCGAAAAGATGTTTTACGCTGTAATTCTCTCCTTCTTCATTTTTGAACAGAATTTCTGTAAAAACAGCCTTTTCAAATTTGGGAGACTAAAAACCTTCTCCTACTTGGGAGTGATTAGCTACGGCTTATTCTGTTTTCACGAGATAGGGTTACTCATTGCAAATCGTGGGTTAGCGTGTTTAGATTTGGAAGAAAATGTCTGGGCTTTTCTGGGTTTAAAACCGCTAATTGCGTTTCTGGTTATTCTACCAATTTCTCATTTGAGCTGGAACTATTTTGAGAAACCTATTCTAAAGCTGAAAAAGCATTTTTACACGA
>JBLHEU010000060.1:0-15898 GCA_047614525.1 Bacteroidia bacterium | reverse complement strand
CTTACTTGTGATGTAAGGTTGCTAGCCATTATGTTTACATTGTTGGTAAGCTCTTTCCAAGTTCCGCGAACTCCTTCAACTTTGGCTTGTCCTCCTAATTGTCCTTCAGTACCAATTTCTTGAGCAACACGAGTAACCTCTGTAGCAAATGTACCCAGCTGAATATTCATATTGTTGATCGTACGCGCTAGGTCTAAAACTTCTCCACCTTTACCAATTTCATTTACAGTTTGCGTAAGATCTCCATTTGATGTTGCCTTTGCAATAACCGATATTTCTCTTACCTGACGAGTAAGGTTGGTAGCCATTATATTTACATTATCGGTAAGGTCTTTCCAAGTTCCGCTTACATTTTCAACATCTGCTTGCCCTCCCAACATCCCTTCTGTTCCAATCTCACGAGATACTCTTGTGACCTCTGATGCAAAAATGCCCAGTTGTTCGTTCATGGCATTAATGGTTACGGCTAACTCTAAAACCTCACCAGCTTTACCTTGTTGTGTGATTTTTTGACTAAGATCTCCATTTGAAGTAGCAGTAGCAACAATCGAAATTTCTCTTACTTGAGAGGTAAGATTAGCTGCCATCACATTAACGTTATCGGTTAAGTTTTTCCAAGTGCCACTAACGTTATCTATTTCTGCTTGTCCTCCAAGTATTCCCTCTGTTCCAATTTCATGAGCCACTCTATTTACTTCAGATGCAAATACTCCCAGTTGAGCATTCATTGCATTAATGGTTTTTGCGAGGTCTAAAACTTCACCCGCTTTACCGTCTTCTGTTATTAAAAGAGATAAATTTCCTTTTGCTGTTGCTGATGTTACTATAGCTATTTCCCTTACTTGTGATGTAAGGTTGGCAGCCATTATGTTTACATTATCTGTAAGCTCTTTCCAAGTTCCGCGAACTCCTTCAACTTTGGCTTGTCCTCCTAATTGTCCTTCAGTACCAATTTCTTGAGCAACACGAGTAACCTCTGTAGCAAATGTACCTAGCTGAATATTCATATTGTTAATCGTACGCGCTAGGTCTAAAACTTCTCCTCCTTTACCAATCTCATTTACAGTTTGGGTAAGATCTCCATTTGATGTTGCCTTTGCAATAACCGATATTTCTCTTACCTGATTAGTAAGGTTGGCAGCCATTGTATTTACATTGTCCGTTAATTCGCGCCATGCACCTGCAATACCTTCAATTTTTGCTTGCCCGCCTAGTACTCCGTCTGTCCCAATTTCTTTGGCAACTCTACTAACCTCTTGGGAAAAAGAATTTAAATTGTCTACCATACTGTTTATGGTAGTTTTTAAATCGTCAACTTCCCCTTTGGCATCAATTGTAATTTTTTGTGTTAAATCTCCTTTGGAAACTGCTGTTGTAATTGCGGAAATTTCACGAACCTGACCCGTTAAATTAGCTGCCAATGTATTTACATTGTCTGTAAGTGTTTTCCAAGTTCCGCCTACATTAGGTACATTAGCTTTACCACCTAATACACCATCTGTCCCCACTTCTTTTGCAACTCTTGTAACCTCATCTGCAAAAACATTAAGACTGTCTAACGATCTATTGATGGTTTCGGACATTACCTTAAAATCTCCAGTTACTGTTAACTGAAATTTTTCGGACAGGTTTCCTTTTGATATATTATCTAAAATACGACCTACCTCTATAGTAGGGTTGGCGATAGATTCAATTAGTACATTTATATTATTGATTACTTCTAACCATACCCCTGCTGCACCTTTATTGGATGCCTTAGCACTAAGGTTTCCTTCAATTCCTGCTACTCTTGAAATTCTTGAAACTTCTGTGTTTACCCCTCCAACAAGGTCTACCATATCGTTGTATGCTTCCGAAAGCACAGCAAACTTATCGTCTCTTTCTTTTGTTAACCTAACAGATGTATCTCCATTTTTAAAAGATTCAATTGCAAATATTAACCGATCCATTTGGTCATTTGCATATTGCTCATCAGAAAAGGATTGATTTTCTGTGAGTTTTGAAGGTGCTTTTTTCTCAGCTGGTACTTTAGTATCCTCTGTTATAACAGGCGTTTTTGGTTGTTTTCTTGCCATTATACTCTCTTTAGGTTTCAACTTGTTATTCGAGTTTTGTTTAAAATCAAAACAACACTTCTTTTTATGTTCACTTCTCTTCCTTTACGTCTTCGCGAGAATCAGTATCTGCTTTAAATTATTCCTTAGATTAATAATGCGTGAGGTTCATTATCTTCCTATTTTAAAGTCTTACGTTTAATAACAATATACGTGTATATTAGTGCGCCAATAGAATTAGTACCTGTATCTCGTCAACGATATTTGGACTTTTTAGGTCCTGGTATATTAGATACTCTGAACCAAGTTAAACAATTTGTTTGTACTGCTTTTTCTTTCGTTGAGTGTTCTGATTTTACATTATTTTTTTGATTTGATTTTCCCGTATCCATAAAACACTTCTCTCTGGGGTCAAGAGTTTATTTGTTTATGGTTCAAACATTTACCGTTGTCTAAAACCTGCTGATCAACGTTACGAGCTTCGAAACTTTCAAGTCCTTGGCTGCCTAAATACTGGTAAGATGTTACCTTTAAGAAACCACGTAGTTAATGCTACAGAACCAAAAGGAATCACTGAATACCGATTATTCGGGGCTTTTTTATTGAATAGAATTTGACCTTTGATTGGTTTAGTTGCTACCAAAGATGCTTGCAATCTTCGCAGTGCCTGTATCGTCTTGCAAAAGGCATGAAAAGACCAGCAAGAAAAGACTGTTTGTTTAGATAGACTTCTTCCAATTCACACTTTGGGCATTCATCCAAAATCTTCTCAAATGGCTTACCATCAACTAAAATTACATCTCCCAAATTGCTGGCATTATTATCTGCTTCCAATTCGGCAACAAGTGCTCTCCCTCTTTCTTCATCCTCAACTCTTACTTGAAGTTTTATACCGCCAATCGCGTTTGACACCAACGGGTCAATTGCAACTGTTTTTTGGTCTTTTAGGAAGTACTCGATACCTTCAGATTTGAACTTAGGCTCATACAGAAACGTCTCGTGGTCGTAAGAGAAAACCTTAATCGTAATTAGTTGCATTCCGTTAAGTTAGCAAGAACCGTTTTCATTACCGCATCATCAACTTCATGGATGTATTCAACGCCCGTGTTTTTATCAATAGCAGAGAAATTAAGCCACATTGCTTTCTCACTTTTTTCGATGATTGAAAGGTCAAAAGGCACCTGAGTTTTCTGCTCAACGAACAAGAATTTACAATTATCATTAAGCGATGTCAGTTTATTCATCATGCTGCTGAAATCTTCTAGCTTTTGGTTTGTAGGCATGCTAAACTCCTTGGTAAAACCTTTTTTCCAACGTTTACGCTTTTCAGATTCGTTGAGAATAACTGTAAGGAATAGAACGGGCTTTTGAGACTTCATTTTTTCCTTCAAGCGATTTATACAACGTACTAGATACTCTCGGTCAGCTTCGTTTGAAGCAGGATTCCTATGTCCGAAAAGGGTTTCGTGGTATCGCTCATGACCAGCATCCATTCCATGCGGAATGAGAAGGTCTTTTTGAAGGAGTGTGGAGAAGTCATCGGCCAACATATCTAAGATGAATTCTGGTGTAGTGAAAATCCAATCGAACGGGTAGGAGGCTTTCTTGTTTTCTGTTGCCTTTATATACCAAGAAGCGTTGCAATTCTGTCCTAGCCCAATCAGTTCAAAATCAGAATTACTAAGCCATTGTTTTATTTCAGAATTAACTTTTGAGGCTGTGTTTATAAAACTGGTTCGTTCTAAATCAGAACATGGAGTTGGCCTATGCATCATCCGCAAAAACCTATGAATTCCCTTATTGATGAACGATTTCATTAACCTTACGCCAAATTACCAAAGCCAGATGAACGACTGTGTAGAAATTAAAGAAAGCCCAATCCACGGGAAAGGTGTTTTTTCAATAAGAGACATTAAGGCGGGAGAAATGATTGCCGTAAGTCATGTGACTTTACTGCACCATAATGAGCAAATGCCAGAACTCATTGCCACGCTAGAATTCCCTTGGAGCGATGAATATTATGCTTTGTGCTTAAGCGATGTAGGTAGCTTTTTTAACCACGATAAGAACTTTAGCGCAAAGGTTTTTTATCAGGATAAAGAGAAACTAACGCAAACCTTTTCCGCTACGCGAGACATCAAAATGGGAGAAGAAGTGATGATTTATTACAATGAGGACTTTGAGGCGTTTATCCAAGATTAGAATTCATCAATCTTTAAACACTACAAATCGGTCTCCTTTTTCTGTATTATCGTCCAAGTATAGGACAGACTGAACTCGGAAAAGTCGGCCTCCCCAAAGTTGACGTTAATGTGGGCTCCTAACGACACGTTATGAACTGGACTTTTCTTGACATTGAAAAGGTATACGTTAAAGCCTATCCGTTGGGAAATCAGATTCTTTGAAACGTAGCCAAAACCCTCAGATGGTCCTGGTTTAAAGTCATCAAAATACTGCTTGTAAAAAGGATTATGTACGTTGATGCCAACCTCCATATCCAGGCCAACGTGCCCTAAAAGAAATTCGGGTCCAAAGAAGATGGAAACGGCAGATGTATTAACTACGGGCTGGTCTATGTACTGTTCAAACCCTTCTTGAAGAAGGTAATCATGGAAATGCTGATAAAATCTGTAGCTAACTCCTAGTTTGATTTTAACAAACCGATTGACAATTATACCTCCCGAAATAGCTAAGGCATAAACAGGCTTTATTGTGTTATCCGATTTGGGTTCTGTACCTCCTAAAGCATGGAATCCAAACCCATGCCTCACATTAACGGTATATCGGTTCGGAACTTTCGGTAATTTTTCAAGAGGCTCTCCTTTGATAACCACTGGACCATTTGGTTTGGTGAAAACTTGAACAGCCAATGAGGCCGAGAATGAATTTAGACCAAAATTAGGCAGTGATATGTGGCCAGTAGAAGCATGCGTCCAACCAACGCCTAGTTTCCAATTCATACGCTCACTTATATACAGGCTCTGGTATGCAAACATTTGGTAGGCCCAAGAAACCGGTGAACCAATTGCTTTGTTTTCTCGGTTGGTAGTAGCATTGTAATGCTTTGTGAAATAGGAAGCTCCAAAGCCGATTTTGAGATAGAACGGTCGTTTAAGTTTCTTTATCGGATTGAAAAGCACGTAAGGCACAACGCTTATTTCATAACCCAGAATATCTACGTTTCCTGTGGCGGAAAATGAGGCTGATACGCCCGTGTGAGGGGAGTTAAAGTATTTGGCCCAATCAACCCCTTTAGTATTGGCAACGCCAAACGAAACCTGACCAGTGGCACGAATTCCCGTTTTAGGAAATCCCGTGTAGCCGTTGCCCGCTTTTCCCAAAACTACCTCGGGCTCAATGAAAAACGGGTTTCTGCCCAAGTTTTCCTGTGCTTGGACAAATGAAGAAATAACAATCAGAATGCAAATAGAAGAGATTGCCCGAAGGGTTTGCCACATTCCAATCATCCGTTGGGGTTTACAGGTTTTCATATCTAACTTATCGTCAAGTATTCAATATGCCAATAATAGACAATTCCCTTTCTCGTTCATTCCTTTAATCGCTTGTGTTTGATGGCCAACTATTATCTATACCCATTGCTGTTTGCTCCGATTTTAACCAAGGTGAAAAATCTTACACATTATCTCCTGGCCATGTAGGCAGCTTCGTTAACCACGATAAGAACTTTAGCGCAAAGGTTTTTCATCAGGATGAAGAGAAACTAACGCAAACGTTTTCTGCTGCGCGAGACATCAAAAAAGGAGAAGAAGTGATGATTTATTACAATGAGGACTTTCAGGAGTTTGTCTCTTAAAACTTAAAGTAAAAACTAGGCTTCACGATAAACCCAAGCGTGTTTGAATTGTCCAATTGTGTGATTCTCCAAGTAAAATCAATACGGGAGATTTTAAGGATGTTTTCAATTCCAAAACCAACTTCTGCATAAGGCGTTTGCATGGCTTCCATGCCATCAGCCAAGAGATACTTTCCATTGCTGTTGTTAGCGGTTAATGCTCCGTAATACAGCTTTCCAATTAGCAGAGAACGCAATTTGGCTTTTCTCACCCCAGGAAGAAGGTTAAATAAGAAGCCATTGAAGTGATGTTCTAGCTGAAGCGAAATGTATTTGTCGCTCACAAACTCCATGTAGTTCATGAGATTAAAACCATGGTTGTCGTTAAAAACCAGCGGATTTCCGTCTGGCACATGGAGCAGCTGATAAGGCAAATTCCCATTGATTATTCCGCCTTCGGCCAAGATGTTTAGGTAACCAATTTTGTTAGCGCGCAGCTGGTATTCTAGTTTCAGTTTATAATGCTGATAATTGAATTGTGATTTCAGAAAATCCTTTATTCCAACGGCAACTTCCAAAGAAATCATCGGGTATTTACGGAAGAAGAAAGGCGCATCAACTTGGTCAAATGTTGCAGGAAGTTTGTTCTCGCCCCAACCAAAACGCAGGTTGAATTTTACGCCTGCGGCTGAGAAACCACTAACGCTTGAAGTGTCTAACTCATTTCGTACTAGAAAGTCTGAACGTAAAGGCGAGTAGTTATCCTTGAAAACGGAAACTCGTGTTGAAAGTCCGGTAAACCATTGTCGTTCAATGTAGCCCGTGTAATTTTCTAGCATGGTGCGTTTTTGAGCACCACTAACCCGCACCAAAGATGTAAGCACATGATCTAGCTGAATCATGTTCTGACTTCGGCCTTGCTGGAATAAATCGTTGCGGTATTTGGCGCCAACAACCCAACGCTTGCTCAACTTACCAGGAAAAGCGAAAGAGGCTTCTCCAGCGCCTTTAAAACGATTATCGCCAATGCCGTAAGCCAAGTAGCCTTTGAGTTTTACTTGGTCGCTAAACGTGTCGTTTGTGCGAAAACCTAACTTTACCCGTGAGCCTTCTATGCGATTGTAGCTGTAAAACGAAAAGACGTTTCCAATATCAATTTGTCGTAAAGGAATCCATCCATCCGAAAGCGTTTTCAAACTCCCAATCAGCAATTTCCATTTCGGGTCGTGGTTCATGCGGTCAATCATCTCAACCAGGTTCTGCTGTTCGACAGATAACGTATCTCGTCTTGCTTCGTTCCAAAAGGCTTCGTTGCGCACATACGCGCTGTCTTCAATAATAATGGGGTCGATGGTGGTGTAAAAACTATTTTTTTGCGGCTGGTTAATCTTTATGTCTCGGATTTCCGTGGTCTTCTTACCAAAGAATCCCGTCATGTCTTTGGCGTTTTCAATAACTGTAAAGTCACCAATGACTCGGCTTTTTGTCAAAAACCATTGCTTGTTTTCTACAAACGAATAGTTCTGCTGAATCCAATAATTACGGACAAAATTGATGTTTGCTTCAACGCTAAATTCTAAATCAACCTGAACAACAGCATAATGAGAAGTATCGATAAACATGTCTCCAGTAAAAGCCACATCGCTCTTGCCTTTTGGTTTAAAATAGATGTGCTTACACGGATATCCGTTCACCACGTGAATACCAGAATCGAGTAAAAAATTGTAATTCCGTTTGTAGAAATCGTTAATCGGACTTGGGAAACTTCTGTCCAAAATCACCACATAATTATCGTAGATATTTGGGTCGATATACATGTCTTTCACAAACTCCATAATCTTTGGAGCCTGAAAAAACTTGAACGTTCTGCGGCCTTTTATAATCGCTTTTTTGACCTTAGACTTCTTGCGATAAAAGTGGTTTTCGCTACTTTCTGTGAGTAGCATTGGAAGGTAATTCACACCATCTTCGGTAGTGTCCGTATTATCCCACATGTAATCGAACGGACGTAAAAACAGGTTCTTTTTAATCCCTTCGGTGAAGTTGTTGAGGTCAAATTGAACCCGGTGATACGCTTCATATTCGTACGAATCTAGATTCTGTGGCGTATTGATTGGCTTGTTTGCAATTACTTTCCGAAGAATCTTAAACGCAGGGTTTTCTCCCGGTCTAACTTCCACCATGTTTAGCTCAAAAGAACTTGGCGAAAGCAGTATTTCAATTTCTTCGGTAACACCACGGTTTACCGCTAAAGTCTGACTGCGATAACCAAGCAGCGAAACGGTCAGCGAGTCGAAGTTTCGCTTGGTTTCCAGTACAAAGTTTCCCGCTGTATCGGTCAGAATACCAACACTGCTTTTTTGGAAAACAACATTTGCAAATAGAACGGGCTGGTTGGTTGAAGCGTCTGCAACCGAACCGTAAATCTTGGTTGTTTTCTGGGCAATTGAGTTGATTGAAAAACCAATCAGCGCTAACACGAAAAACATCGATTTAAACGTATTCAGAATATATATTATAGAACGTTTCAGGGGCAATTCTGCATATTTGTCGCCAAGTTAGAAAACGAGCACGAGAGCCCTTTCATTTGAGCAAAATCATCGGTCCAAAAAGTCACTTCGATTTCTCTGCACCAACGGTGATGGGAGCAAACCTGAGCACTTGGCTAGGTGTTTTTTGGAAGTACCGAAAGCAGATTGAATGGCGGTTCTACCCTAAGTGTTTTGTGCTTACAATGATGATTCTTCTTTATGCACCTCTTATTTGGTGGGAGCGGTTTCGGTGGGATAAAAAGATTAAAGAAACAGAGGTGAAAGCGCCTGTTTTTATTCTTGGACATCAGCGTAGCGGAACTACATATTTACATTATTTGTTGGGCAAAGACCCGTCATTCGGGTTTCTTTCTGTGAAGGAAAGTTTTATGCCTTGGCTGTATTTATCGTTTGAGAAAATGCTTCAGAGAATGCTCGGAAATCGCATGCCAAGCAAGCGCCCAATGGATAACTTGAGGCTGAGTGTTGATATGCCAACAGAGCCAGAATATTCCCTCGGAAATATGACTTGGGCTACCATGCTTCCTGGGTACTATTTTCCTAAAATGTTGTATTCAGTTTTTAGTCGAAATGTATTGTTTGGTGATGAAAAAGCCGAGAAAGCTTGGCAAGAATCATTCAAGTATTTCATGCAAAAGCTCACGCTTAAACATGGAGGTAAACAGTTGGTAATCAAATCACCAGAGAATTTGTCGAGAGTGAAATCAATACTCGAAGTTTTTCCTGATGCTAAGTTTATTCACATTTACAGAGACCCTTACCGAGTGTACTTTTCCACCGAAAGGTTGTATGGAATTACTTTACCTATGATTGCGCTTCAGCATTGGGATGAAAAGGTGGTTCCAGACTTTATACTGAAGTCTTACAAAGAGATGTTTCTCAAGTATTTTGAGAGTAAAAAGCAGATTCCAGAAGGAAACTTAGTGGAGATAAAGTATGAGGATTTCATAGGCAACGAAATGGAAACACTCAGAAAAGCTTATACCACTTTGGGACTAGATTTTGAACAAGCCTCTCCGCATATTCAGTCTGAAGTAAAAAGCTACGAAGGCTACCAAACCAACAAATACGAGTACGATAAGCAACGAATGGAAGAAATCTATTCGGCTTGGGAGCCTGTGTTTAAGGAGTTGGGTTACGAGAAGTAATTAGTCTTCTGTTTTGTCCTCAAACAGCGGCAAATAGTCAGGGCTTTCTGTTCCAAACCATTTATCCATAAACGTAAAGTACAAGCCGTAATTGAAACGGTATTTACTGTGATGTAGACTGTGGTGAGAGGAGCCAATCCACCATTTTCCAAACCAATTATTGGCAAAACCTTTCGGGTAAATCTCAATGTGTAAATGATTGATTGTTGCTGTAATTGTCATCAAAATCAGCATGAAAAAGATGACGCCAGCGTGGATTGGAATGAAGATGATTATGGCTGGAACAATAAGCGCTTGTAGAACGGATTCAATTGGATGGAATGAAAATGCTGTCCAAGGAGAAGTGACAATACTTTCGTGATGCACGTAATGGAAAAGCTTGAAAATATTGGGTTTATGCATCCAGCGATGTAGGAAATAGTAATAGGTTTCGTGGACTAGCATAGCTATGAAAAGACTGGCGGGCAAGTACCAAATTCCGAGTTCAGTGAGATTGGTGTAGATGGCAGTTTTGCCATTTTGGTATAGCCAAATCACACCTATAAATGAAAGCGTAAAAATGAAAGATGTAATTGCCGACCAGATGATTTCTCTCTTATTCTGATTGGGTTTTCTCAGCGCATCTGAAATTCTTCTGCTTGCGTATCTATCCTTTAGTAAAACTGAAAATACAATCTTGAAAATGAAAGAAACGAGCACGTAGCGCAGGAAAATTACTGCAAAATTGATTGCTGTGAAAAGAGCTATTGAACTCCAACTCCCAAAATTGATGAATTCTTCAGGCATAGTCTAGGTATTCCCGTTTAATAATTGATTTTTAAAGTCAGTCAGAAAGCGATCCATTTCTTTCGGTTTGAGGGCTTCTTCAACGTAGCCAAAAACAAATTGAAACTGTTCACTAGACCTGACCACTGCCACGTTAAACCCAGGTGGAGTAGGCACAGGAGGATATCTGAAAACGCGCTCTACTTTCGCCCCACAAAACTCGTTTAGCTGAAGCTGATCGATGCCCAAATCTGAAAAACCAAAACTGGCAAGTTTCCCGTTGGAGGCCACATCAACCATTTGCTCGTAAACGAAAAGCGGAGTCAACCTTAGCGCATCCATCAAATCTGAATACTTGGCAGTAATTTGATTCTTGATTTGAAGCTTTAACTGTCCATTAAGTGAATCAACAGCGGTTTCATTTGAGTTTAAATCATCTGACTTCAATTTGAAAAATAGAAATGAAAGTTGATTAGAAAAAAGATGTCCTTTTGCTCCGATTTTCCGCTCTTTGTGAGGTGTGGAAAACCATAAGTACGGAGGTTTTTGGTTCCTTGATTTTAAAATGTTCTCTACGCATTTAGCGATTGCAGAAATCAGGTAAGTGCTCGTGCCAATACGAGAACCTGCTTGCCATGCATTCTGCTCAATTTGCTTTGATTCATCCGCAGTAAAAGCGATAAATTGATATACTGGAGCGCTGGTTGAACTTGGCTTTTTGTCAAGTAATGAACCCAGCTTAGAGCTACTTTGGCTTAGCATATAGCTGGTCATTCTAATAGCATTCAAAGCCTTTTTAGCCACACTGGATGAAACGTTTTCTGGAAATACTTCACCATCAAAATCGTTGTTCAAAGCACCGATGAAATTCATCATTCCTTGATGGTCGAACAAGACATGATGCATTGATACAACCAAATGCTTTGTGGCATCATTTAGGGTACACAAATCGATGCACACAAGACCTTTTTGGTTATCCACAGTGCGGTTAAGAACATGTGTGTGAAACTCAGTTTCTGTTAGCGAATTAGTGACTAAAACTTGGGGTTTTAGGTTAGCGGATAATTCCCATTTTGGAAGAAATGGCCAACGCAATTTGTATACGGCTGAAGCCGCTTTTTGCAAATATGTATTTGATTTTAGTCGCGCGGCAAGTGCATCTAAATCAGTATCTGCCGAAAGCTGAAAATGAACACGAGAAATATTCCCAGCAAGGCCGAAACGTTTCATCTTTCGGTCAATGAGAAGATGGAAATAATCTGATCCAGAAAGAGAAACGGAAGTCATTAATCAGTCTGATTCTGAATGGCGCTTTTGGCCAGTGAGTCCAGCGATTCCAAATTCTCTCCCGTCAATTGATCTGCTGGAATGACGATGCCGAATTTCTCTTCGATGTACATTACAAGTTCCACAACAGTCATAGAGTCAACGCCAAAATCAGCAAAGTTATCTGCGCTGTTTAGCGTAATATTTGGAGCCAGAAAACGCTTCTTTAAGTATTCTGAAAGGTTATTGACGATGTCTTGTTGAGCGTGAGCCATTGGTAAATGTAGCCGTTCATAATCACATCACTTGGCGTAGAGCATTTTCAAAACCCATCCGAGATGAACGCGTTGCTTTCCTCGGACTAATAATTGAACGTATATATCTCGGACAGAGTACAGAAACATTCCATTTCCTATTCGAGAGATAAAACGGTTGATTTTGTTCTTACGTTTTGAATTTGAACTCAGTTGACCATGAAACTCAGAGAACGCAGTTGAATTGGAATCAGACGTTTGATTAAAATGCTGTCCGATTTCCAGCTTCAAATCATTGAAGTAGTCAACTTGTTTCTTCAAATGGCGTTCTAAATTTTCTGCTTTTGGCCGTGTAAGCAATGAAATCGCACTTTGGATAAATACTTCTTTCCTAGCGAGGTCAGCATAAGAAAACGCATCTCTACTTTCTGTTGAATCTGCCCAGTTTTTGAAACTCAGTTGTAGCGTTTGATTCAATTTTGAGAGCTTTTTGACGTACGATTCAAACTTTTTCAGTTGATCTAAATCATCAAATACTCCGTTCATAAATGCGTGAGCGTAAACCCGCCAATAGTAAAGTGTGTCCCATAGAAACTTGGTTGCTGCAACTTGGGTATTTCCAAATGTGTGGTAACCGTCCGTATAATAACTAAGCTGGTCAGGGAACATCGTTCCTAGAATGAAACGGTTTAATTGCTCGACTTTACCCGAAGAAAGTTGCTTGCTGAAATCAGCCTTAATGAGGTTTGCCGTAAACGTATTTGTTATGGCAATCATATCTGAACCTGGGCTGTAAAACGGATCTGAAAAAATCCCTGATTCGCCTACACAAGACCAACCATTTTCTGAGAATAGTTGTTTGGAACCGTAGCTGTAGTTTTTGATTTTTCTAAAATCGAGAGGCTCTTTCCCTTTAATGAGTTTTGCCAGTTTTGGCTCGTGTTTTTCAAGCCAATTTAAGCTCGTTTCGAAACTGCGAGCATATTCGCCAAAATAATGAAGGTCATTCTGAGTGACAATGCCAATGCTTGTATTCCCTGAGGAAAGAGGGATTAGCCAAACCCAATAGCCAAGCCCCATAAGGTGGTTAGTAGAGTAGTAGCGGTCTTCAATATTACGCTGATGCCATGCTGTGTTTTCCTTAGAAACGAAATCATCAACGGTTACTTTTCCCTCTAATCTGAACCAAACAGAACTTGCCGAATGAGGACTTTCTTTCTTCAGTCCAAGCTTAGTTTGTAGGTAACGTCTTCGTCCCATGGCATCCACAACCCAATTGGCAGAAAGCGTTTTTTCTTCCTCATTGTGGATGTATGTTACTTGATTCGATTCGCTTCTACTGGTGATTGAAATGTCCTTCAGCGAAGCGCCTTCAAGTAACTCAATGCCTGAATTAAGAACCTTTTCCCTCAAATCTGTTTCTAGCGTTCCTCTATCTAATTGATAAGTAGGAACCGGAGAAAACATGCTTGGACCAAGCTCCGGACGGTTTTCGAAGGGCTGAGAAGAATCGCCATAGAAATACCTTAACCCGAGTTTGGGAAACTGCTTTTTATCTATATATGATTTGAGCCCAAGCTTTTGACTCAAATAATGCGCGCCAATTTCTACTGTTGATTCTCCAACCTTGTGAGCGGCTTCTTTTAGCGGGCGCTCGGTCTTTTCGATTACAGTAATGTAAAGCGCAGGGTTTTGCTGTTTGAGTTGTAAGGAAAGCGTTAACCCAGCCAGTCCGCCACCGCAGATTACAACGTTGTAAGGCTCGTTTGAATCGGTCATTTGTTGAAAGGAACAAATTTTTCGTTAATCAGTTCACTTACAATTTTTGCTGAAAGCAAGCATAATGGAATTCCGGGTCCAGGGTGAGCTGTTCCTCCGCAGAAAAACAAGTTTTCAATTTTGGATGAGAAATTGGGGTGACGCAGAAATGCACTGAACATATTGTTTGAAGCATTTCCAAAAACTGCACCAAATGCCGCATTCGTTTCCTCATTCACCTTTCTGGGATCCAGCATTTCTTCGAAAACGATGTGCGGTTCTATGTCTGTTTTTAAGATTCTATTGAGTTTGGAAATCACGTTTTGTCGTGTGGTTTTTATCCACCCATCCCAATCCTGCCCAGTGTTATGCGGTACAGATACGAGAGCGGCCCAGTTCTCATGTCCGTTTGGCGCGTCAGAGGCATTCATTTTACTGCTTACAGTCATATGAATGGTCGGGTCATCGAAAGGCACGCATAGTTCAAATAAATGTTTGTATTCCTCTTTTGAGTTTTTGGATAAAAACATGTTGTGCAAACCAAGCTCAGGAAACTTACGATTTATTCCCCAGTAAAACACGATTACTGAACTTGAACGCGGTTGTTCTAGAAACCTTTTAGGTGCTTTGAAATTTGGCAGTAACTGCTTGTAGGTGTTGTAAACATCGGAGTTGCTCACCACTAAATCGAACTGCTGTGTTCCTTTTGCAGATTCAATAGCTTTTACCTGTTTATTCTCAAGTACAATTTCTTGAACTGGACAGTCAAGATTGAATTTAACGCCAACTTCTTCTGATAGCGTTTTAAGTGCTGAAACAATGCTGCGAATTCCACCTTTTGAGAAGTATGTTCCGAGGGTGATTTCATAATGCGCTATAACATTTAGCGTAGCTGGCGCGAGGTAAGGGTTGGAGCCGTTGTAACTCGCGTATCGATTAAATATGTCAACGACTTTCTGGTCGGTAAAAAGCTTAGAATTTGCCTTGTTCATAGAACGGAAAACGTCCACTTTTCCGAAGTTGAGAATGCCTTTAGCAGTTGGCCAATTAAAGTAGTTTTTGAATTGATGTAACGAGCGTTGTAAAAACACCTCGTCTGTTAGTTCATATTTGGTTTTCGCTTGATTTAGATGCTCAACAACAGACTGTTTAGTTGCATTTGTTTTACTCGCTATTTCTGATGAAAAATCATCAATATTTTGAGATGAGTTGATAATAGTTCCATCCTCAAAAAAGTATTTAAAGATTGGGTTTACAGGTTGATGATTCCAATAATCTGAAGCTGATTTACCACATAGCTCAAATAGCTCGTCAACGTATTCTGGTTTGGTAAGAACAGTTGGACCTTTATCAAATCGAAACCCTTCAGAATTGCGTTCGTTCATTTTGCCACCAACGGTTTTGTTGGATTCAAAAACGGTGACTTGAAAACCTAGCTTTTGAATACGAATTGCCGCGGCTAAGCCAGCAATTCCAGCACCAATTATAGCTACTGTTTTCGCTTTTTTCATGCTTCAGGCACCTGAATGTCTGGTGTAGATTCTTCAAAGTCGGCCAGTGTCATTGGCTTGTCAAAAGGCTCAAGGTCTTCCTCATCTTCTTCTTTCTTAGAACCACTAAACATCATTCCGAAAGTCATTATTAGAACAGTGAAGACAATGACTTGAATAATGAGCGATTTGTTCACAATATCAATACTTTGCTCTGGCGTGATGTAGAGAAAAAGTAAGATTGTAATGAGTCCTCTTGGTGAGATAAACAACAGCGGTTTTAATGGTAATCGTGATAGCAAAAGTTGAACTACCCGAATGGCGAAAACACCTGCAACCATACCAAGTGCCCATAATGCTGTTGATGGATTGAAAAGTTCTGAGGCTTCAAGCAAGTAACCGAACACCAAGAAAAACAATGAGCGAATGAGAAACGTGCCTTCAATTGTAAGCACGGTGAACATTTCTACTTCCTTTTCAGGATTGTAAGTGACAAGTTTTTCAATCCACTTAAAGCGTTTTAGTTTATCAAGATGACCTACAAACAAACCGAAAAGAAGAATGAAAATTAACCCTGGTAAATGGTAGATTTTGAGCACGGTGTAAAGCAAAACTACAATCAGAATTATGGGCACAAACTTTACGTGGTGATTGATTCTTGCCAGCAGCATTGATAGCCCAATTGTTGCTACCAACGAGATAGCCAGAATGAGTAGAATCTCTAATCCAAAATTGCCGAAAGTCTCTTGATTGTAAACTTCATTAAAAGCTATGAAATTGAAAATTAGAACGCCTAAAATATCGGAGAGGCTGCTCTC
>JBLHEU010000059.1:0-16009 GCA_047614525.1 Bacteroidia bacterium | reverse complement strand
ATTGATGGCACAATAGACGATAGCACCAAGATTTACAGTATGGCTGGCGCAGAAGACCAAAACCCAGCGCTTTCTACCGAAGACTTAGTTGGATTAATTAAAGATGTAGGCCGTCATCCTATTGAGCGAGATACGGTTTACAACACCGTTACCGATTACATGGATTACGATTTTGCTATGGAGCACGAAACGGTTAGCTAATTACTCTTTTCTACAGGTTATATAGACTCGCTAGATTACTACTATTTTGGAGATATTTAAAGGTCGCAACAGATTGGAACGACCTTGGATAACGCCTGCCTAAAGTGGCAATTAATTACGTATACCTTTAGGTATAACTCAAATCATGGATTCGAAAAAGAAAAATGGCAGAAGATCATTTCTAAGAAATGCTTCACTAGCCGCACTGTCTGTTACGGCTTTAACAAATACGTCTTCGGCTAAAACTGCCCCTAAAGAACCTTTGGGAGGTTGTAACCCAACCACCCCAGATTACTACGGCCAAGGCCCTTTTTACACTCAAAACCCGCCAGATATTGTAAACAATCAGTTGGCCGAGGTTTCTGAAGTTGGGACCAGAATTATTATCAGTGGTGTAGTGAGAACTCTTGACTGTACTGAGGTAATACCTAACGCTATTGTTGATGTTTGGCATGCAAACGACCCTGGACAATACGACAACTCGGGATATAATTTGAGAGGCAAAATACTTTCTAATGCTCAAGGTTTCTACATGTTTGAAACCATTTACCCTGGCAAGTATTTGAATGGCTCTGTTTTTCGTCCATCACACATTCACTTTAAAATTACACCTCCTGGTTACCCTACAATTACCACGCAGTTATACTTTGAAGGTGATGCCGATTTAACTTCTGACGCAGCTTCTTCTCAAACCTCTGGCACCTATAACGCTACGGATAGAATTATAACGCTAACCGATGGTGGATCTGGAATACTAGAAGGTACTTGGGATGTTATTGTAGATGGAGATGGAACAACGACAGGGGTGAATAATCTTCATCTTGAAAACGGAGTTATTTATGGGGTATCTCCGAACCCGTACTCTGAAGTGTTGACCATTAAATATGGTGTTTTTCGAGAATCGAACGTAAGCTTGGCCGTGTATGATATGGCAGGAAAGCTGGTTGCTAGCTTGGCCGAAGAAAACTTATCGCCCGAAAAATATGAGACCACCTGGAAACCAGACTCATCTCTACCAAACGGGCATTATTTTGTGGCGCTACGCATAAACGATATGCAGGTGCATTACCAGAAAGCCATCTTGATACGTAGCGGTAAATAAAACCTACTTCTTAAGAATTCTTTATTCTTTCCTACTGCTGATGTAAACACGCCATTTCTCTAACACCGCTTGCATATCGTCAGGCAACTCTGTGTCAAATGACATACGTTCATTTGTCACTGGTTGGGTGAATACAAGCGTTTTTGCATGCAGGGCTGGTCTGTCTACAGTTTCAAAACAGTTATGTATAAATTGCTTGTATTTGGAGAACGTAGTACCCTTTAAAATCCTGCTTCCACCATACCTTTCATCATTAAAAAGCGGATGACCAATATGCTTCATATGAGCACGAATTTGATGCGTTCTTCCCGTTTCTAACTTACACTGTACAAGTGTCACGTAGCCGAAACGCTCCAGTACTTTATAGTGCGTAACGGCATGTTTCCCTAGGTCTCCATCGGGAAATACGTCCATCACAATTCTGTTTTTTAACGAACGACCAATGTGCCCTTCAATAGTTCCTTCATCTTCGTCAAAATCTCCCCAGACCAAAGCGTTGTAGTAGCGTTCTGTGGTTCTGTCAAAAAATTGCTGCGCGAGATGTGAAAGCGCAAATTCGCTTTTGGCAACTACCATAACGCCAGAAGTTCCTTTGTCTAATCTGTGTACCAAACCAGGCCGAGGGTCGCCATGCTTGTTCATGTCTGGTAAGTTCTTGAAATGATGCATCAGCCCATTTACCAGCGTCCCACTAAAATTACCGTGGCCGGGATGTACAACCAAGCCTGGTTGTTTATTGAGAGCAACTACATCATCATCTTCAAAAAGAATGTCTAGCGGAATGTCTTCCGGATGTATGGTTTTATCCCTTGGCGGATAAGCCATAACTACCGTAATTACATCGTTAGGTTTTACCTTATAATTGGGCTTTACGGGCGCATCGTTTACATGAATATTACCTGCTCTAGCAGCACTCTGAATTTTACTTCGAGTGGCGTTAGCAATTCTATCCATCAAGAATTTGTCAATCCGCAATGGCTCTTGACCAGGATCGGCAACAATTCGATGATGCTCAAATAAGTCTTCCTGTTCTTGTTCTTCTGCTTCTTGGTACAGACCGTTCTCTTTCTCGTTCTCTTCGCTCATGGTTGAATTACAACTCGTTCGGTGAGTTTCTCTCCTGATTCGATCTGAACCTGAAGTAGATATATTCCAGCTATAAGCTGACTTACATCTAATGCTTTTGAATAACCTGTTTGAGAGAAAACCTCTCTTCCTGTTAGGTCGAAAATTGAAATCTGCGAATTACTAAACTGACCAGAATACTTTTCTTGTATACGCAGGTTTCCATTTGCTGGATTAGGATAAACCGAAAGGCTTTGGATTTTATTCTCATCAACCCCAGAAACCCAATCAAAAGGTTGTCCGAATACAGGGCGAATCATGACCGACCCCGGAATAGAACTTTGATTCCATGTGGTGCCAAGATTGTAAAAAACTTTGTCTGAATTATCCGTTCGCTTATCGAAGCCTACTGAGAACTTAACACCAGTAGCTTCTTCTTGTCTCCAACCAATCCAAAGAATCGTTTCACCAACTGTTAAGTCATTTTCTAATGGATAATTGTAGAAGTAGTTAATACCATCCGAGTAAGATAGGGTGATAAACTCAGGAGATTCATACAGAACATCAGTAGGTTCATCCGGGCCATCCCATACCATTAGCTTAACTGGCAATGTGGTTACATCTTCTCCCACTGGGTTCAAGTAAATCTGAATAGCCTGCAGGTCATCTTCCTTCTTTATCTCATATCTAACTGCGACAAAGCCCGGAGTTTCAAGATTACCTAAACCATACGCCACCTCGGCAGTCCCATCATCATAAGCGTAATAGTTGTAAAATTCCTGTTTGGTTACGTTTCGATTATTTACAGGAATGTCATCACCTAAATTATTCATTTGATGAATTACTTGAAAATAAGTAGAATCAACACTTAGGGTTGGCCCAGTTGGCAAGTCAAAATCTACAATGGTTTGAAGGTTATCTACACCCATCGAGGGACAATTATTAATCTCATTCCCGCATATAACATTTGGTTGAACTACAGTACCAGCAGTATCCGTGGAATAAAGAAATACACCATTAAAATCACGAATTTCAATTGAATGATCCGCTGTAAAATCTATCGTTTTGTTATTCCTCAAGGCAATTAAGGATGAGTCCGCCATAAAAGCCGGAATATCTGTTATGAAATGAGTCCAAGGCATACTATTGTACTCCTTGATGATAGATGAACTTTGGCTAATTCGATTACCCTGATAATCAACCGAGGTTTGAGACATAAAACTCACGTCACTAATTGTGGTATCATTCTCGAATCTGTTTTCGTCCAATTCAATGTAGTCAAGATGCCAGTGATCAATGCTACCTGATCGAGATGAATAGTTTATAAACCTAAATTGAAACCCAGAAAAGAGATACTCTTCACCAAAAACTGGAATCATTTCACGGTTAAATAAAAAATCTTCTAGGATATACCCTTCAGCTTCCCATACCCTTACCCATGCTTCGGAGGTGTCTTTAAATTCTAACACCAAAATATCATCTGCTTCTGGTGCATCTCCCATGCCTTGTGCTTGGTAAAAAAAGCTGAGATAAACGGAGTCTGCAGCTCCGAAAAGATTAATAGGTTTTGATGTCAAACTATCAGAAAGGGACGGCAACGCAAAACCAAACCCATAAGCTTTCCCGTTCTCATCTAAGCCATCAAAGGTGGCCACACCTTGAGATATTGGATTAATGGCCATGTGATTGTTGACATAAACCGTTCTACCCATCCAGCGATCTAAGCTCGGGTATAAATCGAAGGGGTTGTTAACTCTAGAAAACGGCTCAGAGAAATCATCAAAAAACGGTAGGTGAAGTGTATCGCCAACGGCTCTAGAACTACTTTGATAGTGTCTTTCAGCTTCTTCCCAAGCGCCAAGTCTTGGATTAGAAGTTAAATCGAACAACATTTCTTGGGAAAACCCTTTAATCGCTGACAGACAAAAAAAAGTTAACAAAAGGCCTTTACTTACCAACTTCATTCGGGATTGTTTTCATTGTATTCGCCTTCCGTTACTAGCGAATCCAAAGGTAACTGAAGCGTGGCATAAAATGTTGTATCGTAATCGATGGCAATCGTGTCTTCTGTGAGATAAAGAATCATCGAGGTCCCCATCGGCACAAAATCGTCCTCTTTAAAAGCAGGTATTTGTTTATAAACTCTAACCAATCCTGTATCGGTTAGGGGTGTGTCTATCTTGAATGTTGCTAGATTTAAAGATGCTGCCTGGATTCTATCTAGGGCTTCATCCAACCTATAGTAGAGCAAATAAGGAATCGAAACCTTCTTATTGCTTAAGCCCAACCCGAGAACCAAATCAACTACTGTTCCCGCAAAAACTGTTTCGCCATTTCGCACAATTTCGCCTCCTATTTTCTGATTCAATACTGCATTCTCGGCAATATCTGGCTGATATTCTAAATCTCCGAGTTTCAGGCCAACACTTTCTAGCACAGCCTTGGCTTGACGTAACGAAAGGTTCCTGACATTTGGCATTGCAACCTGCTTAGGAAGCAAGGCATTTATCGTTAGATAAATTGTTCTGCCGCGCTTTACTCTAGAACCAACCTGCGGTTCTTGGTCTGCCACTGTTCCTCTAGGAAACTCAGTTGAATACAAAGAATCAATAACCTCAAATTCAATCTCAACAGTATCCGAAAATGCCTCAATTTCATCAAGGCTTAATCCTGAAAAATCTGGAACTTCAACTGTAATATTATGCTCGGTATAGGAATCTAACCAAAAGAAGAGCCCAACAATAGAGCCAGCCAACAGCAGGCCAGCCAAAACCAAGTTAATGATAAATTTCTTGCTAAAAATGAACCTTAAAAGCCCCATGGTTTTTGGTAGAATTTGCCTTTACAGCAACGGCCGCCAAAGATATAAATTATGAGCCCTCTTCTGTTTACCAAAAATTGTGAATCTAACTTTCAGAAATGAGAATTTATCTACATTAGAACCGTTACCAAATTGACATGATAAGAGTTGCAATTATATATGGAGGATACTCTCCAGAATGGCTTATTTCTGAGAAAAGCGCTAAGGTTGTTTTGGCAAATTTGAACTCGGAAAGCTTTGAATTGAATTTAGTTCATATTAATTGGGATAGATGGTTTGTGAAACTTGCAAACGGTTCTTCCGCATGGGTTAATAGGGACGATTTTTCATTCGATTTGAATGGAGTCAAGCATAAATTTGACATCGTTTTCAATGCTATTCACGGCACTCCTGGCGAGGATGGGAAATTGGCTGGTTACTTTGACATGCTTCAAATCCCATATACTTCGGCCGGGGTGATGGCGTCTTCTCTAACTTTCAGCAAAAGTTATTGCAACGGTTTTTTACGCCAATTCGATGACATAAATATTGCTGCTTCGGTTCTAGTTAGAAAAGGAGCTATAATTGATGAAGATTCGATTCTAAAGAAGGTTGGGTTACCCTGTTTTGTTAAACCCAACAATGGCGGTTCTAGTTTTGGAATTACAAAGCTGACGCGAAAAGAAGACTTTAAAGCTGCGCTGAACCATGCACTGGAAGACGATACAGAAGCGGTTTTTGAGCAATTTATTGATGGCCGAGAGTTTGGATGCGGGGTTTACCAGCATAATGGAGATATAGTGGCGCTTCCAATCACCGAAATTATAAGCGAGAACGATTTCTTTGATTACCAAGCAAAATATGAGGGAGCAAGCAACGAGATTACACCAGCTGAAATCAACTCAGGATTAACCAGCCTTATTCAAGAAACATCCCGCGAGGTATTTGCCCAATTAAAGCTAAAAGGAATGGCCCGCGTTGATTACATTCTGCAAAACGGGAAACCGTATTTAATTGAAGTAAACACAATTCCGGGCCTTTCCGAGGAAAGCATTCTGCCCCAACAAGTAGTCGCTTCTGGGCTTACGTTGGGAGAATTCTTCGAAATTCTTGTGCGAGAAGCGAGCTTCTCAACGACTTGACAGAAACTCAACCAATTTCTGAACGGCAAGACCTCTGTGACTAATCTCATTTTTCTGAGCTATCGTCATTTGAGCAAACGACTCTTTAAATCCATCTGGTCGAAAAATTGGGTCGTAACCAAAGCCGTCACCCCCGTGCTCTTCGGCAAGAATTTTGCCTTGCACCGCGCCCTCAAACAAATGCTGTTCCCCATTTAGATAAAGACAAATTGACGTTCTGAATTGCGCAGACCTATCCTCTACTCCATGCAGTCCTTTCAACACCTTATCCATGTTATCCTGAAAAGAACAACTTTCGCCAGCGTAACGAGCAGAATAAACCCCAGGCTCGCCATTTAAAGCGGAAATTTCCAACCCTGTATCATCAGCAAAACAGTTTTTTCCTGTTTTATCAAATACATACTTGGCTTTAATTATGGCGTTAGCATCCAAAGTGGTTCCAGTTTCAGGAATGTCAACGTCTCCAAGAACCTCTTTCAAAGAAAGCACCTTAAACTCAGCAGGAAGTTTTGACTTCACCTCCTCCAATTTATGCGCGTTATTGCTAGCAAATACTATTTCCATTTTACAAATGTAGACGAACAACCAAATTGGTTTTCTTACTTCGTACCGTTTTGGAATACTTGCGAACAAATAAACTTGCCCTGCACCTATTAATGGGTGTGTTGTTGATATTTATATACCCAATGCAGCCGCTGTTTTCGGGAAACCAAAATATCTATTTTCTGTGGGCTATGGAAAATTTGATCCCAAATGCATTTTCTGCCGACCCACTTCTGAGCGCGCCAGACCCATACCCACTCTTCAGTTGGCTTATTAGCATTCTTCCAGTTCAATTTCTTGAAGTTTGGACAACAGGAATCTACGTTATTCTGTGTTCCATTTACTCCTATTCCTTGTTTGGAATAGGAGACATATTTGGAAAAATTTACGAAAACCCTAAGCGGCTTTTATCCTTTTCAAGTCTATTCCTTATCTTACATGCTTCCGCAATTTGGGGCACATTTATCAGCTTGCAAAGCGAGTTTGATCTCCGTTGGATTTGGGACAGCGGCATTGCTGAACAAGGAGTTTTGAGGGGTTATTTACAACCGAGTGTTTGGGGGGTGTTTCTCCTACTGAGCATCTACCATGCAAGCAAGAAAAATTATTCTGCTGCTATACTTTGGATTGCTCCAGCAGCTATCATTCATGCAAATTATCTATTTCTCGGAGCCATTCTCACTATAATTTACTTGGGCTTATCTCGCCTTGATAAACGGTCAATTATGGCTGCAGTAATCCTTTTAGTCCTCGTCTCACCTTATACAATTTACACGCTCAACCACTTTTTATTATTGGGAGATGAAATGAATGCTGCTATTTCTAATGCGGTCGCAGAAACCTACGAGACCAGCATTCATCTTAACCCCAAAAACTGGCTTTGTCCAAAATTTTATCTACAACTAGCGCTGCTATTTACTGCGTCACTCTTAGTCTGGCGTAGCAGATTGAAACAGCTTTTCCTTGCCATTTTGTTCTCGTGTGTTGCTCTTACCATTCTAGCTTATGCTTTAGGCTCAACCACCTTAATAAGCCTAAATCCTTGGAGGCTAACGGTAATCTTAATTCCAATATCATCGGTAATTCTTTTAGCGAAGCTGATACGTTCTAGTCGGTGGAAAAACCTACAGCTTTTAATCGTCTTAACTGTTGGCCTTATTTGCGCAGCAACAGTCTATTTCAGAATTCTAGGTAACGGCTCAACTGAGTTCATGGAAGCTTGGAAAACGGTAAGTTTTGTCGGGTTTATTGCTGTGATTTTCTTTGATTGGTTTTTGTCTAAAAAAGCATCCCCATCCGTTGTAACAACTATTGAGCTTTTGATGATTTTCGCTTTAGTTGTTAGTGGTTTCACAGAATCTTATATCGAAAAGAAAACCAAAGATTCACAGAGTCAATTTGCAGCAACTTCTGCTTTAAAAACCGCACAAGAACCGAACACACTTTACGTAATTCCGAGTGATTGGACTTCCTTCAGACTAAACGCAGAAAAAGCCGTTTATGTAGATGAAAATCTGGTTTATGGAGCAGTACTGCCCGGTATTAATCAGCGCATAAAGGAAGTAAAAAGCGCCACCTCAAATGGAAACTACACTTCGGTTTTAAGTTCAATTCCGACTGGTCTTGCAGTCAAATTAATTGCGCCAAGCAATTCAAAAATTGCGGGAGCAATTTCGGAAGTACAACTCACGGAAAACTACTCGTGTTACTTACTTCGAGAATGATGGTCTGTGCTTACATTTGAACAGATGGTCACTCAGAAATCTATACGTTTTATTCGTCCAAACCAGCCATTTATAGAATGGTTGAAACAGCTATACAGCAGGCGAGAAACCTTATGGTTATTTGTCTGGAAAGACCTCAAAGTCCAATATGAGAAGCCCATATTAGGACTCATCTGGAGTGTATTCCAACCGCTTGTTTACTTCGGAATAATCCTCGTGATAATGCAGGTTTCTGGCAGAGAAATAGCTAGTGCCGAATTGCCGTTTTCTGTTTACCTAATATGTGGGTTAGCAGTATGGAATTTTTGCACTTCAGGCATTTTAGGCGCTATCAACAGCATGCAATCCAACAGTGGGATAATCACAAAATCGTCCTTTCCGAGATTCTATTTGGTTCTTGCTCCAGTTCTAAAAAGCTCTATCGATTTACTGATTGTTCTGACTATCTGTTTTACCATTGCCATCTACAACGGACATCCGCCAATCTTAGAATCATTCAGTTTTCTTCCGAATCTCATTTTTCTCGTTTGGATAACCACGCTTGCTTGGGCTTCAATTGCAGCGAGTGCAGTTGTTTGGAACAGGCATTTTAGGCATGCAATTCCTATTCTTCTATATGCTATGATTTTTTCGCTGCCTGTTTTCTATGTAGCTAATGACATCGCAAACCCAGCCATCAAACTTGCTTATCAACTCAACCCCGTTGCTGGCGCGATGGACTTTCTTCGTGCATGTTTTAGCGGAACAAACCCTAGCAACAGTCAATTCCTTAGTTGGATTATTCAGTCAATTTTATGGCTAACAATCGGCATTTTCATGTTTAGAAGAATTGAAAAAACCTTAGCTGATAAAGTATGATTGCAGTAAAAGCAGACGGTCTTTCAAAAAGCTACTCTCTTCAGAATGAAGGAAGTAAGGCATACCAAGCACTAGAAAACATCTCGTTTGAACTTAAAGAAGGAGAGTCTCTTGGGATTATCGGAAGAAACGGAGCCGGAAAAAGCACCTTACTAAAACTGCTTACCGGAGTAACATTTCCCACATCTGGTGAAGCAAAAATCGAAGGCACTTTCTCCAGTTTACTTGAAGTTGGCACTGGCTTTCATCCCGATTTGAATGGGCGAGACAACATCTTTCTTAACGCTTCCATTTTAGGAATCTCAAAGAACTTTGTTCACGCAGAATTAGCAAACATCATTAGCTTTTCTGGTGTGGAAAATTTCATTGATCAACCGCTTAGAACATACTCAAGCGGGATGAGATTGAGGTTGGCTTTTGCAATTATTGCCCATCTCAACACAGACATTATTGCGCTTGATGAGGTTTTAACCGTTGGCGACTCCATGTTTCAAATCAAATGCATGCAACGCATTTTCGATTTCAAGAAAGAAGGAAGGTCAATCTTGTTTGTATCTCATAACCTTGGAGCCGTTCAAAAATTATGCGAACGAACCATTGTTTTAAAACAAGGCAAAATTGTCTTTGATGGAGAAACCGCTGAAGCAATTAAGTTTTACCAACAGCAAAACACGGCAGAATTTGTTCCAGCACAAAATAATTTACTGCAGAGCATTGAATGCCAGACTTCAGAAAACAACTGTTCGTTGAAGCTTGTTCTTAAGAATCTACCAAGTGATTCTGAGGTTGATTTGGGAGTAAACATCTCAACAGAATCTGGTCAATCTCTCTATCATTTTAGTAACCGATTTAATGAACAGCAACTCGCTCCAGAAGGAGGAGCGTTAAACCTAGAAGTTGCATTCAAACATTCTCTAAAACCAGGAAACTATTCTGTTGCTGTATATGTTGGTCAGGATGAAAAAGAACTTCTTTGGCAAGAAAACGCGGCACAAATTATTGTTCCCTCATTTAACCCGTACGGCTTTCATAACCCTGACAGCATTCAAGGCCCAATCTTAGCGGAATTTAACATTACAACAAGCTGAAATGGATACACCAGTTCTGCTTTTGGTGTACAATAGGCCTGAAAAAACGAAGCTGGTTTTGGAAAGACTAAAAGAACTTGGAGTCTCTCGAGTTTACGTTTCTGGTGATGGGTCAAAAAATGACAGAGACTTGGTTTTTGTCAATGAAGTAAAATCTTCGATTGACGAGTTCGAATCAATAATCTCAGCCAGGAATTTTTCAAATCAGCATTTAGGTTGTAAAACAGGTGTCCTTTCAGGTATAGATTGGTTTTTCAATCAGGTTGAAGAAGGAATTATTTTGGAAGACGACTGTCTTCCAAATGAAGCATTTTTCAACTTTTCTCAAAAGCTTCTTGAAGGATATCGGAATGATAAAGCCGTGACCATGATTAGTGGTAATAACCCGTTAGGGAATTGGCACTCAGGTCCTGGATATTTCTTCTCTAGAATTGGACATGTTTGGGGTTGGGCAACTTGGAAAACCAAGTGGCAAGCCTTCGACCCAGAATTACCTGATTATGATGCTTTTGTAGCCAACAAAGGTTTTGAAAAAGCATTTGGGCCAACGCATTTGGGCCAGTCTAGAAAGCAGCTAACCGCAAAAGCCTTATCAGGCGAAATAGATACTTGGGATTACCAATGGAATGCTCATATGTTAATGTGTGGCGGACTAGCAGCTATACCCTCGAAAAACCTAATTGAAAATGTTGGGTTTGACGAATTGGGTACTCACACTAAAGCAAAACCAAATTGGATTTCATTTGAAGTAAACGAACTAACAATTCCAGAACACATAATCCCACCCCTTCCAAATCGGGAATTTGAAATGGAGGTTTTCCTAGCTCAAAAAGCCGATAAACCGGCCAATGTAAATTCGGGTTCGTTTCGGCAATCCGGAGAAAACAAAAGTGGAACTCTAAGAGTTGCGACTATAAACTCTACGGATATTGGTGGTGGGGCGGAAAAAATCGCTCTGAATTTGCACCAGCAACTTGTGGCAAAGGGTCATGATTCGACTCTGTTCGTTTCCACCAAAAAATCTGATTCAGCCACAGTAATTGAGTTGGAAGAAAACTGGACGGACCAGCTCTCAGCATTAAAACCTGACATTATTCACGTTCATAATTTGCACGGAACACAAATTTCACTGAAGCAGCTCGAAGAACTATCGTCTCCATTCAAAACTCTATTCACCCTACATGATAGCTGGCTTACTACTGGCAGCTCAAACCATCCATTTATTCTTGAGTCAAACGAAGTGAGTTTACTTGAAAGAAAGGATTTGAATTCCGAATTAGCAAACCGGAAATTGTGTGTTTCAAAGTCAGTAATTCGGTTTACTGCTCCAAGCCAATGGTTGCGCGAACGCTTTTTTAAAACCCACGGAATTAGACCTTATTATGTTCCGAATGCAGTAAGCCAAGTGGAGAAAGAAAACTGCGAAATTCCATCCAATCGATACATCTTATTCGTGGCAAACAAGCCAGAAAAAAATCCATATAAAGATTTTAAAACGCTAAAAACCGCTTGGCAAAATGCTAATGAAACACTCGGAACTAGCGGTTGCGATTTGATTTGTATCGGATACGAATCCAGTGAATCTGTAAACGTTGGCGACTTTCGGTTGCATAAGCTTAAGCGAATGAACTCTGAATCAATCAATTCCTTTTTGGAAGGTTGTATGTTCGTAATTCAAGCGAGTAAACAAGACAATTCGCCACTTACCATTATAGAGGCTCATGTGTCTCAGAAAAAAGTTCTAGCATCTCTGGTTGGTGGAATACCAGAATTGCTTAACCCAGAAGAAATCAATTGGATGTATCAACATGGAGATTCAGCCGATTTAACAGAACAGTTGGTCAAAGCAATTACGGAAGTTGAAAACGTAAAGGATGAGAAAATCACCTTTGTTCATTCATCTATTGAAGACGTGACCGATATGTATCTTGGACATTACCGAGATTTGCTTAATGGCTGAATTCACTATCGTCACTCCCGTTCTTAATCAGGCAGCCACAATTGAGGCTTGCATACAATCTGTAGCCATACAGAATGCTGATGTTGAACACATTATAATTGACGGAGGAAGCACAGACGGAACTGTAGACATCATCAAGAAAAACGAGCACCTTCTCTCCTATTGGTGCAGCGAAAAAGACCTCGGCCAAAGTCATGCAATAAACAAGGGACTAAAAAAAGCCACAGGCACCTTCTTTAACTGGTTAAACGGAGATGACATTCTAACTAATGATGCACTTTCACACATATTAAGTCGGGCAAAAACTACTACGTTGGCGCTGGCCGGACAATGCAAGCATATTAATGAGAAAGGTGAGGAACTTGCTATTGGTACGGCCAAAACCTGGGGCTCGTTAGAGGCTACATTGGGGAACTATAGTATGGGGCAGCCTTCGTTGTTTTATAGAACTTCTAGCATTAGAGAATTGGGAGGCCTAAATGAAAAGCTACATCTATGTATGGATATGGATTTATGGTTCCGGCTTCTTCTAAAACATGGACAAACTGCGGTTGTTTCATCTGATGAAATTGTGAGCCAATTCACCGTTCATGAAAATTCTAAATCCACCCGCTTCGCGGCAGAAATGGAGAAGGAGAAATATGCAATCTATCATGCCCTAGCCGCTAACATTAACTTACCAAATTGTCTACAGCTATTTTTCGGTAATTACCCTATCACTTCTCAGTTAGGTTATGAAATATCAGCACGGTTTAACCATGAAATATTCTTAGCCAATTTTTGCTGGCACCTTATGATTCTAGCATACCAAGGCGGAGATTTAGAATTGTGCCAAGCGTATTTTGATGTTGTAAAATCCAGTAATCGGTTGTCCAAAACAGAAACATTGCTTTGGAAAACAAGAATTGCTTCGAGCCAACTTCTGTCAAAATGAAGAGAGCTCCGCTGGTAAGTGTTCTCATGCCCGCCTTCAATACTGAGCGGTTTATTTCTGAGGCTATTCAATCAATTTTGAATCAGACCTACCAAAACTGGGAGCTTTTGATTTTAAATGATGGCAGTACGGACGATACCGAATCCATTGCCAGATCTTTTACTGACCCCAGAATTATTGTCCATTCCCAGAATATTAATGTTGGCTATTTAGAAAGTTGCAACAAGCTGTTTAACCTAGTAAAAGGAGATTTTGTCACTTTTCTTGATTCTGACGATACTTGTTCAAATGATAGAGTTTCAAGCTGTCTCAATAAGTTCGCAACAGAACCCAAATTAGATTTTAGCACAACTAACTTTACCCGTTGTAATGAGGTCACTATTCCAGTTTATGAGGACCAATCAAACATAGATTACGCGAAGTATGCATCTGATTCCAACTATAATCCGATGGTATGTTGCGCAACTATTTTCTTACGAGCAGAATTGCTAAAAAAAATTGGCGGTTATCACTCCTTCTTCAAAGAAATTGGTGGAGAAGATTACCATTGGTTATTCAAGCTCTCAAGAGTTGGCTTGGGTAAGCACCTAGATAAAACATTGTACAATTACAGAACCCATTCAGCTCAGACTCATCACTTAAATGAGAACCCACTCAAATATTTTGTTTCAGATATTGAACAAGAAATCCGAGCAGCTATAATCGCTGGAGAAGAAGACCCTTTGAATGACGAAAACAAGCTAAAAGCACGGTGGCTGGCAAAGATTCAAACCAACGAGTCGGAATTAGGATTCAGAAAGGCAAGTTCTATGTTGAATCGGAATCAATTCAAAAAAGCCCTAATCATCAATTACTTAACATTGTTGAATAAGCCATTTTCTTTCACATCATGGCATCGATTCGCTTACCTAGCCTACTCAACCATTGTCCGTTGGGCACGCTAGAATGTTATCTTTGGCGCACTAAAAAATGGCTCAACAAGAAGAAAACTGGTCGCTAATAATTAAGCCGCATTCTAAGTGGTGGGATTTGAAACTAGGCGAGATTTGGGAATATCGCGACCTAATCCAAATTTTTGTAAGACGTGACATTGTAGCAGTTTATAAGCAAACTGTTCTCGGCCCATTGTGGTTTTTTCTAGCTCCAATTTTTACGGTTATTGCTTACAATTTTGTATTTGGAACCATAGCAGGAATGTCAACTGATGGTATTCCTGGGCCAGTTTTTTACCTAGCAGGAACAACACTTTGGAGTTATTTCCAAACAAGCTTTATGGCAACTTCCAGCACATTTTCAGGGAACGCAGCCATTTTTGGTAAGGTTTATTTCCCAAGAATGGTGGCTCCGATTTCAACCGTTTTATCAAGCCTTTTCAAGTTTGGAATTCAAATGCTGATGTTCCTCGTGTTTATAGCCTATTACACGTTTGTTGAAGAAAGTACGATTCACTTTACCAAATGGGTTCTACTGTTTCCTGTTTTGATAATAATGATGAGCGGACTTGCTCTCGGGCTCGGGATTATTGTTTCTTCTCTCACAACAAAATACCGTGACCTCAAGAATTTCGTTGGCTTTGGAATTACATTGCTTATGTATGCTAGCCCGATAATTTATCCTGCTTCGGCAGTAGAAGCGAAATTTGGTTGGCTTATTAAAATCAATCCAATTGCGCCAATTATAGAAGCTTTCAGACTAGGATTTACCGGTAGTGGAACAGTTGCTCCAATAGATTTAGTCATAAGCGGCATTTTTATTACTATCACCTTAGTTATTGGGTTAATGATGTTCCACAAAGTGGAAAAAACGTTTATGGATACGGTTTAGGTAATCCAGGGTTATTAATTAAACTAAATAGCACCTAATGACTAACTTCGATTTTGCAAGGACGCTCTACTTTAGAATTGGTAAAGCGATGGTTAGTCTTTATGAAAGGTGGTTGATTCAACCATATTATATGGACAAACACTTGGCTACTAAAATCTACCTGACCAATTAAAGAAAATGGATGGAATGAATACTCCCAAACTCATTGAGTTTCCAAGTATTGGTGCTCCTGACTTAGGCTATATTTCGGTTGCCGAAAACCCTAATCTTCCTTTTGAAGTAAAGCGGATTTATTGGACTTACCACACACCAGAGGGTGTCGTTAGAGGGCATCACGCTCACCTCCAGTTGGAGCAGATACTGATTGCAATGGCAGGAACGATTCACCTAGATATCGAAACGGTTTCTGGTGAGAAATTCAACTTTGTTCTTGATCATCCTTCCAAGGGCGTTTACATTCCATCGATGTCTTGGAGAACTATGAAATACAGTCACAATGCCGTGCAGATATGCTTGGCCAGCGTGGAGTACGATGAATCGGATTACATAAGAGACTTCAATGAGTTTAAGGAAGGTAGGCAATCATAGCATTCATGCACTTGCTGATGTACAATCACAGCAAATTGGTGAAGGGACTGTAGTATGGCAATTTTGTGTTGTGCTTTCCAATGCCAGGATAGGTAAGTTTTGTAACATCAATGCTTCCGTTTTCATAGAAAATGACGTGGTAATTGAGGACAATGTGACAATAAAATGTGGTGTGCAATT
>JBLHEU010000058.1:0-16365 GCA_047614525.1 Bacteroidia bacterium | reverse complement strand
ATTGCTGTTGTATGGGCTAAAGATGAAGAAGGCGTAATACGAGGGTTGGTCGTGGAGCGCGGCATGGAAGGGTTTTCAACACCTGAAACGCACGGAAAGTGGAGTTTGCGCGCGTCTGCAACAGGAGAATTAGTGTTTGATAATGTTAAAGTTCCGAAAGAGAATCTTTTTCCTGAAATCCGCGGACTGAAAGGTCCTTTGAGCTGTTTGAACTCCGCGCGTTACGGGATAGCCTGGGGCGCACTTGGAGCTGCTCTAGATTGCTACGACACTGCTTTACGATATTCACAAGAACGTATTCAGTTCGGCAGGCCAATTGGCGGTTTCCAACTTCAGCAAAAGAAACTTGCCGAAATGATTACTGAAATTACTAAAGCGCAACTTCTGGTTTGGCGTTTAGGGGTTTTGAAGAATGATCATCGGGCATCTCCACAGCAAATTTCAATGGCGAAAAGAAATAACGTTGAAATTGCATTGAAAACAGCGCGCGAAGCAAGACAAATGCTTGGTGGAATGGGAATTACTGGAGAGTATCCAATCATGCGACACATGATGAATCTTGAGAGTGTGGTAACCTACGAAGGCACCCACGACATTCACCTGCTAATAACTGGTATGGATGTTACAGGGTTCAATGCGTTTACATGATAAAACCCAATTCTGATGGTTTTCAGAGTCTTATTCTTCTTACTAATAGCTACTAGCCACGTTGCAGCGCAGCATAACGGGTTTAGTTACGAGTTGCAGAATGAGATTGGCACCTACCAGTTGGTTTCGCTTGCGGTTACTCACAAAGCAGACAATGCTGAGGGCGTTACTTACTTAATTAGTAAGCACCGCGAAGAAACCATCTATCAGATTGACGAATACCTCAACGGTTGGGTTGGTTTAAGCCAAGATGGGAGAACAATTGCCCATTTAGTATCCGAGAAAAAAGGCAAAGCCCTTGTTCAATCAGAATTGGTCTTTTACCGAGATGGAAAACGGCTAGAAAAGGCTAAACTTTCTAAGCTTATACACTACGATTTAAAAGATGCAAGGCTTAAGAATCAGCTTAGTAAAAAAGGCTGGCTAAAGAACGATAGCGCGCTTCATAAAATGGCATCTAACCCGTTTTTTGTGTCTGACGATAAGCTGTATATCTCGTTTACAGAGCCTAAGCTTTCCGTGTTTGACATGAACCGTGTCTTTCATATCTACACAGGAAATGGAGCTAATCATTTTACACAGAACTACTACTCTATTCCGAATGCACCGTATAGAACCGATTATGATTGGGGTGAATATCTACCAAAAGGGTTTCCTAATCTAAGTGATGAAAAACCATTTGAACATTTGGTGAGCAACGTGCTAGGTAAAACAATTGCAATACCAGAAATGGCCTCCCTCCGTGCTTCAATTGAGATTAAACTCTTGAATACTGGAGCTTTTGAGATTAGAAAAGCTGAGGTGTTTGATGTAATGAAAAACGAAAAGGATGAGGTTTTATCCAAACAACTCGCTAAAGGGCTAGAGAAGGTTCAACTCAGCACAATACTCTTGCCTCCACTTCATACGGCATGGTTATTTGAAACCAATTTCTGGTTAAAATAATCAGCCTGAATTCACTTTTATATTGCT
Source organism: Bacteroidia bacterium (assembly GCA_047614525.1). GTDB lineage: Bacteria > Bacteroidota > Bacteroidia > UBA10329 > UBA10329 > UBA10329. The sequence continues at coordinate 14,745 of JBLHEU010000058.1, read as the reverse complement.
CAATCGGTTTGCAAAAACCACAAGCGGAAGAGCCGAAACCAAGATAAAACATCCACAAATTACGAAGGTCCAGATTATGTTATTCCCCTCTGAGAAGTAAGCCATAGCAAACACCGTAATTAAGATTCCTCTACTGGCAATATTGTACACGTAAAAGATGCTATTTGCTCTGCCAATAATATTGTTTGGCACATGATTAAAAAGGAAGGTGATACGCGTAATTCGAGTTCCAGCATTACTCCAACCAACCAGAATAGAAAACAAGTAAAAACCAATTACACTATCTGTAAAAGCCACAACAACAAAGGAAACTCCTGCAAGTATCATTAACCAAACAATGGTTTTTGCTGGCGCGAAATCACTAGTTAACTTTCGAATTAGAAGACCTGCGGCTAAGCTTCCTAGGGCAAAATAAACTTCGCTACTGGCATAAACATCAGCACCAGAGTGCAGATGATTATCGACATAAATAGGTAGGAGAAACTGTACCTCTATCAGCAACACAACAAATATTGAATAAGATGCCAACCCAAAAACCAGCAGCTCTTTATTCAGCATTAAGAATTGCCAGCCACGTTTAAACCGACTAATTATTGGCTCCATATCAACAGCCAATCCGCTCAAATCTTTGTACCTGATAAACGGAATAATACATGCGGCTAAAGCGTAAGTACTGGCATCAAGAAGGAATATTTCCCAAATGGTCCAAGCTTCGATATCAAAGGGAAATGAAACATCAGCACCAAGCATATTCAGGCTACCAGCTGTGGTGCCAGATAGGAGAATAGCACCAAATGCTCCAGACAAAACATTTGTACTCTGGCCTAACACTTCAAGAATTGAATTGATTCTTCCGTAATCTCCCCTCGCAGCAAGCTGCTGTGAAAACGCATACAGATTCGGATAATGAATATTGAATCCAAAAAAGGTGAAAACGAAAATGAATGCAACCAACCAGAGTGGCGCTTCTTGGTTTATTTCAGCATAAATCCCAGCTGACCCAAGGACAACAAACCCAATAATTGAGGCAATCAAAAAGATGTTTCTTCTTGGATATCTATCGATGATGGTGCCAGCCAGTAAACTCCAGAAAATGCTGATGAAAGTTGCAATGGCCAGCACTTTGCCAAATAGGACTGATTGGTCTACAATTGAAGCAAAATACCACGGAATGGAAATCATGGTAATTCCCTGAGCAAAGCTCGAAACCACGTGGGAGGCGAATAGAAGATGTAATGCTCTCTTGTTTTCCATTTTAACAGCCGGCAAAGCTATGCGGCTTTTTGATTCGTATATGTTTAATTTTCAGCGATGGATTTCGGCCCAAAAGAAGCTCTTGAAAGATTGAGGAAGTACTGCGCTTATCAGGAACGTAGCTATAAAGATGTGAACGACAAAATGTGGGATTTGAAAGTTCCTAGTGAGTGGCGAGACGACATCATCTTTGGGTTAATAAAAGAGAACTTCCTCAATGAAGAGCGGTTTGCAAGAACGTACTCAAGAGGGAAATTCAACATTAAACGTTGGGGTCGAATTAAGATTATCCAAGGTTTAAAGAGACATCAGGTTAGTCCAAAATGCATTCAGCTTGGCTTATCAGAAATTGCTGAGGATGACTATTTGCAGGTTCTCTCAGATACAGTTGAACTAAAAAGTTCAAAGTTGAAAGAGAAAAACCAATGGAAACGAAAAGGAGCCATCTACAATTTTGTGACAGGCCGAGGCTTTGAGGGAAACCTAGTAACTGAAGCAATCAAAGCTCTTTAGAGCCTTTGTAGTTCTCTTACATTTGCGAGACGGAAAACACTCCGATTTACACCCAACTCATGATTACAAGCGACCAATTAGCTGACTTAGGAAAAAGGATAGAAGCCCTAAGAGGTTATCTTGATATTGACCGCAAATTGCGTGAGATTGAGGAAGAAACTCAGACAACACTTTCTCCAGGATTTTGGGACGATCCAAAAAAGGCTGAATCGTTGATGAAAAAAACGAACGCCAAAAAGGATTGGACCAAGGCTTTTGCCAAAGCAGAATCGGCACTTGAAGATCTTACTGTCCTCTATGAATTCAATAAAGAAGGCGAAGCATCTGAGGAAGAGGTGACTGCTCAGGATACGCTTTTCACAGATTTATTAGAAGACCTGGAGTTTAAGAACATGCTGGGCGATGAAGGAGATGAGCTGAGCGCCACACTAGAAATAAACTCTGGCGCTGGTGGCACGGAGAGTTGTGATTGGGCTGGCATGCTGATGAGGATGTACATCATGTGGGCCGAAAAAAACGGGTTTAAGGTTACCCAAAATGACATTCAAGAAGACGACATCGCAGGAATCCGTTCTTGTTCTTTACAGATTGATGGCGACTATGCCTATGGAAATCTGAAGGGTGAAAATGGTGTACACCGATTGGTGAGAATTTCACCTTTTGATAGCAATGCAAGAAGACACACTTCTTTTGCCTCGGTATTCGTTTATCCTGTGGTAGACGACACCATCAGGATTGAAATCAACCCAGCGGACATTACATGGGACACTTTCCGGTCTGGTGGCGCTGGTGGTCAGAATGTAAATAAGGTTGAAACGGGTGTTAGAGTAACGCACCATCCGAGTGGAATTATCATTCGAAATACCGAAAGCCGTTCACAGTTGAAGAACCGAGAAGCTGCAATGAAACTCCTAAAATCTCAGCTTTATGATGTTGAACTTCGGAAGCGATTGGCCTCTCGTGCCGAGATTGAAGGTTCTAAAATGAAGGTTGAATTTGGAGCTCAGATTAGGAATTATGTTTTCCATCCGTATAAATTGGTGAAAGATCTTCGTTCAAGCATAGAAACATCCAATGTACAAGGCGTTATGGATGGCGAACTAAACAAGTTTATCAAGGGATATTTACTCCAGTTTGGGAATGAAGAGAACGAATCACTTTAACTGCAGAAACGCGAAGGCTTCGCATTCTTTGCACCCTCTAAGCGAACTTTGCGGTTAATAATTCAAAAAAGAATGAAAATCTACCACAATCCAAGATGCTCTAAAAGCAGACAAACACTTCAGTTGATTAAAGGTGCTGGTGTTGAGCCTGAGATAATCGAATACTTGGTCAACATTCCTTCTGAATCTGAGTTGAAAGAATTGGTTGCAATGCTAGGCATCAAACCTTACGACCTTCTGAGAAGAGGCGAAGCTGATTTCAAGGAGAACTTTAAAGGCAAAGATCTTTCGGATGAAGAATGGATTGCCGCTATGGTGAAATATCCGAAATTGATTGAGCGACCAATTGTTGTAAAACAAAAAAAGGCCGTCTTGGGACGACCTCCTGAAAACGTTAATACGTTCTTGTAACTCTTACGCTCGTGGTGCTACAATAGCAGCCAATTTCTCTCCCATTACTGGGCTAAAACGCTCCATAAAAAGCAACGTTGCCATCAATGGAATCCAAAGGCTCATAAATATCACCATCCAGAACCCGAGAAGCATATACATGAAGATTACTACGATACCTGCGCTCATTGCTTTTAATATTTATGACGAAAGTAGTTGATGCCTTCGAAATGAACAAGTAACTAGTTCTATTCTACAACCAATTTCTTGGTAAACATTTCATTCTCTGCTTTTACGGTAATAAAGTAAACGCCAGAATTTTCAATATCTACCTCAATCAAAGAGCCTTTGGTGGTGATTTCATCAACAATTTGGCCTAAAGAATTTTGAATTTTAATCGAACGGTTTTCAGCATTTTCAAATTGGATAGTTGCCATTCCGTTTGATGGGTTAGGGTAAATAGAGAATCCACTTTCAACCAATCGCTCGTCTTCAATTCCAACAACTCCATTTAAACTATAACGGCTGAAAAATCTCCAAATTTCAGTTGAAGCTGAAAAATCACGATTGGTGACTCCAATTGCTATAAGCGGATTGGATCCAGCCCACGTATGACCTCCACCGTTAATGCGGTAAAATTCCACGGTTGAGCCTTCGTCTCCTCCTTCATATAAAAAATGGTCTGCCGTACAGACATCTGTTAGGTCTATATCTGGAACAGCGGTTTCAATTGCAGTAGCATTGCAATTGTTGTGATTAACCCAGTATGCAACGCCAGCTTCTGCACCTAAAACCCCTGTACTTCCTGCATAAGGAACAATTGGATCTGCTGTGCCATGAATTTGCATTACTGGAGTTGGAAGTACCGCATTACATGGAACAAAAGCAGGGTCCATCATAGCCCCAGTAACAGACGCAATAGCCGCAATTTTACCACTGAGATCGCACGCTAATTTGTAGCTCATAAACCCGCCATTACTCATTCCAGTACTATAAACACGATGCATGTCAATGTTGTACTCATCACCAAGTGTATCAATCAAGGCTGAAAGAAAGCCTAAGTCATCAACTGTTTCTGTTTGAGAACCAAATGCATTCCAGAAAGTGTCACCAGCATTATCCTCCGTGCCTTCAGGATGTATCAAAATGAAATTCGCGGTATCGGCAATTGGTCTAAAATCGCCATAAATCTCTTGTTCAAAACTATTAGAAGTGTAGCCATGAAGGTTCAAGACTAAAGGCACCGACTCGGAACCATCATAAACATCCGGAACGTATAAACGGTAGTCTCGCTCTAAGCCATCGTGCATAATACTGGCTAGTATTGTGGTTTGTGCAACAACAGCCGTTGACGCAAAAATTTGAAACGCAAGCAAAAGATTTTTAACGCTCATTTTGTTCGATTTAGGATACAAAGTTACCCTTTTTTCAAAGTGAGTTTGATTGACGCTAGATTGAAGGTAAATTTGCGCTCGATTCAATCGATTAATTCATCATCATGTCAGATTTCAGAATAGAAAAAGATACAATGGGCGAGGTGCAAGTGCCAGCCGATAAATATTGGGGAGCACAAACAGAACGATCTAGAAACAACTTCAAAATTGGTCCTGCGGCCAGCATGCCCTTAGAGGTTGTTTACGGCTTTGCTTATTTGAAGAAAGCCGCTGCGCACACCAACTGTGAACTTGGTGTTTTAGCCGAAGAAAAAAGAGATCTTATTTCTGCTGTTTGTGATGAGATTTTGGCTGCAAAGCATGATGACCAATTTCCGTTGGTAATCTGGCAAACTGGTTCTGGCACGCAGAGTAATATGAACTCAAATGAAGTAATTGCCAACCGTGGTCACGTAATTAATGGTGGTGCTTTAACGGACACAGACAAAGTTTTGAAGCCGAACGATGATGTGAATAAAAGCCAGTCATCAAACGATACTTTCCCAACGGGCATGCACATAGCATGTTACAAGTTGATTATTGAGAATACGGTTCCAGGGGTTGAGTCACTTCGTGATACGCTGAAAGCTAAATCGGAGGATTTCAAAGATGTTGTAAAGATTGGCCGTACACATTTGATGGACGCAACTCCGTTAACAATCGGACAAGAATTTAGCGGATACGTTTCTCAATTAGATCATGGACTAAAAGCGCTGAAAAATACATTAACTCACCTTTCTGAATTGGCACTTGGCGGAACAGCTGTTGGAACAGGAATAAATACACCACCCGGATATGCGGTTCTAGTTGCAAAGAAAATTGCCGAGTTCTCTGGTCTTCCTTTCATAACAGCGGAAAACAAGTTTGAAGCACTTGCTGCTCACGATGCGTTGGTAGAAACACACGGAGCTCTGAAACAATTAGCTGTTTCGTTAAACAAGATCGCTAACGATATTAGAATGATGGCTTCAGGTCCGCGTTCTGGAATTGGTGAGTTGATTATTCCGGCAAATGAGCCTGGTTCTTCAATTATGCCTGGGAAAGTAAACCCAACACAATGCGAAGCGTTGACCATGGTTTGCGCGCAAGTAATGGGTAACGATACGGCTGTTACAATTGCTGGAACGCAAGGTCATTATGAATTGAATGTTTTCAAGCCAGTAATGGCCTACAACGTTATTCAATCAGCAAGATTGATTGGCGATGCATGTGCTTCCTTTGATGAGCACTGCGCCCAAGGCATTGAGCCAAATCATCCGCGAATTCAAGAATTAGTGAACAACAGTTTAATGTTGGTTACAGCATTAAACACGAAAATTGGTTATTACAAAGCCGCTGAAATTGCTGGAAAAGCACATGAAGAAGGAACAACTTTGAAAGAATCAGCTTTAGCTCTGGGCTATCTTACATCTGAAGAGTATGATGAATGGGTTGACCCTAAGAAAATGATTGGGAATTCATAAGATTTCCTGCCGACACTTAATTTAAACGGAGCATGTTAATTTCATACATGCTCCGTTTTCTTTTGGTCTTAATATTTGTCTCCACTTCTTTGCTTTCGCGAAGCCAAGAAACCAAGGAAAACCCTGTTCAATTCTGTAATCCGAAAGGTCACGTACTTTGCGTTAAGATTACGGCCAAAGAAGTTTTTGCTGATGGAGCAAACGGTAAGTGGTCGCATCACTGAAAACGGATGTCTTACATCGGAGAGGCCTGTGTAAAAGAACACGGAAAGAAAAAAGGCAAAGCTTTAGAGGCTGTCTTTGCTCCGGGACATTACTTCGCCATGTTCTGGGTAAACGTGGCTGGCTTGACTAAATATGGGTTTTCTCGCAAGAAGAAAAAAGAAGGACTACGCTCTGAAGCAACGGCCGACCGCTATACGAACTTCTCGCCCTTCGTGGCCTTTACATCATTCACAATACGCTTGATTTGCTGTTCATCTTCCTGCTTGCAAATCAGAAGAATATCATCGTTCTCAACTACAATCATGTCTTCCATTCCTTGAAGAACAACAAGTTTGTTTTTAGGAACGTTTACAACACAATTCTTGGAATCGTAAGTCAGCACGTTTTTACCTTGAATTACGTGCCCTTCAGAATCCTTATCAGAATAAGAATAAAGCGAGCCCCAAGTGCCTAAATCACTCCAGCCAATATCTGCGGCTAGTGTATATACATTTTTGGCTTTTTCCATCACACCATAATCAATGGAAACGCTTTTGCATTGCAGATAGATGTCGCCAATTAGCTTTGGTTCCGTGCGTGTATTGAATTCTTCACGGCCATCTTCAAACAACTGATAAAGATCTGGCATGAGCTTTTTGAAGGATTTGATAATACCACTTACCGACCAAACAAAGATTCCAGCGTTCCAAAGAAACTCGCCACTTGCCACCAATTGCTTGGCCATTTCCAAGTCTGGTTTTTCGGTGAAGCTTTTTACTTTATGAACACCTTCATCATCCTTTTTCTCCTCAAACTGAATGTATCCGTAACCGGTGTCAGGACGAGTTGGTGTAATTCCAAGTGTAATCAATGCATCCTCTTTCTCTACAACATCAAACGCCTGATTAATAAGCGATGTGTACTCGGTATCCTTCAAAATCAAATGGTCCGATGGCGCCACAACCATGCAGGCATCAGGGTTCATTGCCTTAATTCTATATGCCGCATAAGCAATGCAAGGGGCTGTGTTCTTTCTCGCTGGTTCAAGTAGAATTTGAGATGATTTCATCTCTTTCAATTGCTCCTGTACAAGTCCTTTGTATTGCGCATTTGTTACGATGAAGATATTCTCGGCAGGACATACTTTCTTAGACCTATCGTAGGTCTGCTGAAGCAGGGATTTTCCTGTTCCAAGAATGTCTAAAAATTGCTTTGGATGTGGGATTCTACTCATTGGCCAGAATCGGGTACCGACTCCTCCTGCCATAATCACCACAAAGTGATTGGGGTTTTTCTTGCTCATTTCTTGAATTGGCTTAAGGCCTCTCGAAGATTATCTATTACAACCGAAATGTCTTCGGTTTTAAGTGTTCCTACAGAAATTCTGAACCACGGATTTTGTCTTGAAGCTCCAAAACAATAGAACGGTACAATTCCAACCTTAGCTTTTCTAATGAGGAACATGGTAACGTCCTTGGCATCGTTCAGTAATTCTCCCTCATCGGTTGTTTTTCCGATAAGGTCAATTTTAACCGTCAGGTACATTGCGCCTTCTGCTTGGATGGCATCTACAGGAAAACCAATTTCTCGCAATGCGGAGAAACTGTTAAACAGCTTATTCACACGTTCAGAAATCATATCCCGATGCTTCAGAATTGTGGCATCAACAGCATCCGTTCTGTTCAAAAAGGCGGCTGTTGCAATTTGCTCTGGCTTTGGCGACCATGCTCCAACATGGCTTAGCAAAGCTTTCATTTTAGCCATTACTTTATTAGGGCCAAATGCCCAACCAACTCTAACGCCTGTTGCAGCAAATGCTTTTGAAATACCATCAATATAAATGGTGTAATCTTTCATTTCCGGACGAAGAGAAACTGGATCAAAGTGCTTCGTTTTTCCAAGAGTTAAAGCCCAATAAATCTGGTCATACAAAAGATATAGTGGCTTTTGGCCTACTCTTCTTTTGTTCTCTTCAATAATCAAATCGCAAATCTCGGTCAACCCTTTTTTGGTAAAGGATGTTCCCGTTGGATTTAACGGAGAACACAACGCTATAATAGCCGCATCTTTTACATGCGGTTCAAGATCTCCCGCAGTTGGTAAAAACTTGTTTTCAGGCCTTGACTCAACAATAACTGGCTCAGCAAAATTTAGGTACGTATAATGATTATTATTCCAGCTTGGAATTGGAAAAATCACCTTATCTCCTTTATTAACCAATGCGCGGTATGCCGCATAAATTAGAGGTCTTGCGCCACCAGATATGAGAATATCTTCTTTCGAATATGACAGGCCTAGTCTTGTTTCTAAGTAATTGCTAACAGCCACACGAGTAACCTCCATGCCATTAGCCTGAGGGTAGTTGGTGTGCCCTGCTTCATACGCACTAACTATCTCGTTAAGTAATGCTTTTGGTAGTGGGTAAATCTCTGGATTGAAATCTCCAATTGTTAGGTTGGTGATGTTTTCTCCTTGCGCAATTCTAGCGTTAATCTCACCAGCAATTTTGATGATTTCAGACCCCACCAAATCCTCGGCAAGATCGGAAACGGTGCTATCCTCCTTTATCGTAGTTTCTGACATAGATTAATCCTTAGTATTCGCGAAGATAATATTCTATACCGTAGCTGGAATGACCTCCGCAATGGCGCTTACAAGGTAAATTTTACCTGAATCTACCTCTTCGCAACGGTAGCGTTTTCTAAGCTTTTCTCCTTTCTTGAATGTACGCTTTCCAAGAAGAAATTCTTGTCTTTCTGAGAGGTCTTCCAAAAGCACCGAATCGGTTCTTTCATCATACGACCTAAGCACGCGCATTAACTCCAAATCTCGGACTGTGGCAGACTTAGGTTTCTTCATATGCAAACTGAGCGCAGTCAATACGTCTTGTGGGAAGATTTCTGGTTTGAGAAATTCAACCATCAATTCCTGAAACGCCAATTTCCATTCTTTCCCATGCGGGTTTACCTTTCTACCGTGGCGTTCCCAATTGACTAAATGAGCCAATTCGTGCACCAGCGTTATCAGGAAGGCGTAATTATTAAGACTCCCGTTTACGGAAACACGATGCCCAATTTTCCCATATGGATGGCGGTAATCACCAGCTTTCGTTTTACGGTCTTTGGCGATTGTAAGATGACATCGGTAGGCAACAATTTTTTGTGCCAGCGTTTGCTCTGCTCCATCTGGCACAAAAGGTCTTATTGCATTCCGAATTCGTTCTTCACGATTCATGAATCAAAGAAACGAAGCCAAATTGTAAACCAGCAAACTTGAAACATAGGCAAGGCCTGTCATCATTACAAACTGAATTATTGGCCATTTCCAAGTTCCAGTTTCGGTTTTAACCACAGCTATTGTGCTCATGCATTGCATCGCGAAAGCATAAAACACCATTAGCGACAACCCAAACGGAAGGTCGTAAAGTGGTTCATCTGTACCTGGTTTAAGTTGAGTCTGCATTTTTTCTCGCACCGAAGAAACATCATCATCACTTCCGCCAACGCTATAAATGGTTGCCATAGTGCCCACAAAAACCTCTCTAGCGGCAAAAGATGTTATCAGGGCAATTCCAATTTTCCAATCGTAACCCAAAGGTTTGATTACTGGATCGATTGATTTACCAACGATACCGATGTAGGAATTCTCAAGCAACTCAGCTTTCTTCATCTGCTCCGCTTCATCTCCTTCAACTTCAGAATATTTCTGCTCAATGGCTTCAAATCTATCCGTAGGGCCATAAGATGCTCCTAGCCAAAGCAGTATGGAAATCACTACAATTACCTTTCCAGCGCTCGTCACAAATTGTGTGGCTTTTCTAGTAATTTCAAGAAGAACGTTAGACACTTTTGGAACTCGATAATCAGGAAGTTCAAGTAGGAAATGACTGTCTTCCGTTGAAGGTATTGTTCGTTTTAAAACCAATGCTGCTCCGAGAGCGGCAACCACGCCAAGCAGGTACATAAATAGTAGTGTTAAACCCTGATAGCCAACAGGAATTACCAGCGAAATAAGCAAGGCGTAAACAGGTAACCGAGCGGCACATGCCATAAATGGCGTAACCATAATGGTTAAGATTCTTTCCTTTTCGTTAGAGATTGTTCTTGCTGCTAAAATTGCTGGAACCGCACATGCCACTCCGCCAATCAAGGGAACAATTGAACGTCCTTGCAAGCCGAATTTGCGTAACCAACCATCAGCAATAAAACTTACTCTGGCCATGTAACCAGACTCTTCCAAAACAGCAACGAATAAGAACAAAAAAGCGATTTGAGGAATAAAAATCACAACACCTCCAAGCCCAGCCCAAATTCCTTCAATCCAAAGCCTAGTGAAAAATGAATCGGGCAAAACATCAGCAAAAAAGGAAGCTCCATGCCCGAAAAGACTTTCAATCAATTCCATCGGGTATGCCGACCAAGAATAAATTCCTTGAAAGATTAACCCCAGCAAAGACAAGAAAAACACCACGCCCCAAATTCTATGAGTCAGTACATCGTCAAGCTTTTTCGTTAATGCGTGAATAGCAATTGGCCCATCTGCTTTGGCTTTACCTAAAATGCGTTTGATAATTACGTGCCTTTCTGTTGATTCCGCAGACCAACTAACTTTTGACGATTTTAAGGAATGGTTGAGTATTTCATCTTTCAATTCTGCCACGCCTACTCCATTTCTGGCATTGGTTTTCACAATAGGGACACCTAATTCGGATGAGAGAATTTCTAAATCCAACTCTAGCGATAATCGCGAAAGTTGATCCGCCATATTCAAAACCAAAATTGCCGGAATGTCTTTTTCTAGCACCTGAAGCGCCAAATACAAGCTGGTTTTTAGATGAGATGCATCAACAACAATTAAAACCAACTCTGGGTGGTCTGAATTTGAAGAGTCTGAAATTACCTGAACAGCAACCTTCTCGTCCATTGAACGGGGTTCCAAACTGTAGGTTCCGGGAAGGTCAACTAAATCAACTTTTAGCTTGCCAACTTCAAACTGACCCGACTTTTTTTCTACCGTAATCCCAGGAAAATTTCCAACTTTTTGGTGTAGTCCAGTAAGCTTATTAAATAGGGAGGTTTTGCCGCTGTTCGGATTGCCAATTAGCGCAACTTTCAGCCTAGCTTTCTCTTCACCCATACGTTACTTAATTACCGCTTAGACTAGTTCTGTCTGAACAAGGATGCTAGATGCTTCTCTTTTTCTGATGCACAAAACGTGATCTGAAACACGAATAGCAATTGGATCGCCTGTTGGAGCAATGCGTTCAACACAAAGTTGTTCGCCAGCAACCACACCTCTTTCAGCCAAATGCTTGGCAAGCGTCTCATCCAAGAAGGAAGAAACGATAGCGTGTTGTCCAAGAATAAGGTCTTTTGCAGTCATTGCTAATAAGCTTGATTTAGCGCTGTCGAAAGTAACGAGAAAGGATGCTAAACGAAGCAATTATGAAGCTTATACCCTAAATGAGGTAGTGTCTTGAGTTTGGGCTGGTAGAACTTGGCCAAAACCCGGACAATCGCATCCTTTGCCTCTTTTTCTACTAGCACATGATGCGAGCACGGATGTGCATAACAGCAATAAAAAGAATTGCACCAGTTTTTTCATCGAGACGTAAAGGTAATCCAAGTTTAAACAAGATATGTTGACGGATATTTTCTGAGCATTGGGTTTATCCCTAAATTTAGCGGCAAGTAGATGGGAGTTTTCGTTCATATTGGTAGGTACGTGCTCTGGATGACTAGAGTATTCAGGAAACCCGAGAAGTGGAGCGTCTTCAGACAACGGATTTTCGAAGAAATACAGAACGTTGGTTATGCATCTATTGGCCTGGTGGCTATTGTAAGCGCCTTTATGGGTGCGGTGCTCACCATTCAGTTGGCATATAATATCGATAGCCCGCTTATTCCTCTTTACACAGTTGGTCTGGGTGTTAGAGATTCACTAATTCTAGAATTCTCTCCAACCATTATCAGCATTATTCTTGCAGGTAAGGTAGGCTCAAGTATCGCTGGCGAAATAGGCACAATGAGGGTTACCGATCAGATTGATGCCTTGGATATTATGGGGGTGAACTCTACTGGTTATTTAGTTGGACCAAAGATGATTGCAGCGGTAATCTGCAATCCATTCCTTGTTATTATGAGTATGATACTTGGAATGGTTGGGGGCTATACAGCTGGTATTCTTACTGGTGAGGTATCTGGTAGCAATTTTATTTTCGGAATTCAGTATTGGTTTCAGCCCTTCTATATTGTCTACGCGCTAATAAAAGCTATGGTATTTGCTGTCATTATCACAACTGTACCTGCGTACTTCGGTTATCATACTAGTGGAGGTGCATTGGAAGTAGGCAGAGCAAGTACCGTTTCTGTTGTGTACAGCATTGTAATTATTCTCACGTTCAACTTGCTTCTTACCCAAATGTTACTTCAATGATAGAAGTAAAAGGGTTGAACAAAAGCTTTGGCGATCATCACGTTTTAAAGGACATTGATGCTCAATTCCACAAGGGTCAGGTAAATATTATCATTGGCCAAAGTGGCTCTGGAAAAACTGTGCTTACCAAATGTATGGTTGGATTGCATGAAGTTGATTCTGGAACGATTGAATATGACGGGCGAGAGTTTGCGCGCATGTCATTTAATGAGAAAAAGAGTGTTCGGCAAGATATTGGAATGCTTTTTCAGGGAGGTGCGCTTTTCGATTCTCTGACCGTTGAACAGAATGTGATGTTTCCCCTTTCGATGTTCACGGATAAATCAATGGCAGAGAAAAGAGAACGTTCTCAATTTTGTCTAGACCGAGTTAATTTACCGGATGCGGCACAGCTTTATCCATCTGAATTAAGTGGAGGAATGAAAAAGCGGGTGGCGATTGCAAGAGCAATTGCAATGAACCCAAAGTATTTGGTTTGTGATGAGCCTAACTCTGGGTTAGACCCTAAAACAGGTTTGGTTATTGACCAGTTGATAAAGGAGATTACAGACGAATACAACATCACAACAATTGTGATTACGCACGATATGAACTCGGTTATTGAAATTGGAGAGAACATCCATTTCATTTACGAAGGTGAAAAGTGGTGGGAAGGCTCTAAAGAGGAGATTCTAAGAACGGACAATCAGGAGGTAATCGATTTTGTTTACGCTTCAAAATTCATGAAGAAAGTACGGGCAGATTTAGCCAAATAGATTTCAATGTTTTTTGCAATAAAAAAGAGCGACCAATTGAATTGGTCGCTCTTTTAATTTCATAGAATTTAGACGCTTACTTAAGAATCACCATTCTTTTAGCAATTCTAGAATCATCAGCCTGAACCAAGTATGTGTAAGTGCCAGCGCTTAAGGTTCCTGCAGGAACGGTAACGTTGTAGTTTCCGCTTGCTTTATCGCCTTCAGAGGTCGTGAACACCATTTGACCATTCATATTAAAGATGGTTACATCAACATTTTTAACCGCTTTCTCTACACCGTACTGAATAGTAATGTTATCGCTAGTCAATCCTGGATTAGGGTAAGTTGTAGCCTTCACTCCATCAATGAAAGTCTGCTCTTCAATACTGTTTGGACTCTCCGCAACAACTGCAAAAATTGCAAGGTTCAGAAACAAATCATCAATCAACAATGCAGTTGACTGAGCCCATACAGAAGGGCCAGAAGTATTTGCTCCTTGGGTAAACCTTGTGAAAGTAGAATTACCGTCTGAATCGTTATGAGCATCAGCCATCAATACTATCGTATCGCTAGGAGCCCCATAAAGGCTAGTAATATCTAATCCGATAACAAAATCTGAAGAAACCCATCCTTCGCTATCAAAATCAACCCAAGTAACATTTGGAAAAACAGTATCAGCATCAGCAAAAGCAATCGCTCCACTTGCCTTAACCGTAGAGCCTGGTCCGTCTGCATCGTACGTTAACGGATTTGCTAGCACGCTTACAGCAGCATCCTGTTCAAGAGCATAAAGTTTCGCAGTTACCGCGCTTGGATCACCGCTCACATCTGTTTTAGCTCCGAAGATGAAGCCAGCACCGATTACTGTCTGAGGGTCTTGAATCACAAAACTTCTGGCATATTCCAAGTTAAACTGGAAAGTTCCTGCAGGTGCAGGTGCTGGAAACTCAATAGAGTTTGTTCCGAAAACATAACCAGCGTCAGAACCATACTGTATTAATTGATTTCCTAATTCATCCCAGCCCAAAGTGTCATCTGGTGTAGCTGCTGCTGCGTTTGGAGTTGGAAATACAACTTCCTTAGCTACTGTAGACGTAACTTGCTGTTGTACAAAGGATTGAGCAAAAGCTCCAGTAGCAACAACTATGGCTGT
>JBLHEU010000057.1:0-16673 GCA_047614525.1 Bacteroidia bacterium | reverse complement strand
TGAGTTAATTGTTCTACTAGAATTAAGTACCTCACTCCCATTTTGATAAATGCTGAACGTGGTTAAGTTACTTGATGTTGAACCAGCAGCGTATTTTTCCCCAAAATGTGTACCTGCAATTGCCAGAGCTCCTAATGCAGTGCCCACATCTCCAGTAATTGTAGAGGTTGCGTCATCTGAAATCGCACCAGCAGAGCTCCACATTACAAATGAGGAAAGATCCCCTAAATCAATAGGAGAAACACCGGAGGGAGCTGTAAGAATGCAATTCGAACCTATACTTAATGCTCCTGATTTTGTGAACATCCTCCCTTCAAGGTTCGTATTCGCTCCCAAAGAAATCGCTCCGGCAGGAGAAACCAATGTTCCTTTCATTATTGAGCCAGCTCCCGTAGATAGGGTTGTTTCAGACATCCAGAACACATTATTGGAGCTTGCTCCATTGGTCAAAACTACATTGGTGGTAGTTGCTCCCGTAGTAAATGCACCAGTACTTCTGATGATAAACACAGAATTTGGGTCTCCACCACCATCCAATGTAAGTATTCCGGAAAGCGATGTTGCTCCAACCGCGTCATAAACCCCCGGAGACAAAACCTCTCCAGCACCAAAAGCAAGACCGTGAGGCACACCACCTGGCATAACCGTTAAGGCTTGGTATATCCCGTCCATATCAATAAGGCCTTGATTTGAACTAAATACGGTCTCTGCATGGGCATTAAACAAAGCGATGTAAGTACCTGGATCAGGCGACACCGTCATGCCTGTTACCAACAAATTGCTAGTGGAGGTGGTACTGATTACATCGCCTGCCGTAACAGAACCAATCATAGCTCTTTTGACACCTGTCCAACTTGGCACCGAGGGAGTTCCAATATTTATTTGACAATCATTTATGGTGGTATTAAAAATCATTAAGCCTGCGGCTGGAGATACTATTAAATCTCTTTCTGAGGTGGTTAATCGTGGCACTAAAAGTCCCTTATTGGTTGAAGAAATATCTAGGGCAGAAGAATTGTCAGGTGTTGTTGTTCCTATACCAACTTGACCATAAAGATTGCTTGAAACCAATAGAATAAGCTGTATTACGAAACCTTTTAAAATAATTTTCATAGTTTTTTTAGTGCAGGTAACTGTGTGTATTATGTAAATTAAATTGGAAGTAACTAATCTCCAGAAGGAATCAACGATAAGGTTCTATGGTCAAGCATCGCTTCACCAGTATCAACTTTCCACCGTACTTCAATGGCTTCCCCTGTGGTTAGAGTAGTAACCTTTGCTTGGAGAGACACTACTGATGTCTCTGAATCAATTGTTCTGCTAGAATGAACTACTTCAACCCCATTTTGATAAATGCAGTAAGTAGCAGTAGCAGCGTTAGTAGCTATTGTGCCAGAAGGATATTGTTCCCCAAAATGCGTGCCTATAATTGTCAGAGCTCCTGCTGCAGTGCCCACATCTCCAGTGATCGTAGAAGTTGCATTATCTAAAACAGTACCGGCAGAACTGAACATTACAAACGAAGAAAGGATTCCTAAATCAATAGGAGAAGCACCCGATGGGGCTGTAAGAATGGAGCCTGCCACAATAGTTAATGCTCCTGCCTTTGTAAACATTCTTCCTTCAAGGTTCGTATTCGCTCCCAATCCAATCGCTCCGGCTGGAGAAACCAAGACCCCTTTCATTATAGCGCCAGGGCCTATATTTATGGCTACTTCAGACATCCAGAAAACATTATTGGAGGTTGCTCCATTGGTCAAAACTACATTTGTGGTAGTTGCCGTAGTAAATGCACCGGTACTTCTGATAATAAACACGGAATTTGGGTCTCCACCACCATCCAATGTAAGTATTCCTGGAGCAATCGATGCTGCTCCCGTTACGTCATATACACCTGGAGACAAAACCTCTCCAGCACCAAAAGCAAGGGCGTGAGGCACACCGCCTGGCGTAGCCGTTAATGCTTGGTATATCTCGTCCACATCAATAACACCTTGTGGAGAACTAAATGATTTCGCGATTTGCGCATTAAACAAAGCAACGTAAGTACCCGGATTAGGCGACACCGTCATACCTGGTACCAACAAATTACTAGTGGATGTGGTAGTAGTATGATCACCTGCAGTCTCGGAACAAATGACATGTTTAATGCCTATCCAACTTGGCGCCAAGGGAGTTCCAATATTTATTTGACCATCAGACAAGGTGGTATTAAAAATCATTAAGCCTGTCGCTGGAGATACTATTAAATCTCTTTCTAACGTGGTTAATCGTGGCATTAAAAGCCCTTTAGTAGTGGAAGAAATGTCTAGGGCGGAAGAATTGTCAGGTGTTGTTGTTCCTATACCAATCTGAGCATAAAGATTGCTTGAAATCAATAGGATAATTTGTATTAAGAAATATTTTAAAATAATTTTCATGGCTTTTAATAAAATTAACTACGTCCAGAGTATAAATTAAATTGGAAAAAAAGAGCTTTAAAAAACTATCTGAGCAGTGAATTTAATCACGCACATGGCATGTAATATTAATTTATAAGTATTCTGCTAAATTAGTATGTAAAGTGTATTTAAAGATTTAGTGTAATGATGGCAAATAATCGTATTCCTCTCTGCTTGTTTGCATCTCGATAAAGGGAAAAATTAACAACACAGTATAAATAAATTCAATTATCCACATCCACATCCAGCAATAGAAACAGTGGGCTTAAGACATTTAATAGCATCAAGACAATTGTATTAAACGAAACCGTAATGTTCCATCCATTTCGGCCTTGTGCAAAC
Source organism: Bacteroidia bacterium (assembly GCA_047614525.1). Taxonomy (GTDB): domain Bacteria; phylum Bacteroidota; class Bacteroidia; order UBA10329; family UBA10329; genus UBA10329. The sequence goes on along the minus strand of JBLHEU010000057.1, from coordinate 13,890 downwards.
CTTTAAACCCAAGAACTTCTTATCTGCATAGCTATAGTTGATAACCGTATTTCTGGCCGTGTTCAATAAGCTTTGGACGGTAGCCCGACTCTCTTGCTTAAAATATTTCACATCAATTTTTGGTTGATTTTTTCGGAATCGACTTAATAACGAATGCTTAAACATTTCCTCACCTTGGTTTAACCTGCTGGTAAAGTCGGTAGTTCATCTTTGAAACATGAAAAAGCAATTACTTCTGGCCACATTGATTTTGGGAATTACTAAAGCAACAAGCGCTCAATCAATCCTCAACGTACAACCTGAGTTAATAATCAAAACCGTGGTAGCTAAGGGCTCGGTTAGAATGAATGAGTTTGGAGAGCATTCAGATTGGTTGGAAGCGTATAATACTACGAACCAGTCAATTGATTTATCAGAGGGTGATTATTACATCTCAGATAATCCGAGGCGCAAACGAAAATTTAAACTTAAAAAAGGCGTAATTCCTGCTAAATCTTCCATTGTTATTTGGTGTGATGATCAAGGAGGAATAAGGAATCAGATACATGCCAACTTTAAACTGAGTTCTCGCGGAGAAACGCTAACAATTTCTAAGCTAGTAGGGAAAGAGCAAATTGTAATTGACCAAATTGTTTACGAAGCATTACAGGAAAACGGCCAAATGGCATTAGTGAGAAAGGCAGGAGAATTGAAGTTGATGCAGCTTTCAAACAGTTCTAATCCTATTAGTTTCACGGAGTGATAATTACGCGCTATTAATTATAGAAAAAGGCCTCCCAAATGGAAGGCCTTTTCTTTTGGTGGGCGATGAGGGATTCGAACCCCCGACCCCCTCGGTGTAAACGAGGTGCTCTGAACCAACTGAGCTAATCGCCCGAATTCGGGAATGCAAAAGTAAAGAAGGATTTGAATTCTGCAAGCAGAAAATTCACACTACTTCCGCAACCACAAAAGTGCTTCCACCAACGTAGATGATATCATCGCGTTTTGCAAGACCTTTTGCGGCTTCTAAGGCTTCTAAAACAGAGGGAAACGGAATGTGCTTTAATCCTAATTCTTTAGCCGTTTCTGATAAGTATTGAACTTCTAATCCGCGTGGTACGTCAGGTTTACAGAAGTAATAAGAGGCTTCTTTAGGAAGCATAGCAAGCGTTTTAGAAACATCTTTATCGTTTACCATTCCCCAAACAAAATGTAGCTGTTCTGGGTTTCGGTTGGAAAGCAAACGACTTATGTTGGGTTCAAGACCTTCTCTGTTGTGGCCAGTATCAGCAATGATTAACGGGTTTCTACCTAGCACCTGCCATCGACCTTTAAGACCAGTATTGCTGATGACATGATTGATGCCTGCTTTGAAATGCTCGCGAGTGAGGTCCCAGCCTGTATCTGAAAGTGTACGAACGACTTCTAAAGCAGTTATCAAGTTCTTGGCTTGATGCGGGCCTGAAAGCTCGCTTTCAACCTCCAGCTCCATTCCGTCATAATGACGAAGGTTCATTTGGAGTTTATCGTCTTCAAGTATTTGTTTTCGAGTTTCCCATTCACGGTTAGCAAATCGTAATCGGCTATGTGTATCGCGCGCCTTCGATTCAAATACTTCGGCAACCTCTTGTTGGAACTCACCAACTACAACAGGAACATTCGGCTTGATGATTCCAGCCTTTTCTCCAGCAATTTCAGGAAGAGTGTCTCCCAAGAATTGCTGATGATCGTAGCCAATATTAGTGATTACCGAAAGTTCTGGTGTAATCACATTCGTACTATCTAGTCTTCCGCCTAAACCCGTTTCAATAATGGCGATGTCAACTTTGCTTTTTGCAAAATGGTCAAATGCCAACGCTACGGTCATTTCAAAGAATGAAGGTTTGATTGTTTCAAAATCTGATTTGTAATTCTGAACGAATTCGATTACAGATTGCTCCGAAATCATCTCACCATTAATCTTGATTCTTTCTCGGAAATCGGTTAGGTGAGGGGAGGTGTACAAACCAACTTTATAGCCAGCTTCTTGAAATACCGAAGCCAACATGTGGCTTACAGAACCTTTGCCGTTGGTTCCGGCAATATGAATGCTTTTGAACTTGGTTTCAGGATTGCCCAACAGTTCGCAAAGCGCTAAAGTGTTTGAAAGGTCTTTCTTAAAAGCAGCCACGCCTTGCCGTTGGTACATCGGCAACTGACTGAAAAGGTATCCCAGCGTTTCCGAATAGTTCATTACTCCAAAATGAAGACAAAGGTCATGGAGCCTTTTTGCTGAATGGAAGCATCAGCCTTGGCGTTGAACTTTGTGTTGTAAGCCGCTTCGGTAGCGAGTTTTTCTAAGTGCCTGTCTGTTGTAGTAGAACCCCGCCCGCCGGGAGTGGCTTTAACTACTTTACCGTATTTATCTACGATAATATCAACCACAACTTTACCTTCTTTTTGAGAAGTGTCTACAATTTTCGGTGCAGAGACCATGTTTCTTCCTCCGAGGTTAAAAGACATTCCATCACCACTTCCGCCTAAGCCATGCGGAGCTCCTGGCGTTCCACCAGCACTTCCCTGATTTCCGCCTGGCTGGGTGTCTCCTTCTCCTGTGCCTTGCCCATCTTTGGCTTTCTTAAATAAAGCGGCACTTGCGGCACGCTTTTCTTCTTCAACACGCGCCTTTTTAGACGCTATTCGTTCTTCCTCAGCCCTTTCTTCAGCTTCAATTTTTTGCTTTCGTTTTTGCTCTTCTTTAAGTGCAATAGCATCCAACATATCTTGGGTAACTACTTGTTCTTCAACCACAGGGTCAGAAGGAGTTGCAACGCTTTCTGCTGGCTGAACTTCTTCCTCAACCTGTTCTTCCACAACTTCTGATTGAGCAGGGTCACTTTCGGTATCACCTAAACCCATATCGGTATTTCCGAAGTTAATCATCATGCCTTCTTCGGGCTTTGGATGAATGGTGGTGAGACCAAAGAATAGGAAGAGCAACAGCAATAACGCATGAATGCTCAGCGATGTAATCATCGCCTTTCGTTTATTTTTCTTCTCTGCTAAATCCATTACTCTGGTTTTGTTGCCAGAACGATTTTGTATTTATTCTGATAGGCAATGTCCATCACTTTAACGGCATATTCAATGGGCACGCCTTTCTCAACTCTCAGCACAATTACTTTGTCTTCTGCATCTGCTAGACGCTGATGAATCAAGTTTTCCATAGCTGCAACCGAAACTTCATCTCTATCTATGTAGTGCTTCAGAGATTTATCAATCGAAACAGATACCGTTTGCTTCTTCACCGATTTAGAATTACTGCTGGGCAGAACCAAATCCAAAGCGTTTGTTGTAACGAGTGTTGATGTAATCAAAAAGAATATTAGCAACAAAAACACAATGTCAGTCATAGACGACATGTTGAAGTTTGGACTAACCTTATTTCTTGTTCTAAGTCCCATTTCTAATTCAATTAGGAATTAATAATTCGTTAAGCTGGCTCGTGAAGTAGGTCGATGAATTCGCTTGAACGGTCTTCCATTTTAAAAACCACCGCTTCCACCTTTGCAACTAACGTGTTGTATCCCAAATAAGCCATAATTCCTACCACCAAACCGGCCACAGTAGTTGTCATTGCCGTGTAAATTCCACCCGCAAGCATCGATACATCAACAGCTCCACCTGCCATAGCCATTTCATGGAAAGCCAGAATCATCCCGATAACCGTTCCCAAGAAACCAATCATTGGGGCAGCTCCAGAAATGGTAGCCAACGTGGCCAAATTCTTCTCCAACTTGTACGTCTCGAGCTTACCCACATTTTCTACAGCTGCAGAAATATCTCCCAACGGACGACCAATTCTCGAAATACCCTTTCCTAGCATTCTAGAAATTGCTGTGTTTGTAGTGGCGCAAAGGGTTTTCGCGGTAGCTAAATCACTCTTATGTATACTGTCTTTCAGCCCGTTGAAAAACGCAGGGTCTTCTACACCAGCTTTGCTAATGGTAAGAAAACGCTCCACAAAAATGTAGATGGCAACAATAGATAACAGAAGCAAAACCAGCATAATAATGTTGCCACCAATGCCGCCCGAAGTCATCAATTCAATGATTGACAGCGTTTGCTCTTCTCCTATTTCTTCTGGCACCATTGTCTCTTGTGCCATGGCTGATTGAATGAACATCAAATTCATAGTTGATTGATTAAAGGTTGAGGTAATTGTACTCCGTATCGAAAGTATCTATTGAGGGTTGCGAGCACGTTGAGCATCCTACCCATTTATAAACACTCAGATGTTAGCTTTAGTATTGGTGCAAAGTGAAAAAATTGTCTTCCGAGCTCAAGCGGTTTTCATTATTGAAACATAATTGAAGACGTTTTGGGCGTTTCCCACGTTTTATAAAGGCGTGGGTCAGGCTTTCTGCTTTATCTTTTCATCGTTCCTCGGAAAAGGATGTCGCTTCAATTGAGTAGTACTCATGAACTCAAATGAAAATCAATCAGTTCCGTTCGTAATCCTTAAAGCGAGCTGTTTACCAAGCTTCTCCACTACACCAACAACCAAGGCGTTACCCATAAAGAAAGCACGTTTTGGGTCAGAAACGCCATCCAACTTGGTGTGGTTATCTGGGAACATATTTAACCGTTCTAGTTCAATTGGAAGTAGCCTTCTATAGCGGCCATTTTTGAGAATAACGTGCTTAAACCGAGAAGGGCTTGGGCCGCCTTCGCCAGTTACAATAGTTCTAGAAGGCGCGTCTAAAGCATCTGGGAAAGTCATAGAACCCTCCGAGAAAGTGTACTTATGCCCTTGAGCGTTTGTGCGCTCAATATTCTTAGCTCCCTTCAGAAAAGCCCAACCTTTCTTATCTTTTAAAGCAGATTCATCAATGAAGAATTCAGATGGTATTTTTTTGGCCTCCACAAGGATGTCTTCCAAAACAGTGCGTTCTTCTTGGTAGTTGCTTTCCGTTTTTACGGTGATGAATTCACCGTTTAGCATAACTCCAGTATTCATAAAAGGAGATTTCGCTCCTTCGCTATTAAAGGCATCTGAAACCACTTGAATGTCAGCATTAATAGTTCCGCTAATTGGTTTGTTTGCTAGCGGCTTTACTGGAAACTCTCTGGCAATTACGCTTTCAGATCCTAACCAGTTGAGTTTGTTTTTCTTAGCAATCAGCTCTTTATAAATGCCAGTAGATTTGTGATAAGCGAGTATGAAAACACGTCTTCTTCTTTGAGGCATTCCGTAATCTGCGGCATTAATAACGCGCCATTCTACGGCATAATTCAGCGCGTTTAAAGACGAAAGCATGATTGCAAAATCTCGTCCCCTTTGATTGGCTGGAGAGATTAGCAACCGATCCACATTTTCGAGCATCAAATACTTCGGTTTATCGGCACCTTTCTTTCTAAGTATGCCTTCAATACTCCACCAAAGCACCCCTTTTTTGCCGCGTAATCCTTTTGAATTTCGTAACGTGGTTGCTACAGAATAATCCTGACAGGGAAAGCCTCCAACCAACAAATCATGATTGGGGATTTGGTCAAAATCGGTTTCAATTACTTCTTCAATTTTTTTGTTGGTGTGATTGGCACTTGGCCAGCGATGCTCATAAACCAAACTGGCATGTTGCTTTTTGGTGCTTGGCTCCCATTGGTTGCTCCAAACAACTTTATAAGCGGAATTCTTGTGTTTAGGATAACCCTCAAGTCCTATTCTAAATCCACCAACACCAGCGAAAAGCTCTACAACCTTTATGCTCATGGTTTCAAAGATATTGTTGGTTGATATTCGACATTAAATACGGGCATCAAGTTCTACACAGCTTGTAAGGGCGTGCTACTGTACGCCCCAACGGTGGAGCGTTTTTTAATTAATGATGTAAAAGAGTAGAACTATCCCGTAACCTAATTGCGTTCATAAAATGCGCTCGCGTTAGGGATGGAAGCGGCATCCTTTTTCTAGCACCCTGAGGTTTTTGAAGGGTAAGAAGAAAAAGATACAGCGAACAGCCCGCCCGATTGTAGGTAGGTTGTAGCGCAGGCGAGGGAACGCCCTGATTAAACTCCGTGAAGCAGTTGTACCATAAGCATGAAGGTTCCGCAACCAGCAATAAAACCAATCATGGCTAACCAAGCGATTTTTTTGAAGTACCAGATGAAATCGATGCGCTCCATTCCCATTGCTACTACACCAGCGGCAGAACCGATAATGAGCATGCTACCACCTGTACCGGCAGAGAAAGCAATGAAGTGCCAGATGTGGTGATCTAGTGGTAATTGGAACATGCCCATACTTGCGGCAACTAGTGGTACATTATCAATAACGGCAGAGCCAAAGCCCATTAGTATAACAAATACATCATCTGGAATTGCGGCACGAACGGTTTCTCCCAGTTCGAAAATCATTCCAACGCTTTCAAGTGCGGCTACGGCCATTAATATTCCTAAGAAGAAAAGGATACTTGGCATTTCAATTTTAGCCAAAGCGGTGTGTACTGGGCTGTGGTGATGAGCGGCTCCTGACATAGTAAATGCGCGGTGGCTTTTAATTTCTGCAACGGTTGCAACAACGGCCAGCGATAGCATCATTCCAATGTAAGGAGGCAGGTGGGTAACGGTCTTGAAAATAGGTACGAATACGATCATTCCGAGACCGAGAAGCAACATGCTAAGACTTGCTGGTTTCTCATCTGCATCGCTTGCGGGAGTTGTTAATTGTCCTTTGAAAGCGGGTAGAAGCGAGGCAATAAATGTTGGTACTATCATACATACCAGAGATGGTAGGAATAGAAATTCAACCAGTTTTCCGGCAGATACTTTATTACCTATCCAAAGCATGGTTGTGGTCACATCACCAATTGGAGACCATGCTCCACCAGCGTTTGCCGCAACTACAATCATTCCTGCAAACCAGAGTCGGTCTTCGCGACTGTCGACCAGCTTTTTAAGGATTGTTACTAGTACAATTGTAGCGGTTAGGTTGTCAATAATTGCAGAAAGAATGAACGCCAAAACACCCATAATCCAAAGGAGAACTTTCTTCTCTTTTGTTTTTACAAATTCTTTGATGGCTCCAAAACCGTTAAAGTGATCGGTGATTTCCACAATGGTCATGGCTCCCATCAGGAACACTAGGATTTCGGCTGTTTTACCTAGGTGATGGAGCAACATTTCGTCCATGTGAGACTCAACCAAACCTTTTATCGCGTCAATTTCAAAAACAGGAATATGAGCTAAAGCGATAACTGCCCAAAGCAATGCCATCATACCAACAGCTGGAATCAGTTTGTCAACCTTAAAGGTGTGTTCCATTGTTATGGAAACATATCCAAGAACAAAAATTACGATAAGTACAATTTCTAGCATTATTTCAAAGTTTCGAGTTGTGGCGTTTTGGTTAATTCTTCAAGCGCCACTTCGAATGCCGAACGGCTAACGTTTAAAAGTGAAGAATCTCGTTTGTGTACTTTTTCCAAAGCCTTGTAAATGGTTTCGGATGTGTCGCTAAAAATAGCGTGGTCGGTAATGTCGTCCTCTTCAGATTCCATCAAGAAGGCGAACACTCTAGCCATTCCGCAATTGGCAATAAAATCAGGAATAAGGCTTACTTGATTATCTGCATCGCTCATAATTGGACCATAGAAAATCTCTGGGTCTGCAAATGGTACGTTTGCGCCAGACGAAATCGTTTTCAATCCAGCATCAACCATTCTTTTAAGTTGCTCTGCAGTAACTAAACGTGAGGCGGCCGCAGGAATGAAAACATCTGCTGGCACATCCCAGATTTTAGAGTTGACTTCGTCAAAACTCATCATTCCATCAACCTTCAGGTTGTTTCCGTCTTTATGGTTGATGAAGAGGTCTTTTGTAGCTTCTAAGTCGTACCCTTCTGTGTTAATTAAGCCACCATTTCGGTCGATAATCCCAACGATTAAAGCTCCATTATGTGCCAATTCCATAGCCGCGGCAGAAGCAACATTACCCCAACCTTGCACAATTACACGCTTCCCTTGAACCGTTTCCCTTCGGTAAATAGCGTAGAAGTGTTTTACAGATTCGCTAACGCCAAAACCTGTAATCATATCTGCTACGCGATATTTTGTTGGTCCGTCTGGACAGTAGTTCGGGTCTTCCAATATTTTGGAAACACCATTTCTAAGCTTTCCAATTTTCTTGATTTTCTCCGCTTCGGTCGGATTAAAATGACCGTTTACGACACCTTCTTGCGGATGCCAAATGCCATAAGATTCGGTTATAGGAATCACCTCATTCTTCTGGTCAACGTTCATGTCGCCACCTGTGCCGTAATAGTTTTTCAAAAGTGGAGAAACCGCTTTGTACCAACGTTCTAGAACGCCTTTTTTACGAGGGTCTTGAGGGTCGAAATCAATACCTGATTTGGCGCCACCAATTGGAGGTCCGCTCACAGAAAACTTGATTTCCATGGTCTTTGCAAGAGACATTACTTCGTTCCTGTCAAGACCTTTTCGCATTCTAGTACCGCCACCAGCGGCTCCGCCACGAAGAGAATTAATTACAACCCAGCCTTTGGCTTCAGTAAGCTGATCGTGCCACTCGAAAACAATTTCAGGACTCTTTTCCTCGTACTTTTTTAGTAGTTCAATCACCGTTCGAAATCAGGTTCAAAAATTCCGCGCAAATGTAAGCGTTTTTCGTAGGTGATTTCACGTTGATATATGTACTTGGTTTTAAAATACAATGTTGATTGTGCCAGAGTTTGAATCACGACTGGATCCTGTAACACTTCGAAGTACGTTTGTCTGATTTTGAACTTTTAGCACTCCAAGAAACCCGAAAATCAAGGCTTCTTTGAAATCTACAATTTCATCTTTTGGAACAATGATTTCTGCTTCTGATAGCACGATTAATCGTTCAATCAGGAACTTGTTTTTAGCTCCTCCACCAGTTGTCAGGACTTTTCCTCTCTTAGCTCTTTGATTAATGACCGAGGCGATTTGTTGCGCAGCATGTTCCGTTAGCGTTGCAATTTTGTCTTCTGTTGAAGCACCACTCTTTTCGACCAATGGCATGAACGATTGCTCAATCCATTCTCTAGCAAGCGAAGGCCTTGTAGAGGTAGAGTAGAGTGGAAGGTCGTTCAGTTTGGAAAACAAATGAAGGTCAATATTTCCATTTCGAGCAATTTCTCCGCCCTTGTCAAAATCCTTTCCAAGCAAATTGGCCAATGGATTTAGAATGATGTTCACAGGGCAAATATCAAAAGCTCTTCTTTCCCCAGATTCTCTAAAACTGATATTGGAAAACCCTCCTAGGTTAAGACAAGCCTCATAATCAGAAAACAGTAATTCATCCCCAATTGGAACCAACGGAGCGCCCTGTCCACCTAGCGAAACATCTTCCGTCCTAAAGTCAGAAACACAAGTAATTCCGGTTTTTCGAGCAATTATTTCTCCATCTCCAACTTGAAGAGTGATTCCATTGGCTGGGTCATGAAATACTGTATGACCGTGAGAGCAAACAATGTCAGGCTTTTCAAGATTGTTTGTCTGAAGAAAATGGTTGACACAGGTAGAGGTGAATGCTCCGAAATTTTGGTGTAATGAGTCTAATTGTGTTTTCTCTGATGAATGAGCGTTAGCAAGTGACAAACGCCATTTTTCATCATAAGGAATGAACTCGGTTGCTACAATTTCGAAATGCCATTTATCATGGAATGAGAAGTTTACATAGCACAAGTCTAGGCCATCAAGAGATGTGCCTGACATGATTCCAATAGCCGATGTTTTTACCTCTTCCAAACTGATGTGTAACGTTAAGGAATTTTAGCATGAATGAATTACATTTGCGGCTCATAAAACAACGATTTTAGTATGAATACTGAGTTGAACGAGGAGCATTTGATGATTCAGAAAGCGGCACGGGATTTTGCCCAAACCGAATTACTTCCTGGCGTTATTGAGCGCGATACGAAAATGGAGTTTGCTCATGAGCAGATTAAGAAAATGGGTGAGCTTGGTTTTCTTGGTTTGATGGTGGATCCAAAGTATGGCGGAAGTGGCATGGACACTATTTCCTATGTGCTTGCAATGGAGGAGATTTCTAAGATTGACAACTCGGCTTCGGTTTGTATGAGTGTTTGCAATTCTTTGGTGAACTGGGGGTTGGAGAAATACGGTACAGAAGAGCAGAAGCTTAAGTATCTATTGCCTCTTGCTACGGGCGAGAAAATTGGTGCTTTCGCACTTTCAGAACCAGAAGCTGGGTCTGATGCTACATCTCAGCAAACAAGGGCTGTTGATATGGGCGATCATTACATTCTAAACGGAACAAAAAACTGGATTACCAACGGAGGGACCGCCTCTACTTATTTAGTGATAGCGCAGACTGACGTTGAGAAAGGTCATCGTGGAATCAACGTTCTTATCGTTGAAAAAGGGATGGAAGGATTTACGGTAGGCGCCAAAGAAGATAAGCTAGGAATTCGTTCTTCAGATACACATTCATTGATGTTTCAAGATGTGAAAGTCCCGAAGGAAAATAGAATTGGTGAAGATGGGTTCGGGTTCAAATTTGCTATGATGACCCTCTCTGGAGGACGAATTGGTATTGCTGCCCAAGCTTTAGGAATTGCTAACGGTGCCTATGAGTTGGCTTTGGCTTATTCGAGTGAAAGGAAAGCGTTTGGAAAGACCATTAATCAGCATCAAGCAATTCAGTTTAAACTGGCTGATATGGCAACTGAGATTGAGGCGGCACGCTTGCTTGTTTACAAGTCTGCTTGGGAAAAAGACCAAGGTTTGAACTACGATATTTCAAGTTCAATGGCTAAACTGTTTGCTTCAAAAGTTGCGATGGAAGTAACGGTAGAAGCCGTTCAGGTTCATGGTGGATACGGTTATGTGAAGGAATATCACGTAGAACGGTTGATGCGTGACGCTAAGATTACTCAGATTTACGAAGGAACTTCTGAAGTTCAGAAGATTGTAATCTCAAGAGCTGTTACTAAAGACTAAGCAAGCAAAAACGCTGTAGCTTTTTCAAGTTTGTTCCCTCGAGAACCTTTGATTAGAACGGTTTCGTTTGAAAGGTGATGGTGGTTTAGCCAAGTAACTAGTTCGTCAACATTTTCAAAGAAATTGAATTGAAACTCATTTTTGAATTGAGTGAATTCCGAACCGACTAAACAGACGGTCTTAATGTTTAGTATTTGAAGCCTTTGACAAATAGCTTTGTGCTCATCAGTACTCGTGGAGCCGACTTCCAACATTTCACCTAGAATTACCGAATGGTAATCACCATCAGTTCCCATTAGGTTGTTAATCGCCACTTCCATGCTACTTGGGTTAGCGTTGTATGCATCCAGAATAAAAGTGTTAGAACCTTTCTTCTTCACTTCAGACCGATTGTTTGATGGCTGGTAAGAAGAGATGCCTTTGGCGATTTCATCATCGTTTAGCCCAAACACAATCCCGGTCGCTACGGCCGCCATTATATTAGGCAAGTTGTACGCGCCTGTCAGGTTCGTTTTTACGATAGGAGAATCTTCTAAAGCTGTTACGGAGTCTTTTCGCTTCCATTGCACAGAAACCAGGTTACCGTCTCTGATAATTCCTCCTTGCACATCATCTGAAGACAGCGCACCGTAATGGAAACATTCGTCATTTGTGGTGTTCGATACAAGTGCTTTATCAGAGCTATGAACCAGAAGCTTTCCGCTATTTATACGGATGTGGTCAAAGAGTTCCGTTTTGGTTTTCAGAACCCCTTCCAATCCACCCATCGTTTCTAAGTGTGCTTTACCGATATTGGTTATGAGACCATAATTTGGGTCAGCGATATCGGATAGCTCCTTGATTTCTCCTTGCGAACTTGCTCCCATTTCAATGATTGCAATTTCATGCGCTTTGTCCAATCCAAAAAGAGTCAATGGAACACCAATATGGTTGTTGAAATTACCTACTGTGGCTAGTACATTGAATTTCTGGCTAAGCACAGATTGTATCAATTCCTTGGTCGTGGTTTTTCCGTTCGAACCAGTAACTCCAATAACTGGTATATCAAATTGATGTCTGTGGTAGGAAGATAGGTCTTGAAGTGCTTTAAGTCCGTTTTCTACTTGCATTAGGCCGTTAGTAACAGGAAAGCGGGTGTCATCGGTAATAGAGTAGGAGGCACCTTTTTTCAAAGCCTCTAAAGCAAACTTGTTGCCGTCAAATGTCTCGCCCTTAAGCGAGATGTACATGCACCCTGCAAACACCTTTCGACTGTCTGTACAAATTCCAGTTGTCTGTCTATACAGTTTGTATAATTCGGCAATATTCATGTCTGAAAAGTAAAAAACCCCGAGCCAAAATGACTCGGGGTTCAAAATCAGTTATAAAGTGGTTATAATCCTTGTGTTTGTGTTCCAACACGTGTCATTGCACAACGGAAACCAATATCATCGGTAGACTGCTGTGCGTCTAAGTATCTTCTTGTTCCTGGCACAAGCCAGTAAGCACGATCCTTCCAAGAACCTCCTTTGTAAACGTGAGCTTCATCATTGATTAGGGAGGTAATTCCCCACTCATACATTCGTTTGTTGGCCTTCTCTCCACCAGAATTATATTCTTCTGCAGTGTAGAAGATAGAAGAAGAGTAATCACCATCAAGAAAATTGATGTTGTCTGATTTCTTGTAATTTCTTCTCTGAGTGTTTTCTTCTTCGGTTACACCTCTCCAAATAATACGACCAAGGCTATCTTTCTCAGCGATTTCACCTTCTTCTTCGCGAAGCTGAGTTTTGAATACGTTACCTCTAAACGCTCGGAAGTCATCATCATCTTCCATACTTAATGGACGGTAAACGTCTTTAACCCACTCGCTAACGTTACCTGCCATGCAATAAAGACCGTAATCGTTTGGCCAATAAGAGTTAACATCCGTTGGAATATCTGCGCGGTCATTCAAAAAACCTGCGGCACCCATGTTGTCACCTTTACCTCGTTTAAAGTTCGCCATCATTTCACCTTTAAAACGGTCATCAGCATTACGCATGTAAGCCCCGTTCCATGGGTAAAGTCTTCTTTCTGTAACACGTTCAAAAACCGTGTTGCCAACAAGTCCAAGAGCTGCAAATTCCCACTCAGCCTCTGTTGGTAGTCGGTAGCGAGGAAGAAGAATCCCATCCTCTAACCTCACTTTTCGAGTGTCTTTGTTCGGGTCTAAGTCCATCAGGTCAGAACGCACAAGGCCTTCATATTGTCCTGACAAGTAGGCATCTGTGTTAAAGTTATCTTCATCAACCTGATTAGGGTTTGTTCTTAGAATTCCTTCTCTAATAAGAATTTCCTCATTCACCCGGTCAGTTCTCCAGGCACAATAATCAGTTGCTTGTAACCAGTTTATACCAACAACTGGGTAATAATTGTAAGCAGGGTGCCTTAGGTATAACTCAACATAAGGTTCGTTAAAACCTAATTTACTTCTCCAAACCAAGGTGTCGGGTAAGGCTCGTTTGTAAACTTCTGGGTAACTGGCGTAGAATACGCGCGAAATCCAGTACAGGTATTCACGATAGTCAACATTGGTAACCTCTGTTTCATCCATATAAAATGAAGATACAGAGGCCCTTCTTGGAATATTATCCCAATCGTACCGAACGTCTTGTTCAACTCTACCCATTGAGAAGGTTCCACCTTCAACAAAAACGAGTCCTGGTCCAGTCTCTTGACCTTCCCAAGGAGTTACTTCAAAACCACCGTTTTTAGGGTCGTTTTGATTCCAACCAGTAGTGGACGAACGCTCTTTCTGACAAGCGGTCATAAATAATCCAAGACCAATAAAAATGCTCAGTACTTTGAAACGATTGATGTTGATTGACTTCATGATTATAGTATTTCGAAACATGCTTAGAACGTGAAAACGTATCCTGGGTTACGTTATTGTATCAGAAAG
>JBLHEU010000056.1:0-16709 GCA_047614525.1 Bacteroidia bacterium | reverse complement strand
GTTGGAGAAGAGATTCGCACGTTTACAAATCATGAAATTCCAGTTCAAAAAGACGATATGGTTTACGTTTTTTCTGATGGATATACTGATCAATTTGGAGGTCCTAAAGGAAAGAAATTCATGATGCAACGGTTCAGAACATTTCTGCAAAATATTCATGCCAAAACAGCTCACGAACAACACGCTCTTATTGAAGAACGACTAAAGGACTGGAAAGGCGATCTTGAACAAGTAGATGACATCGTAGTTATGGGTGTCAGAATCACTTAGCAACATGCTTTTAGGCAGCGGTTTCATCTTCTTACAATAATGCAAATCCCACACCGTTCTTTACAGCATGAAATGCACCAAATCTATATCTGTTCTTCTCATAGCCGCTTTTGCTACAAGTATTCTGGTCTCTTCTTGCGCTACTGATCACCAAGCTCGTAAATGCGATGGACGTAAGGCAATTAGAACCCCAATGGGTCCAATGTAATCCCGTTTATTTTCTCACCTTGTAGAACCTTTCGGATGATTTACGCTGAGTCATTCTAGTTAACTAGAAACGACTTATGAAAAACCCATTCAATTTCAAGCACTTTAAAGGCGATTTATTTGGCGGTTTAACCGCTGGTATTGTTGCATTACCCTTGGCGCTTGCCTTTGGAGTAAGTTCTGGCCTTGGTCCAAGTGCTGGACTTTACGGAGCCATTTTCGTGAGTTTTTTCGCTGCGCTTTTTGGAGGGACCAATACACAGATATCGGGCCCCACAGCTCCTATGACAGCTGTGAGTATGGTTGTAATTGCAGGTATTCTCGCCTTGAATGATGGGGATGTTTCAAAAGCTCTTCCAGCAATTCTCACGATATTCTTGCTAGCAGGATTAATGCAGGTCGGATTAGGTTTATTCGGTTTGGGTAAGTACATCAAGTACATTCCTTACCCAGTGGTTTCTGGGTTCATGACAGCCATTGGCGTAATTATTCTTGTAACTCAGATTTTACCTGCGGTAGGGTACTATCCAAAGGAAGATGTTGAGTTTGTAAACCAGTTTAAGCCTTTAGCTGAAGAGGAGATTCTTGAGAACATTCTCATGGAAGAGGTTGGTGAGGGTATGTTGGTGCTAGAGGATTTTACCGAAACTATTGACCGTGCACATCAGGTTACCGAAGATCAGATTCTGTTAGAATCAAAAACGCTTGCTGGCAAGGAAGCAAGTGGAGTTCTGGGGGCATTTAAGGTTTTTCCGCGTGCAATGAAGAATATTAATTGGATTGAGCTACTTCTTGCTCTTGGAACTATCCTCATTATTTACGGCTTTAAGCGCATAACTACCGCTATTCCAAGCACGTTGGTCTCATTGGTGGTTATGTCTGGGATTGCAATAGGGTTTAATATCGATTATAGACCAATCGAAGAAATTCCTGGTGGACTACCAAACTTGAATCTTGGCATTTTCTCAAATTTTAGTTTGGCTGAAGTCTCGCCTTACATTTTTACT
This sequence comes from Bacteroidia bacterium, assembly GCA_047614525.1. Classification (GTDB taxonomy): domain Bacteria; phylum Bacteroidota; class Bacteroidia; order UBA10329; family UBA10329; genus UBA10329. The sequence continues at coordinate 15,225 of JBLHEU010000056.1, read as the reverse complement.
GCGCTTACGTTAGCGTTGCTCGGTGCAATTGATTCGTTGCTTACGTCTGTTGTTGCGGATAACATGACCAAAACAAAACATAATCCTAATCGGGAGTTAATAGGGCAAGGAATAGGAAACAGTATCGGTGCCTTGTTTGGCGGACTTCCTGGTGCTGGGGCTACAATTCGTACCGTTGTCAATATCAATGCTGGCGGTAAAACACGTTTGTCTGGAATGATTTCAGGTGTGTTGCTAGCAATAATTCTACTTGCGCTTGGACCAATTGCTTCAAAAATTCCCGCAGCAGTTTTAGCAGGTATTTTGGTCACCGTTGGTATTGGAGTAATGGATTATAAGGGTTTGAAGGCTATTCCGAATATGCCGAAAAGCGAAGTGGCAATAATGCTTGTGGTACTTGTCCTATCATCTCTATGGAATTTGGTTTTTGCGGTTGGAATAGGTCTCGTAATTGCATCTCTCATGTTCATGAAAGAGATAGGAGATATTTCCTCAAACGGAACAACTGTCTCTAGATTGGAAGATGATAATCCATGGGAAGATGAATTGGACTTTCCAAAATCGTTGAAAAAGGAAGTTTACGTTAAGCACATTAATGGTCCATTATTTTTTGGGTCAGCCAGCGATTTTCAACAGACAGCCAAGCTAATTCCTGATGAAGCTTCAATAATTATCATGAGGATGAGGAAAGTGACTTACATGGATCAGTCTGGACTTTCGGCAATTGACGATGTTCTTGTGGATTTGTGCGCCAAAGGAAAAACCGTGCTGTTGGTAGCATTGCCAAAACAACCTCTGTACATGCTTAAGAAAGCAAGCGTAATTCCGAATTTAATTCCTGAAGAAAACCTATTTGAAAATTTCAAAAAGTGTTTGGAGCATTTGGCAGAAAATAGCCATGCATCTTAAGTCGGCTGATTTTTAGTTTGCCCTTTTCGAAGAAATCTCCATTGATTATTGAACAATTTTTCTCGATTTTTGTCTCTTCAATTATAGAGATTAACAATGCAAAGAATTTTATCAGCCTTATTGTGTGCTGCGCTGGTTTTACCAACGTTAGAAACAGTAATGTCTGAACTTGGATTGTTAGATATACAAGATGGCTTGATAAGTCTTGTACTTGAAACAGAGGAGAAAAAGGAAACTGAGAAAGAGGGAAAGAAGGAAAAAGAACTTGAGAAGTTTGATCTTGCTCAAGACGTTCTTGTTGGACTAGCCTCTAAATGCTCAGGATGGGTTGAGGATAGTCATTACCATCGTTCTTGGATTTCTGAGATTCCTTCTCCACCGCCAGATTACATCGTATAATATTTCTGTAGCACCAATCGGTGCCGTCTGATATCAGACATACAAATCATCTTTTTACTCCACTGTTTAAATCACGCATAGTAGCGTGTTAATAATCTTATAATGAAAAATTATATATCTAATCTTAAGTATGATCTTCCGGCAGGTATTGTCGTGTTTTTTGTAGCCCTTCCGCTTTGTTTAGGAATTGCTTTAGCCTCAGGGGCGCCTCTTTTTTCAGGCGTAATTGCTGGTATTGTTGGCGGCATTGTAGTTGGTGCCATAAGTGGGTCGCAACTAGGCGTTAGTGGCCCGGCTGCTGGATTGGCTGTAATTGTTTTAACAGCTATCCAAGATTTGGGAGCTTTCGAAGTTTTCTTGATGGCGGTAGTTCTTGCTGGCATCTTTCAAATCGTTTTAGGTATAGCAAAAGCAGGCATCATTGGATATTATTTTCCTTCTGCCGTAATCAAAGGAATGTTGGCCGCTATTGGCATTATCATCTTCTTAAAGCAGATTCCTCACGCATTTGGATATGATGCGGATTTTGAAGGAGACCTTGGCTTTATGCAGTCTGATGGTTACAACACGTTCAGCGAGCTTGGCCATATGATGGGTTTTATTAGCCCAGGAGCAACTCTAATTGCCGCTATTTCGTTGGGAATTCTCATCCTTTGGGAAAGACCATTCATGAAGCGTCAAAAAGTGTTTCAAATGGTTCAAGGCCCACTTGTTGCGGTTGGTTCTGGTATTCTCTTAACGGTTTTACTATCTAACAATTCTTATTGGGCGGTTTCTGGTGAGCACACGGTAAACCTGCCTGTTTCAGATGGCTTTTCGGATTTTCTCACCCAGTTTACATTTCCAGATTTTAGTTCGATTACAAACCCTTCTGTTTGGATAGTTGGGGCTACTATTGCTATTGTGGCAAGCTTAGAAACGCTTCTTTGTGTTGAGGCAACTGATAAGCTTGATCCGCAAAAGAGAATAACACCAACCAATAGAGAATTGCTTGCGCAAGGTGTTGGTAACGTTGCATCTGGATTAATTGGAGGTCTTCCCGTAACTCAGGTAATTGTTAGAAGTTCTGCAAACATTCAAACGGGAGGAAGAACAAAAGTGTCTGCCATTTTCCACGGAGTTGTATTGCTTCTTTGCGTCATGGCCATTCCAACGGTTTTGAATATGATTCCGCTTGCCAGTTTAGCAGCTATCTTGTTATTGGTTGGATATAAATTGGCTAAACCAGTTTTGTTTAAGCAAATGTGGAAGGCAGGTTATGTGCAGTTCATTCCTTTCATTGTAACCGTTTTGGGAATTGTTTTTACAGACTTATTGGTAGGAATAGCGTTAGGAATGGCTATTGGAATATTCTTTATCCTTTATGAAAACTTCAAGAATTCTTTCTTCGTTAAACAACGAGAAGAGGGTGAAGTAACAGTAATTGAACTATCTGAACATGTGACATTCCTGAATAAAGCCTCCATCATGAAGATTCTGGATGAAATTGAGCCGGGACATCCCGTAACTATTGATGCTACTAAATGCGTTTTCATGCACCCAGATGTACACGAGATTATTTCAGATTTTATGGCGAGTGAAAAACATAAGGCAGATACTATCGAGTATCTTGCTCCGACAACAAAACCTGCAAAATTTGCCAAAAAAGCAGCATAATTCAAACTCAAAAATTAGAAAAATGAATGCATTAAATAGTGAAACACAAAGTACGATTACACCACAAAAAGCGCTTGAATTATTGAAAGAAGGTAACGAGCGTTTCGTGGGTAAAAACATGATTACCCGAGATTTGAATTTACAAGTTAGCCAGACTGCTGGTGGCCAATGGCCACATTCAGTCGTGCTTGGTTGTATCGATTCTCGCGTGCCAAACGAATTGGTTTTTGATCAAGGAATTGGCGACATTTTCTCAGCTCGCGTAGCTGGGAACTTTGTGAATACGGACATCCTAGGAAGTATTGAATACGGATGTAAGGTTGCTGGTTCTAAATTGGTGGTTGTACTCGGTCACGAAGGTTGCGGTGCTGTAAAAGGTGCTTGTGATGGAGTAGAGCTGGGTAACATAACATCTATGCTTGCCAACCTTCAAAAGGCAGTCGATTCAGTAGACGAAGCTGGAGACAGAACCTCGGCTAACAAGGACTTTGTACATAAAGTCGTGGATTCTAATGTTGAACTTACAATGGCAGATATTCGTAATCAAAGCCCGCTTCTAAAGGGAATGGAAGACGCTGGAGAAATTACTATTGTTGGAGCTGTTTATGACGTGGCTACAGGTAAAGTAACTTTCAAATAGTAACTAACTTATATTTAGCCCGAGGCTGTTTAAATATAGCCTCGGGTTTACACTATTTTGGCAGCCGTGGAAACCCCAATCATCACATATTCGAAAGAGGAGGAATATGCCAACACCATTTCTCACTTGGTTGGCTTTGGAATCAGCTTCATGGCCATTGTGTTTTTTGCAATAAAGTCTTGGGGTCACCTCTCTCTTATTGGTAATATTGGGGTTTGGATTTTTGGCTTTACGCTTTTATGCGCACTTGGAAGCTCGAGTATATACCATGGCACTGTAGACAGACGATTAAAAATGCTGTATAAGAAGCTAGATCACATCTGTATCTACCTTCTCATTTCGGGCAGCTATACGGTACTCATTTTAAACAGGCTTGTAAATGCAGATGGTTACGTCTTTTTAGCCCTGTTATGGGGAATGTCTATAGTTGGCATTTGGTTTAAGGCTAGATATCTGCATCGCTTTAAGGTGCTTTCTACCATTATGTACATTTTAATGGGTTACATCTTCTTTGTTAATCCAACTGCGTTTTACGAAGTGTTAAAGCCCGAAACCATCCAGTTGCTTTCAATTTGTGGTGGAATTTATACTGTTGGAGCCATTTTCTATTTATTGAAATCTGTAAAGTGGACGCACTTTACCTGGCACATTTTAGTGCTGATTGCTGCAGGATTTCATTTTTATGCGGTGTACAACGAACTGATGTTATGAAACGTGTTCTTCTATTAGCTTTTTTTTATGCGTGTTTGGGCCAGAACGGATTTGCTCAACGGGTTATAGACAACCAGTTTAACGCTTGGTATATGTACTTCGGTAACCATAAGGTTGCCGATAAGTGGAGTATTCATACCGAATATCAGTGGAGGAGGAGTGGAATCATCCAAAATTGGCAACAATCGTTGTTAAGAGTTGGAGTCGATTACCATGTAGCCAAGAATATGATGGTTACAACGGGTTACGGTTGGATAGTGTCTTACCCGTACGGAAAACAACCTATTGCGAAGACAACTACGGAGCATAGAATATGGCAGCAGCTGATTTTGAAGCAGCAAGTTTGGCGATTGTATTTTAATCATCGATTCAGACTGGAGCAAAGATTTATTGAGGATTGGCAGGCGAATGAAGCTGGAGAACAAGAGCTCAATGGATTCAAGTACAGAAATAGAGGGCGTTATAGATTTATGATTTCCATTCCGTTGAGTCGGAAAGAACTGGTAAAAAACACCCTGTTTTTAGCAATATATGAAGAGGTTTTTCTTGGGTTTGGAAAGGGAATTGGAACAAATATTCTGGATCAAAACCGATTGTATGGGGCGTTGGGGTGGAAGTTTTCTCCACAGTTAAACGTCCAGCTGGGATATCTAAACCATTATGCAATTAAGTCTGATGGAATTAGGCATGAACGCAACCACACGATTCAGCTGTCATGCACGTACAACATAGACTTCAGGAAGAAGCATAAAGCGGAGAAGTAAAATTACCTCATCAGCATGGCAAACTCTTGCCACAAATTTTCTAATGGAGGGTTGGCTTCAATCTTAATTGGTTCCTTTTTTACTGGGTGCTCAAACTCCAATCGTCTAGCGTGCAAGTGTATAGACTTGTCCTTGTTATTGTCGGAAGCTCCGTACTTCAAATCACCTTTAATACTGCAACCCATTTTGGAAAGTTGAACACGAATTTGATGATGTCTACCTGTTTTTGGGTAAACTTCTAATAATGTATGCCGATCTAACGCCCGAAGCACCTTGTAGGTTAGTTCTGCATGTTTAGTATGCTTGGCTTCAGTATTAAATGCTTTGCTTCGGTTCTTTTCATGATCTTTTCTCAACCAGTGAATAAGCCTACCTTTTTCCTCTTGAGGTCGTTTTGTAACTACTGCCCAGTATACTTTCTTGGTTTCACGTTCGGCAAACATCTTGTTCATTCGAACTAAAGCCTTGCTGGTTTTTGCAAAAAGCACAACGCCACTTACTGGCCTGTCTAGCCTATGAATGATTCCTAAGTAAACATCACCTGGTTTGTTCTTGGTTTTCTTGATGTACGCCTTTACCATCTCGGCAAGTGGTTCATCACCCGTTTTATCGCCTTGAATAAGAACACCGCAAGGTTTGTTTACGGCAATAAGGTGATTGTCCTCGTAAAGAATTTCTATGCTTTTGGTAGCCATGGTTCGTTTATGTTGGGTTTGCAGCGGCAAACCCTTACCAATTAATACTGCTCAGATTCGTTGGGAAAGTCACTACTTCTTACATCAGAAATGTATGACTTAACTGCCATGTCCATATCCTCAGCTAAATTGAGGTATCTACGTAGAAAACGCGGGCTGAATTCCTGATTCATTCCAAGCATATCGTGCGTAACCAATACTTGCCCATCAACACCATTTCCGGCACCAATACCAATAATTGGAATTTCAACTTGGTTGGCAACTTGGGTAGCTAATTTGGCGGGAACTTTTTCAAGAACAATTGCAAAGCAACCAGTTTCTTCTAAAAGTTTAGCGTCTTCAATTAACTGCTTAGCCTCTTCTTCCTCTTTTGCTCTAACGGTATAAGTTCCAAACTTATAAATACTCTGTGGCGTAAGACCTAGGTGACCCATAACTGGAATTCCTGCTGACAGAATTCGTTCAACAGATTCTCGGATTTCTCTTCCGCCTTCCATTTTTACCGAATGCCCACCAGACTCTTTCATAATTCGAATAGCAGAGGCTAAAGCTTCCCTAGAATTACCCTGGTAAGAACCAAAAGGCATATCAACTACAACTAAAGAACGGTCTACAGCACGAACAACCCCTGAGGCGTGATAGATGATTTCGTCAAGCGTAATTGGCAAGGTAGTTTCATGACCAGCCATCACGTTCGAAGCAGAATCTCCAACCAACAGAATGTCTATTCCGGCCTGATCCAAAATTCTGGCCATCGTAAAATCATAGGCTGTAAGCATGGAGATTTTTTCTCCTTTGCGCTTCATCTCTTGAAGCACGTGTGTGGTAATTTTCTTTACCGATTTATGAACTGACATCAGTCTTGTTTTTTCTGCGCTTTGCGCACTTTCACAGGCAAAGGTCGGGCTTCTGTTTCTTCTTCCACAACTTCTCCCGAATTTTTTGGAGTAGGGGAGACATCAAGTTCCGCTTTTGGTTCTGTTGGAGCAACAAATGTGTCGCTTACTTCCAGATGTTTCCCCGGGTTTTCGGTTTCCCATTCTTCCTGTTCCGCCTTCATATTTTTGTCTTTCAACTCAGTTTCAATCTCCACTTTAGTGTCCTGTGCTTCTTTTTTGTCCCGAACAACCTTTTCCTTTCCAGCCTTTTGTATGGCTTTATCCAACAACGCCAATTTGAGTTTGCTGTATTTAACATGCGTGTATTTAAGTGAATCTTTATAGACGGAAACTTGGCTTTCTAGCTTCTGGTTATTCACGATTTCAGCCTTTAGGTTCTCTGCAAGTGTGAGGAATACATCTTCATCAACTTCAACTAAAACCTGGTCTTTAAATTCCTGAAGCCCACGGTTTCTGACAGCCAAACGCTCATTAGATTGTCTCAGCCCACCCATTTCTTCTTCTAAGACGGAAACTGCTGTTTTACGTTCTAATTCACATTCTTTTAAAGACCGTTTTTTTTGTTCTAGCTCGTAACGAAGTTTAGAAAGTTGCACTACGGCAGAATTATTTTCCTCCGTTGTCTTAGAATCTAATTCAGCTTCCACCTTACCTTCTTGCGTTGTGTATACATAGAAGTAATCAGATTTAGCTTTCGTGTCTGCACCAACCAAATACCCCATACTTCCACCCTTATAATCCATTATATCAAAAGATTGAAGTAGCTTCTGATTCACGTAAATATCTACTTGAGGTAGGTTTACACGAATATCAATTTCGTTGTAATCGTTTTTGCCAGCTAAAGCTGAGGATTTAACCCATCCTTGGCTTTCGTTATCACCAGAAAGGAATTTATAATAGGCTCCAACTAATTGCTTTATCCTGTATTGTTTGAATTTGTTGAACTCAAAAGCAATGGCACCTTTCCCGTTTCCTTGAACAAGGAAAATAATCCCAGCGGTTTGATTAGCCCTATCAGAAGGGCCAAGTTTTAGTGCGCTAAGGATATTAAAGGCAGCCAAATTGTTCTGCCAGGTGGCAATAATGGCGTACGGGTTGGTCTTGTTTCTACGATGCAAGAAATACTCCCCCTTATCTGGCACATACAAATTCTCCATGGTGGTGAGATATGGCCAATTCTCGCTTTTATCAGAGAAATCCTCTCTTAATTGAATCTGATCATACTCAAGCGCAATTGGGTTTTGCGCAAAGGCTAGGTTTGAAGATACAGCCCAAAAAGCCAGTAAACAGCTAAGCACAATTTTAGCTGGAATTGTAATAATACCGTCATAATGGTGGTTTAAACCTTGATGATTCTTCATGTCTTCTAATTGCCGTGTTATCTTTGCTACCTCAATATTAATATATGCTACGTTATGTCATCGGGTTAGTTGCAGTTCTAACCATTTTTTCTTCTTGTACCACAGAAGTTAACCTTACTGGAGAATACACCGAGAAAGCTGTTGTGTTCGCATTACTTGACCCTAATAATAATCCGAGTAATAGTGGGGATGGTCATTTGTTCAGAATTCAGAAAGCATTTCTCGGAGAAGAATCTGCCTTCATCATGGCTTCTCGTCCAGATTCTTCTTACTTCAAGTATGAAGATTTATTTGTTGAGCTAATCGAATATGATGGTGCAAACGAGACTAATCGTTGGCAGCTTGATACTGTTATGATTGGAAATAAAGATGAAGGTGACCCAGATGATGGGGTGATTGATTTTTTCGGGCCTGAACAACGTTTGTATAGAACCGAAGCAGATATTCCTTTCGGAAATGTAAATATCGATGCTACTTTGGATTACGAAATCACCCTAAAAAAACGCCCGCTACATATAGGCGTTGGAGATATGACGTTTGCCAACATGGATACTGTTGCGTCCATTGCTGATGCTGTTACTGATTTGGTTAATACCGAAGTTTTCCGTTGGAATACGCCTAATGAGAATTCACCTTCATTTCCTGGTACGACAAGAAAAATGGATTTGTTTAATACCGCAGGTGATTTTAAGGACTATACGTTACGGTTTGATGTAGCTGAAAGAGCCAGACAATACGAAGTTTGGTTGCGTTTTTACTACCGAGAAGTAGTTCAAAGTGTTGAAACAGAAAAGTTTATCGAATGGAAAGTTTCCACGCTTGAACTTGACCCGAACATTTCAGACTGGCAGGTTTCTTTAAGTTCAGAGTCCATCTACAGCAGAATTGGTTCTGAAATTGAAGCGGCTCCTAATGTTATCCGTTACATAGGTTTAGCCGAAAATCACGCTACTGATCCTCATCCAAACGATAACCAGTCTCACGATTTTGATATTAGTATTCGTCTAGCTGGAGATGAGTTGTATGAATACATTGACATTAATAATCCAAGCAACCAAGGCGCTCTTCAAGACAAGCCTGTTTATACCAATATCAATAATGGTCTTGGACTTTTTTCTAGTCGTTCAACTGTACCGTTTCCAGGTATGTATTTATCAGTTAGTGCTGGTCAGCAGTTGGTAACTGGTACCTATACTTCCAGTCTTGGTTTCGTTGACGACTAACCAATTGGTGTCGTTTTGTCACTAGCCATGTCAGGCATTTAGTGGCATTTTTAGTATAAACTGACATAATTTCTTGTGAAACGTATGGTAATTCTGATGGCACGGTCTGTGTCATCTGGCTGGTCATAGTATTTAAATAGGAATACATAAAACAACATAATGAGTAAGATAATTGGAATAGACCTAGGTACAACCAACTCGTGCGTCTCCGTAATGGAGGGAAATGAGCCAGTTGTTATCCCAAACAGCGAAGGAAGAAGAACCACACCATCCATTGTTGCCTTTGTAGAAGGTGGTGAGAGAAAAGTTGGTGATCCAGCAAAGCGTCAGGCAATTACAAATCCAACAAAAACAGTTGCTTCTATTAAGCGATTTATGGGTGCAAGCTTTGCTGAAGTAGCTAAAGAAATCAGCCGTGTTCCTTATACAGTAGTAAAAGGAAAGAACAATACTCCACGGGTTAAGATTGACGACCGTGAGTACACTCCACAAGAAATTTCAGCAATGGTTCTTCAGAAAATGAAGAAAACTGCCGAAGATTACTTGGGAACCGAAGTGACAGAAGCTGTTGTTACTGTACCAGCTTACTTTAATGATTCGCAGCGTCAGGCTACGAAAGAAGCTGGTGAAATTGCAGGATTAACTGTTAAGAGAATAATCAACGAGCCAACAGCAGCAGCTTTGGCTTACGGAATGGACAAAAAGAACGAAGATTCAACTATCGCGGTTTTTGACCTTGGTGGTGGAACGTTCGATATTTCTATCCTTGAATTAGGAGATGGAGTGTTTGAAGTGAAGTCTACAAACGGAGATACGCACCTTGGTGGAGACGATTTTGACCAAGTAATCATTGAATGGTTGGCAGATGAGTTCAAGAAAGATGAAGGTCTTGACTTGAAGAAAGACCCGATGGCACTTCAGCGTTTGAAAGAAGCTGCTGAGAAAGCAAAAATTGAGCTTTCAAGTTCGACTTCTACCGAAATCAACTTGCCTTATATCATGCCTGTTGATGGAATCCCTAAGCACTTGGTAAGAACACTATCAAGAGCACAGTTTGAGAAATTAGCAGATAAGCTTATTCAAGCAACGCTAACTCCTTGTAAAAATGCAATGAAAGATGCTGGGCTTTCTAAGTCAGATATCACCGAGGTAATCTTGGTTGGTGGTTCTACAAGAATTCCAGCTATTCAGAAAATTGTTGAGGATTTCTTCGGAAAAGCACCTTCTAAAGGAGTTAACCCTGATGAAGTTGTTGCTGTTGGAGCGGCTATTCAAGGTGGAGTTTTAACAGGAGAAGTAAAAGATGTTCTTCTTTTGGATGTAACCCCACTTTCTCTAGGTATCGAAACAATGGGTGGTGTATTCACCAAGTTAATTGAGTCGAATACAACTATTCCAACCAAGAAGTCTGAGACTTTCTCTACTGCTGCGGATAACCAACCAACCGTTGAGTTGCATGTGTTACAAGGAGAACGTCCAATGGCGGCACATAACAGAACCATTGGTAAGTTTAATCTTAGCGATATTCCACCAGCACCAAGAGGAGTTCCTCAAATTGAAGTAACATTCGATATTGATGCAAACGGAATCATTAACGTTTCTGCTACTGATAAAGCAACAGGAAAATCACAGAACGTTAGAATCGAAGCTTCTTCAGGTCTTTCTGATGAGGATATCGAGAAAATGAAGCAAGAAGCAGAAGCTAACGCAGATTCAGATGCTAAAGCGAAGGAAGAAGTTGAAAAAATCAACTCTGCTGATCAGATGATTTTCCAAACGGAAAAGCAGTTGAAAGAGTTTGGTGATAAGCTTCCAGTTGAGAAGAAAGAACCAATCGAAACTGCTTTAGCTGAGTTGAAAACAGCTCATGAAGCTAGAGACGTAGCTGCAATTGATGTTGCTCTAGAAACCATGAACACGGCTTGGCAAGCTGCATCTCAAGAGATGTATGCTGCAACTCAGGAAGCTCAAGGTGGACAGCCAGGACCAGATGCTAGTGCAGAAGGCCAAGGTGGAGATGACGAAGTAACAGATGTTGACTTCGAAGAAGTGAAAGAAGAAGAAGTGAAAGAAGAGGCTAAGTAATTCTCTTCAAGTAATATTTAGAAAAGCCGCCCCGAGAAATCGGAGCGGCTTTTTTGTGTTTTGGAATATTTACGAAAGCACTCCGTAATTAGGTTAAAGAGTTTATGACAGTCTGTTTAAACTACATAAGAAGGAACATCTTTTATCCACAGAGACACAGATTTTCACAGAGAAAAAGAGGCCGTTTTCTGTGAAACTTCTGCGCTTTCTGTGTCTCTGTGGCAAATTCATGTTGGTTAATGCATACAGACGAATCAGCCTAAAGAGATTTTTGTTTAACTATCAGCACTACCAAAAACAATCCTCCACAAAGAATAGCCAGAAAGTGAAACGTCTTAACCGATAGGCACAAGTCAATCCCAGTAATGACGGAAATGCAATCATCTGGTCCGTCAGTCTCGTACCGCAAGCTCACCATCGAATTAACTGCCTGAAATTCAAAGAAAAGTACTCCGATTAATAATGCAATTAGAGTAATTACTAGGTGTTTCTTGCTCAATTGACTTCCTCTTCGAGTTAATTGTTTGGAACCCCGCTAAACATTTCACGCGGCAGCGCAAACTCTTCAATCCATTGAAGGTTAGATTCTTGATTTTTGATTAAGACCAAAGAAACTTGATCTACAAAAATGGGAACCCATGCTGGGTCTTGTGCTTTTCCGATAAGAAATGGTTGAGCCCAAGGCGTGTTGTCATGTCGGTAGAATATAATTAGGTTGATGCCGTATTCTTCACTTTTCTCATCCCAAATCAACTTATCCTGTTGCATTGGCTTGTAAATAGAATCGAAAAAAGCAACCGAGTAGGCTTCCGGACGATTGTCTACAAACACTTTCTCTTTATCGTGCAAATGATAAATGAGATAACCGCCAAAATCATAGTTGTTAAAGATTTTTCCAGGGATTTTATTGGAGCGAATAAATTCTCCACAAGCGTTTATTCCTTCAACCAATCCTAGTTTCTCATAGCCTTTTCTCGCGGAAGCGTAAGTTCCTTTCATAGGAATGAAAACAACGAGAAATGCAATTCCGAGATAGGGAAGATACTTGAGCGTTGCATCCTTGGGTTTGTAAGTCATTCCATCAACCAAATGATTTAAGACAGCAGAGGCCAATGGAATAAAGAAGAATGCGAACAGAGGAATTCCACGGACTGCAACAGTAGCCAGAACCAAGAAGCTTAGACCGAGCAAAATTTCAGGAATATTCTCTTTCCAAAAACCTTTGAAAAACATGAACCCGAGCGTTACAAGAACCAAGGCTCCGAAAATTTCAAAGTGGTAGAATTCAGGATTACTGAATCGCTCTTGCATAAAAAACAGTGTTTGGTTTTCAGCAACCATATACCCGTATTCCGTGAAAATTGTAAGTGGTGCTAACAAACCATTATGCAAATGCGGATTGATTAGACTTACTGCGATTAAACCAATTAGAAGCAATAGAAGGTTTTTGCTTTCCGCCTTTTTCTGGACGAGACTTTCAATCCAAAATGCACCAGAAACGAGAAGCCCTAAAAAGAAAAAAATGTGAAGATTTACCCACAAAACCTGAAGTAAAATTAGCGGAATTGCCAATTGTTTTAAGTTGATGGAGCCAGCTCTAAACTTGGAATACAATAGATAATACGTAGCCAATAACGCGTAGCTAATACCTTCTGGTCTTACCTCAACGCGGTAAGCAACCAACGGAACAATTGCTATGACAACCAGAGCTACAATAGCCTTATGGTTTCTGGCGGATGACGCCATTCCCATAAATAGGAAAGCAAGTATGGTTAGTAACACGTAAAGAGCTGACAAACCTTTGAAACCAGCCATAGAATGGACTAAGTAAAAGACGACACCTGAAGCCCAGTGATGGTTAACGAATGAACGATTTTGTTCGGTAAAAGCAAAGTGATTGGTGTAAAGGACATCCGGTATCCCGTTCAGAATTAGTTCGCCATTTACAATATGGCGTCCTAGATCGGCAGTTGACAGGTCGATTGGTTTCGCAAAAAACAATCCGGCATAAACCATTAATAGAATCACTAAGATTCCGATAACTCTGTTGCTATTTGAGGTCTTTGCCACGGTTAAACTTAAGAGTTTAGTTCAAAAGAAAACCCTGATTCAGCAAAAATGCCAATCAGGGTTTATCATGTCGTTTGTTAAGATTATCCGTTCATGGAAACCAAGAACTCTTCATTACTTCGTGTTCCAGCCATTCTGTCTCTCAAGAATTCCATTGCTTCAATTGGAGTCATATCTGCCAAGTGATTACGTAGAATCCAAATACGTTGCAATGCTTCTTTATCCATAAGAAGATCATCTCTACGTGTACTAGACGATACAATATCGATTGCAGGATAGATACGCTTGTTAGATATTTTTCTATCCAACTGAAGTTCCATGTTACCAGTTCCTTTGAATTCCTCAAAGATTACCTCGTCCATCTTAGAACCAGTTTCGGTAAGTGCAGTAGCCAAGATGGTTAAAGAACCGCCATGTTCAATTTTTCTAGCTGCTCCAAAGAATCGCTTCGGCTTGTGAAGCGCGTTAGCATCAACACCACCAGAAAGGATTTTTCCAGAAGCAGGTTGAACCGTATTGTAAGCTCTTGCCAATCTAGTAATACTATCTAATAGAATTACCACATCATGACCACATTCTACAAGTCTTTTGGCTTTTTCAAGAACGATATTGGCAATTTTAACGTGTTTATCAGCAGGTTCGTCAAACGTAGAAGCAATTACTTCAGCGTTTACGCTTCTAGCCATATCAGTTACCTCTTCAGGACGTTCGTCAATCAGAAGAATAATCATGTAAACCTCAGGATGATTCTCCGCAATAGCATTTGCAACTTCCTTCAAAAGAACCGTTTTACCAGTCTTAGGTTGAGCTACAATCAATCCACGCTGACCTTTCCCGATTGGAGTAAACATATCCATAACTCTTGCAGAAATGCCAGATCTTGCTCCTGGAGCAATATTGAATTTTTCCTGCGGGAATAGGGGAGTGAGGTGCTCAAAAGAAACACGGTCACGCACGTAACCCGGGTCACGTCCGTTAATACGCTCAACGTTAATTAATGGGAAATACTTTTCGCCTGGTTTAGGCGGACGAACTTCTCCTCTAACCGTATCTCCAGTTTTTAGTCCGTAAAGCTTAAGCTGCGACTGAGAGACGTAAACATCATCAGGAGAAGACAAGTAGTTGTAATCTGAAGAGCGAAGGAAACCATAGCCATCAGGCATGCTTTCTAATACACCTTCAGAAATTACCGCGCCATCAAAATTGTAGAATGGATCCTCATCTGGTTGCTTCTGTTCGTTTCTATCGCTATTACCGTCTTTTCTTCGGTCGTTATTGTTATTACGTCCGTTGTTTCGGTTCTGACTACGGTCATTTCTATCGCCTTTTTCGTTGCGATCACCGCGTTCATTCCTGTCGCTACGTGGATTGGGCCTGTTCCGTGGCTTGTCACTCTTTTCTTCGGTCGAAACAGCTTCATCCTTTTTGTCCGAAGGGGCTTCAGATTTCTCAGATGGCTTCTCAGTCCTTTCCGAAGTCACAGATGATTCTTTGGCTGGTATTTCAGCAGGTTTTTCAGACTTACCTGTTGGTTTCTCCGATTTATCAGCTAGCTGCTCAGACTTTTCTACTGGTTTTTCAGCTTTAGGCGTTAGTTCCAGTTCAGCTTGAGCTGGTTCCAATTTAGCTTCTACCGCTTCGTCAGCATCTTTAGGAACGCGAGCTCTCTTTCTTTTTGGCTTTGGCGCTTCTTCTTCTGCTGCTTCGCTTGATGCTGGTTTACCCATAATAGCGGTAACCAAATCAGCTTTTCGCATTCCTTCTGAATTGTTAATTTCCAATTTACCTGCTATTGCACGTAATTCTGCCACCA
>JBLHEU010000055.1:0-16829 GCA_047614525.1 Bacteroidia bacterium | reverse complement strand
GTTTTTTCACACTAACAGCTTCGGGCGGATTAATGCCGCAAGAAGAAATGTTGGAAGTGGCTAAAAGTCAACAAGAACTTTTTATTGGAGTACCAAAAGAATGTACGCTACAAGAGAATCGTGTAGCGCTAATCCCATCTGCGGTTTCTCGGTTGGTGAATAATGGCCACAGAGTTATTGTAGAAACTGGCGCAGGAAAAGGCGCACATTTCGAAGACCGAGATTTCAGTGAAGCTGGCGCAAAAATCGCTTACAGCACTAAGGAAGTTTATGAAGCCAACATCATTCTAAAAGTTGACCCTCCTTCTTTGGAGGAGATTGAATACATGAAACCTGGCCAATGCCTTGTTTCTGCTTTGCAGCTTTCGGTTCATCCAGAAAACTACCTGAAGCTTCTTCTCAAGAAAAAGGTAACTGCCATTGCCGTAGATTTTATCAAAGACACCGAAGGCGGTTATCCTTTTGTGCGCTGCATGAGCGAAATTGCAGGTAACACCGTTGTGTTAATTGCTGCAGAGTATTTAAGTAATGTAAATGGTGGTAAAGGCTTAATGCTTGGAGGCGTAACTGGCGTTTTACCAACCGAAGTTGTTGTGCTTGGTGCGGGAACCGTTGGCGAATATGCAGCCAGAGCCGCGCTGGGTATCGGTTCTTCTGTGAAAGTGTTTGACAATTCTTTGCAGAAACTCAGCCGAATGCAAAATGATATTGGTACCAGGCTTTATACCAGTACAATTCATCCTGATGTGTTGGCTAATGCTTTGGAGCATGCAGATGTAGTTATTGGTGCAATTAGATCAAACCGCGGAAGAGCACCCATTCTTGTAAGTGAGGAAATGGTAAGCAAAATGAAATCCGGTTCTGTAATTATTGATGTTTGCATTGACCAAGGTGGGTGTTTTGAAACTTCAGAAGTTACAACACATGCACACCCAACTTTTACCAAGTATGGCGTTGTACATTATTGCGTGCCCAACATTGCTTCGCGCGTAGCACAAACGGCAAGTATGGCGTTAAGCAACATTTTCTCTCCCATGATGTTAGAAATGGCTGATGTTGGAGGACTAAATAATATGATGCGTTTCCACAAGGGGCTCCGTAACGGGGTATACACCTTTAATGGGTCGGTAACTAACGAGTATTTAGCCAAAACATTTGATTTACCATTTAAGGATATGAACCTTATTATGGGAGCATTTTAGAACGATTTAGGAGAAGAAAGTAATGTCAAATATGATGAGACCAGGCGGATTCAGCCTTATTCCAACAATAGTTAAAAACTTACTCATTATCAACGGCCTTTTTTTTCTGGCTACAATGGCTTTTGAGCGGTATGGACTCGATTTGGTCCAGTTACTAGGGCTATATATTCCGCAATCGGACTTTTTCAGACCACACCAGTTGGTTACATACATCTTTATGCATGGTGGTTTTCAGCACATTGCATTCAATATGTTCGCCTTATGGATGTTTGGCTCCGCTATTGAGAATCATTGGGGTGGAAAGCGATTCCTTATTTACTACATGGTAACTGGACTTGGAGCAGGTTTAATTCACCTCGGAGTTCAGGAAATACAACTGCTTTCCGTTGCTTCAGAAATGTCTTCTGAGATGATTGAATTAGTTAGGTCTGAAGGCATGTCGGTGTTAGAAATGGGTAAGAATTATTCGGACCCCTTGCTTGGTAAATACAACGGTATTATTAACGTTCCAACAGTTGGAGCATCTGGTGCCGTATTTGGCCTTCTGTTGGCCTATGGAATGATGTTCCCAAACCAGCAAATCTATCTCTATTTCCTTTTTCCTATTAAGGCTAAATACTTCGTTATTGGTTACGGGTTGATTGAATTGTTCTCCGGAATGGCTAATCGAGCAGGAGATAACGTAGCACATTTTGCCCACCTTGGCGGAATGGTTTTTGGCTACATTCTTATAAAGTTTTGGCGCAGAAATCAGTTTAGAATAGACTAACATGGCGCTTCTTGACGAAATAAAATTCCGCTTCAAAACGGGTGGTATTCACATGCAGCTCATTTATGTGAATGTTGCAGCCTTTGTATTGCTACTTCTCATCCGTCTTGGCTTTTACCTAGCCAACGATATGGAAACGTACTTCTGGCTGGAGCACGGATTAATGATTTCCGCCAATCCAGAATTAATCCTCTACAGACCTTGGACTATTGTAACCCACATGTTTGTTCATCAGAGCGTTTGGCACCTACTTGGCAACATGATCATGCTGCATGTTGGAGGAATGGTGTTTATGAATTTCCACAATTCTAAACGCCTTATTAGCACCTATTTTCTAGGCGGATTTAGCGGTGCGTTTGTCATGGTTTTAGCCATGAATCTCATTCCAAGGTTCTCCCAGTATTCTGACATGATTTACGCTAGCGGAGCATCAGCAGCCATGTTAGCGGTAATTGTAGCAGCCGCAACTACAGCACCAGATTTTAACCTACGACTTGTTTTTTTAGGGAATGTGAAGCTAAAATGGATTGCCCTTTTTGTGGTGGTTTCCAATGTCCTTTTTATGCCAGAAGGAAATGAAGGTGGACGATTTGGGCATTTAGGAGGAGCACTCTTTGGCTATTTATACATAAGGTTACATCAAAACGGAACCGACCTTACCGTTGATTTTTTAAAGCCATGGTATTGGATAAAAAACCAGTTAGCCGAGCGAGATAAGCCAATTAAAGTAGTTCATCGCAAGCCAAGAAACGATGACGAATACAACGCAAACAAAGCCAGTAAACAAGAACAAATAGACGTAATACTAGATAAGATAAAGCTTTCTGGATACGAGAGTCTTTCTAAAAAAGAGAAGGAAATTCTCTTTAAGAATAGCAAAGAGATATGAGCCAAAAATCGATAGGTAAACGCGACATCGCGGATCGATTAATGCTCCTTTTAAATACTCTCGTATTAGGTTCTCTTCTACTAGCTTACCTAGCTGGCTCAATAAGTCCAGCAAAGTTTTGGCCACTTGCCTTTGTGGCAATGAGTTACCCAATTATTCTTGCTTCTCTTACCGTATTTATGGTTTACTGGCTTGTAAGAAGAAGGTGGTTCTTATTCTTAAACCTAGCTTTTTTGGTTGCAAAATGGGATTACGTTTCAGCCACAGTAAAGCCCTTTTCAAGTAACTCTGAAGATGCAATTGGCTTGAAAGTAATGAGCTACAACGTTCGTTTATTCGACCGATACAATTGGACGGAAAACGAGAATACTGGAAGTAAAATTGAGACTCTAATTCTAAAGGAACAACCAGGCATCTTATGCATTCAGGAGTTTTATCATAGCAAAAGCGATGCAGCACAAGCTTCTAATAAGTTACTATCAACCAGTAATTTAAAACAAGTTCATCTAAAGAATTATTTCGCCCAGCGCAAGAACGATAACGACTTTGGAGTTGCCACACTTACCTCCTATCCTATTCTAAACAAGGGCACAATTGTATTGGAGAATTCTAGAAGCGCCCTCACCATTTATACCGATATCATTATTCAGGACGATACCCTTCGCGTCTATAACGTTCACTTGCAAAGCATTCATTTAGGAGTTGATGGATTCCAGGTTCTTGACGAACTTCTTGATGCTGAAGATTTAAAAGATGTAAACGAAGGAAAGCTTGTTTTAGGTAGAATGAAACGCGCTTTTGTTAAACGAGCCGAGCAGGCCGAAAAGATTGCCAATCATATTCAAAACTCTCCTTATCCCGTAATTGTTTGTGGTGATTTTAATGATGTGCCTTATTCATACGCCTACCAGACAATTGCTAGTACGCTATGCGATGGTTTTTCAGAAGCTGGTTCAGGGCTTGGAGCCACGTACGTACGTGTTCCATTTTTCAGAATAGATAATATCCTTTATTCTGAAGAGTTTGAAGCAGAATCACACACGGTTCACCTTGGTGAATTCTCAGACCATCTAGCTGTTACAACTACCTTGTCAAGAAAAGACTAATTGGTTTTTTGTACTGTTTTTAAACTCAAACCATTCATTGAATTTGAGCTTAATCCGGTAATATTCTTGTGTGTAAACCGTAAGACTTGGTCGTAGTAAAGAACGACTACGGGAGCTTCATCAACTATAATGCTGTCCATTTTTGAATAATAAGTGTAGCGCAAACTATCGTTGGTTGTTGCTAGAGATGCTTCGTAAAGCTGGTCGTAATTTGGGTTTGAAAAGAGTGTGTAATTAGGGCCGTTTGGCGTGAAGTTCTTCGAATAGAACAGCGAGAGATAATTCTCGGCATCAGCATAATCAGCAATCCAAGATTTACGGAAAAACGCCACTTGAGAATTAGCTACTAATCCACCGTGAGTTGCACCCGGATTGACTTCAATATTTAGCTTGATTCCTATCTCCTCCAACTGACGTTGCATGTACTCGCACAAGTCTAGATATTGGGAAGTTGTGTATAGCTCAATTTCGGGTAATCCTTTACCATTGGGATAACCTGCTTCTGCAAGTAATTCTTTGGCTTTTGTTGGGTTGTATTCATAGCCCTTTACGCGCATATCGTCTAAACCCGGCAAGCCATTTGGCAGAAAGCCATTTATACCTGGCGCCCCAATATTATTTCTGATATAGCGCATCATTTTAACTCGGTCAAAACCATAGTTAATGGCTTGTCTTATCAGCTTATTGTTCAATACATTACTAGTATTATCATCAACCGAATCTTCAATCAAAAAACCAAGGTATTCCGTATTTAGAAATGGTTCAGTCAGCATGACCAACTCGTCCTTCATATCAGGTTGAAGGTTGCCATTTGGAGTAATGAGTGCGTCTTTATAACTACCGTCCTCCAAACCAGATAGCATGTCAAAATTACCCTTCATAAACTCTAAGAAAACTGACTGTGGATCTGGAATAAACGAAACGCCTACAGCATCTAAATACGGAAGGTTTTGGCCTTCCGAATCCTTCTCGAAATAGCTTTCGTTTTTATGCAAAACCACCTTTACGCCTTCGTACCAATCCTTCATTTTAAAAGGACCAGTTCCCACTGGGTTTCGTCCAAAATCCTTACCTAATTTTTCAGCTACTTCTT
The DNA here is from genome assembly GCA_047614525.1 of Bacteroidia bacterium. Lineage (GTDB taxonomy): Bacteria > Bacteroidota > Bacteroidia > UBA10329 > UBA10329 > UBA10329. The sequence continues at coordinate 11,770 of JBLHEU010000055.1, read as the reverse complement.
TAGGAACCACCGAACAGTATTGCATACTTAGAATCCCTAAAAATGGAGGAAAACCATGTTTAAGATATACTTCAAAAACCGTGTCGTTTAGTGCTTTAAATCCGTCTTCTTTTTCAGTATCAACAGAATTAAAAATCCACCTTCCGGGAGAAAGCGTTTTATCGTCTAACAGCCGTTTAAAGCTGTATTCAAAGTCTGAAGCAACCACGCCTCTACCCTTTCCATTCTCAAATAATTGGTGATTGTGAAAAACGACATCATCTCGTAAAACGAATTTATACGTCAAACCATTTTCGCTTACTTCCCATCGCGAAGCAATGGATGGAACGACTTCCATTTTATCATTAAGCTGAACAAGTCCGTTAAAAAGCTGAGTAGTAGCCCAGATATTACCCATTGTGCGTGCCTGAGCTGGGTCTAAAGAGGTTATTCCTTTACTCTCGTTGTAGCGAAAAACGGTTTTGTTTGAGTTGGTTTGATCTCCCGCGCAAGCCGATAAAAGAATGGATATTAAAATGAAGATGGTTGGGGCAATTCGCATGATGGCAAATATATGCGTGAGACTTTGGCTTTGAATATCTTACAGCAATATTTGACAACAATGACGAAAAGAGAAATCAAGAATCTTTTAGACGAGAAGTATTTAGAATACTGTCAGCCGGAGTTTATTGAATCCGACCCTATTCAGATTCCTCATATGTTTTCATCTAAGCGTGACATAGAGATAAGCGGACTAATTAGTGCCACAATTGCTTGGGGACAGCGGCCAACAATAATTAAGAATGCTAAATCTGTTATGACCAGAATGGGAAACGAGCCTTACCGTTTTGTGATGGAGCATTCTGCAAGTGACTTGAAACTGCTGGATGGATTTGTGCACCGTACTTTCAATAACGATGACTTAAAGCAGTTTGTATTATCACTAAAACACTTATACACCCAAAATGATTCTTTGGAAGATGTTTTCATCAATGGAATCCAAGAGTCAGATAAAAATCTCGGTAATTCGATAGCATATTTTAAAAAGGAATTCTTCAATACTCAACATCAAAAACGAACTCAAAAGCATGTTTCTGACCCTTTGAAAGGCTCTGCGGCAAAACGCATTTGCATGTATTTACGTTGGATGGTTAGGCCAAATGACCGAGAAGTAGATTTTGGAATTTGGAATAGAATTCCCACTTCAATACTATCGTGCCCGCTTGATGTACATTCTGGAAGAAACGCCCGAGACCTTGGACTACTTACTAGAACCCAAAACGATTGGAAAGCAGTTGAAGAACTCGATTCTGCTCTAAGACAGTTTGATGCTAACGACCCTTCTAAATATGACTTTGCCCTTTTTGGGATGGGCGTGTTTACTTAAAAGAAGCTGCAATTGACATACAAACCCTAGCACCAAAACTCACTCAAATGCAACCACTAGTTGACCACATACAAATCACGGTTAAAGACCTTAGCGAGTCTGAGCCATTTTACGATAAGCTGCTGCCAATTCTTGGCTTCGACTTAAGTAAGAAATCGAAAGGGCGGGTTGAAGCCAACGACTTCGATGTAATTGAATATGTCCACGCCAACATCACAATTGGAATTAACTCTCCACGAGAATCATTGAAAAATGAGGCGTTGCATAGACGAAAACCTGGAGCTTTGCACCACTTAGCGTTTAAAGCCAATTCAGAGGCTGAAGTTGACGAAGCTTATCAGCAAATCAAGAATCTTGGAGCCAATATTGTTGATGCTCCCAAGTTATATCCGCAGCATGGAGCGCATTACTACGCCCTGTTCTTCAAAGACCCAAGTGGGATTAAGTACGAGATAATGTTTGAACAGAATTAGGTCCAGAAAGCGAACCAAAGTAAACGCACGCCAAACCCAACCATTACTACACCAATAACTTGATATGCTTTGAGCAGAAACTTAGGCTGAATGAGTTTCTTAATCTTATGAGCAAACACAACTTTGGTGCTATCCACTAGAATAATAGCGAGAAGAGATGCTCCGAGGAAAACCCAAAGGTCTTCTCCTGTTCCATGTCGCTCCTGCCCTGTTCCAATTACGGCAATCCAAACCAAGAAAACGAAAGGATTTACAAAATTTACCAGGAAACCTTTGGCGAAATAAGCGGTGTAATCTCCTGCTTTCAGCTTCAAATCTTCATCAACGTTAACGTCTGGTTTAATCAGGTATTTAAGACCAATGCCAAATAAAATTACACTGCCCGCAACAGCCAACCAATGCTGATTAAGCGGGTTTTCGAAAAATGGAATGGCTCCAAACGAGCATAAAGCAACACAAACAACATCGCTTATAAAGATTCCCATGGCCACCATCATTCCAGCCCAGAAACCATAGTTGAGCGCACTCTTCAACAATGTGAAGAATACAGGGCCGATGAACACAATCATTCCAAGACCAATAATGAAGCCTTCTAAAAAAGCCATTCGCCTAAATTAACCTTTAGGAGTGTCCTTAAAAGGTCTGCGCTGAGTCCATTCCTTCTGTATTATGTTCTTCAGAAAGCGTTTTACAATAGAATTGGTAATGCTGTTAACGTGCTTTGCCAACAACTGATATTGTTCAGGTTCTGCACCCATAGTGCTCTTAATTTCCATGGCAGTTCGTGCTAAATCAATGCTCTTAGCACCATCCTTAATAGAATCGTGCAATAAGCAGTAAAGTATGTTCTGATACAGCGCGCAATCTCTATTGTAATCGTAATTAAGGCCAACAAAACTGGCGTAATTATGACCGTCTCCTTTCAGATAAGAATAGAATCCAATCAGTTTTTCCTCATCAAAATAACCTCTAATGATAAAGCGGTCTTTCAGTTCAATTTTAAGGTCTATGAAATAGTTTGGGTCAATGCTTACCATGTGAAAATCCGCACCAGCTTCCACGTTCTTAAACAGTTCCATAATGGTCTCATTGTGCTTCTGAAGCATTTCAATGTCTAGCTCTTTTCTAGTAAGATGGTCTTGTTTCTTAATAGCAGATTTTGCTCTTACTCGGTACTTAGAACTAAAGTCTGCCAACACGCTGTGTATGTCTGTCCAACCCTCTCTAATTGTAGAAACCATATTGGGCTGAACTCCAAATGGCGCAAAATCTGGATCTTGCTTTTGGACTTCTACTTCCAGTTCTGGGCTGATGTCTTTAATCAGAATGGCCTTAATCCTAGTTCCAGAAAGGTTTGAATCAACAACCTTATTCCAAGCGGCATTAACAATCATCGCTTGTTCTTGAAGGTTCAAAGAAGAATCGAAATACGCTCCGTGTGGTCCAGATTGCAACAAGTTTCCTTGTATCAACAACCTAACTTTAATGCTTTCTAAACTTGATGCAATTATACCCTTGGCTTTGCTGAAAAAAGACTTAGTGTTTCCGATTTTTTCGGTGTCAACGTTTTTGTCAACGTTGGTAATATGAACATCCGATTCCTGATAATACAGAATAGCAACAGGAATTTCTCCCCTAAAAACGAGCATGTAATGGAAGTACATTCCTTTGTAAGGATGCAGTTCCAAAGCAGATAAATATTCTGTAGAAAGCAGGTAATTCTCACTTTGCTCAACCAGTACTTGCCAATGTTCTTGAGGTACGTCAGCCGCTTTGGTAAAATGTGCCAAAGACATTTCTTCGCCTGCAATAGAACTCAATTCCTCTTTCTGAGAACCGCTTATTTTCCCCTTAATGTTCTTGAATGATATCGACATACGTTACTCTATTCGCTTTTAGCTAATTGCTCATCAGTATTCAACATAAGTTCTCTAACATACTTAACTGGTGCAGAGCCAAACGAGAGGAATTCCTCATGAAAAGCCTTCAAATTAAACTCCTCATTTTGTTGTTCCTTCAATTCGTTTCGTAATTCAATAATTTCATGAAACCCTGTGAAATAACTACACAATTGAACTTGAGATAAGGTTGCTCTCTTCCACTTTCCTTTCGCTTCAGCTTCTTGTTGAAACGCCTGATTGACCAGCAAGTCTAAAGCCTGCTCTTCATTCATTCCATTAACGTGAACCGAATAGTCTAATAGTGTATTACAAACGGTGCGCAAATTCCATTTGTAGTACATCAACCACATTTCTGGCGAATTGTTGCCGTAGCCTTCTTCAAGCATCATTCGTTCGGTGTAAACCGCCCAGCCTTCTACCATAGCTCCATTTCCAAAAATGCTTTTTATCAAACTTGGAGATTCGTTACTGTACATCAATTGCGCATAATGACCAGGAATTGCTTCATGGATATTTAGAATTTGCAGCATGTATTTATTGTACTCACGCAAAAAACTCTCCGCTTGGTCATCCGTGTAATTCTCTAACGTACCAACGTTGTAATAAGTGTCGCCATATTTATCATAAGGCCCCGGGGCCGAAATGGAAGCACCCGCAACGCCCGCCATGTAAGCAGGTTCTTGACGCACTATCAATGGTTTTTCTGGGTCGAGATAAAGCAAATCCTTCTCCTTTACAAAAGCTGTTAATTCTGGAATTTGAGCTTCAATAGACGCCATAAAGCTATCGCGATGGCAATGCTCAGCAGACAAACGGTCAATCATTTTTCTGATAGCCACAAGCGTATCAGAAGGTATTGCTTCTGTTCCTAGATACTGCTTCCACATTTGGGCTGTGAGTTGGAACATCTCGCCATGCAGCTTTGCTTTAGCTAATTGAGCTTCATTAAAAATGCCTTCTGCCGAATAAGAAGAAACAATATCATGCTTGAATTTGGCTTCAAATAGCTCCTTTCCTATTCTGAAATCTCGAGAATCATCCTCTAACGTTGGTTTAATCTCATCTTCCAAAAACTGGATGTAATCTTCAATCGCCATTTTGGCCAACTCAATATTGGTAAAGAGGTTTTCTTTCTCTGTATCACTCAAACCAGATGCATGAACGCTATCAATTAACGATGCATCAAAAACGCCCAACGCTCCCGTATTCTGGCTTATGGCTAACTCTGTGTGTTGAACTGTCGGTGATTTAATGTTCTGCTTGGCGGCCTCAAAGTAATCCTCAACCTTATCCATTTTCAACGACATGCCCCTAAGCCTATCATCTAAAGGAGCATATTTTCCGTTAATCATTATGCCAAAAGCACCTCCAACATTATAGCTCGAAGGGTTCCATTCGTAGCTTTTAAAGGTCTCGGTGTACCAAATAGTTGATTCCAATTGGTCACGAATCATCATATAATCCGTGAGTTCCGCTTTGCTTAAATCCTCCTGCTTAAACTGATTAAGTGAATCTAAGTAAGCGTTGCAAAAAGCAATTTCAGTTTTGCGGCTTTCCTCATTCGGCATAACCAGAACAGAATCGTAAGCATGAAAACCTTGGTAAGAAGCCCAACCTGGGTTTTGCTTCCAGAATTCAAGGATAAATCGGTCTTCAAATGCTTTGAAATCTGCGGTGCTCTCCTTGGGTTTTTGGTCACCACAGGATATGAACAACACAGTGATAATAAATAAGATGGTTTGTCTCATGCTGGTAATTTCGGCAAAGATACCTTTATGTATGTGTCGAAAAGTTGCTGTTTGACGACAATTGGGCGACTGCACACCATGCTTAACTTTGTGAACGTGAGAATATTCAGCACCATCTTGTTATTATGCTTGACTTTCCAATTTGGCATGGCTCAAGATGAAGACTATTATAAGCCAGAAAAAAGCAGAACCAAGCTTAGCCAGGAGTTAAAAGATCTGCACCGTTGGGGACCAAAACTTGGCCTCGAAGTTCATTCCGCATTCAATTACAACCACATGATTATGCCGTTTACAATTGCTGGCTCTTTTGATAAGGCTGTGGGTGGAGTTGGGTTTGATGGTGGTGGTGGAATTAGAATTAGAGCTTACCACAAATTGGCTTTTGCGGCTGGGTTTGACTACGCCATTCGCCAGTTCAATTTAGAGTACGTTGCTGAAGAAATAGGAACGGGAGATGCGCTTGATGTAACCGAGAAAGGAACCATGCATTACGTTGGTTTCTACTACAAAACCTTGATTGAGCTTTCTAAGAAGTTCCATTTAGCACAGACTTTCCAATACACTTGGATTTACAGGTACAACGGGACGGCAAGTGCCGTAAACCAAAATACCGGAAGCCCCTATCCACCGCAACCAACTACAGGGCCTGTTTTGCAAGATTGGAGCACCGAAAACCAAGCAGAATTGGGAATTGAATTTGCCTACAAATGGATGATTTCTCCTGAGTTGATTCTTAAACCGTACATCGGTATGAGCTTTGGTCTAACTCCCACATTGCACACTGCTGCATTTCTAGATGGGATATTCGGACCAGCAGAGCAAAATCCGCGTTACGCCAATCTTAAGATTGGTATCGTTTTCGAAACAGGCCTTTGGCTGGATAAACTGAAGGAGTAGAATCTACTCAATAAGCTATGTCAAACCTGAACTTCCTATAAATACAACCAAAATTGCACCAGAGAATGCTACAACTTCATCAGAAGTTATTGCTGTAAATATGTTCTCAGGCTTTACAGATAATTTATTGGCAGATGATGTACACTAAAATGAAGCTGGTGCTGATTTTATGGCCAGTAGATATTGTACGATACTTGTAAACATATTGGAAGAATAAAAACTACAGAGAACAACCTGCATAAAACCGATGGCCATAAAACGTTGGCAGTAATTAAGATGAACGATGATGGAGGATATTTCGAATAGAGCTTTAATTAGTAGACTATATAGTTCAGCAGATCAACAACTGGAAGACGCTGACTTTGATACCGAAAGTTGGTCGCAATGGTATCAAGTTGTTCAAGGGTTAACTGGTCCTGAAAAGATGGTTTATGTGATAGTGAAGCTCAATCAAGCTGTTACAAATGGTGGTTTTGCAGAATTTTACGAAACCTCATTTGGGGTGTTTGCTCCAGAAATTATTCATGCCCTGAATGAAATTAAGGCGGTAGCAACTGCCGAGATTATTTCTAACTCTTTGCCAGTTGTAAATCCAACAGGACTTTTGGATGAAGCTTATAAAGAGTTGGTATTCAATCTTCAGCTATCTGAACAACAACGGACGCAACTTTACCCCTTGGATATACGGTACGACCAATTAGACGGCCATGAGAATTTAGAGGACCTACTAGGCGCGTATCTACAAGGGATGGTAAAATGACACTATCTAAAGGAGAAACCGTCTATCTACATCGCAAAGCACAAAAGCCACCTACCACATCAGCCATGAAATTCGGGTTTGAATTATAACCGAAAACCAAGCAGAATTGGGAATTGAATTTGTCTACAAATAGATGATTTCTCCTGATTTGATTCTTAAACCGTACATCGGTATCAGCTTTGGACTAACTTCCACACTGCACCAATGCATTTCTAGATGGGATATTCGGACCAGCAGAGCAAAACCCGCGTTACGCCAATCTTAAGATTGGTATCGTTTTCGAAACATGACTTTGGCTTGATGACTTGAAGAACTAGTGAAATTTGAGCATTATTCACCAATATGGTGCCTAAAAAACACTCGTTTTAGGAGTAAAAGCAAACGCCTTAATCATAAAGCTGACTTTTTTTTGCGATAAAAAGAGTTGCCTTTGCCTCAAATGGAATTGACTTTAAGACGATGTCAAATGCCTTTAGTTATATGCCAATTGTCTTTATGGTAAATGCAATTGCATTAAACTTTATGTCAAATTTTTTTGAAACATCTGTAATTAAAGCAATCTCAAAAACGAATGTTTTTTTAGGGGCTTTTCGATGGTTTGTTTACAAAAAAGCGTCCAATAAAATATTTTCACCTCTTTTTTGTTGCTTCTTTCTTTACACTGATAATTAGAATTACCTACACCGTCTTGCCATCCAAATACAAACAAAAAAGCCCCGCCAAAGGGCGGGGCTTTTTAGCTCTATTAACTATTGATTAATAACCTGTTTTTGAAAGTCGTTTGACAATCCTTTCTGATTTGCTCTGAGCAACTAACATATATATGCCAGAAGCCAGTTTTTCAGTTTTCAAGTTTAGAAGATGTGTTCCCTCTGTATAGGTTTCGTTTTTTGCAATACTTTGAACGATTTTTCCAAAAACATCAATCAAATAGACACTGTAGTTTTCTTCATCAGTTGTTGTAATGGTAACGGTTAGCTGATTATTGAATGGATTTGGAAAAGCATTGAGTTCCGTAGTACTCGCTTCTTCTTGGGCAGCTACGATACCTTCCTCTTGGTCAGCGCTTAATTTGGCCAAAGGAGTACAGGTCTCAAGATATGCCGTGAACTCAGACCCCGATCGAGCATGAAACCCTTCACCAAGGGTTATTCCATCCGATGCCCTAAAGCTTCCCTCTGAGCCGCTGAACAATTCAAATTGATTTGTGCTAGAAGAATACGTTAACGTGCTTGACCCTGCCCAGTGTACAGCTTCTCTTGTAGACCAATTATAATCACCAGCAAAAGTTCCATCGACCGGAACTGTATTGTGAGCATTAAGAGTACCCCTTGATAGATTCAAACGGTCTTGGTTTCTATTATTGGAGGTCCCAGGAGTGTAATCGCTTCCACCGCAACTCCAGGAGTTCACGTCATTATCAGAAAAGATATTCTGACGGGGACAGGTTCCCGTTCCACACGCATCTTGATAGGCTAAAACCGTTCTAAAACATCCGGTTGTTGGTTCTCCATAACCAGCATATGGTGCAGAACCTGGTTGTGAAGATTGGTTTATGGCATGCGAACACTCTGCATTGTGTCCCAACTCATGATGAAAAGTGTGGGCGAAAAAATTACCCTCTCCAGTAACACTAAACTGGTTTTCAAAGTCCGTACTGAGCCAAGCAAGACCAGTACCATTTGCTGTAAGCAGCACACATTGGTCTGCATCCCATAGATTCCTTTGTGTATGAATGTCATCTAAGATGAGATCACTAGTACTAGTTAAAGCATCAAGATCCGTGTTCATATTACCAGTTTCAGCGTACGATACCTCATAAGCCATGGCCAACTCAATACTAAACGTAACACCACTGCTATTGGAATATCCAGTGTTGGCCGTATTTATCATACCATAGATATCTGATAAAATATCTAACCGGTTATCATCCACATCATCTGTATAAGCCACAAGAACCCGAATATTACACTCACCCGTAGCTCTTCCACCTGCAGCATCCTGTGAGTTAATTAGGTCGGTGTTTCCATAATCGTCACCTTTCACAGCCGGGTTGTCTCCTCTGTATACAAACCCATTATCAGGCGTCTCGCATCCTTCTTCTTGAATCATATCCCAGCCGATAATGGCATGAAGTCCGTCACCAAGTGGTGTAATTACAAATGCAACAGATTCTGCCTCAATTAAACCAGAAACCGTTTTCTTGGATTTATTGTAAACCAAGTGAACCTGCCCGTTCCAGCCTTCAACATCTCCAATCCAAGATATTCGGGTTAGACTTCGCACCCCTTCCCTTCGCACATTCTTGTGCGCTGTATAAGGAATGTCGTTGTAGTTAAACACGAGTAGGTTCTGCTCCAATAGCTCCATTTCTATGGTGGCTAGTTTAACGTCAGTAGCAAATCGTGATTTCATTGCCTGATCCAGATAGTGCTTCTGAGTTGATGTCATTTTTGACATGGTACTCTCTGGTAGGTAGTTTATAACTGACTGAGCGGTGACACTGCCAAACGACAGTGTCATGCTAAGCAGCAGTAGTGTGAAAATTTGAAGTTTCCGTATCATAACTTTTTAGTTTTTTAGTTAGAGACGAATAATTACTTGGTCACTTTTAAGGCATCAATTGTTTCTTCCAGCTCTTTTATTCGCTGATCAGAATCAATGATCTTTTTGTTGGCATCGATCATATAAAGCGTAAGCTGCTCAACCTTCTCCATTAGGATTTTTTGCATCTCTCCAACGTTGATTCCTTCCGCTTCCACAACGGCCGCGCTTGGAACACCTGGTAAGTGGTTGTTTTTCTCAATGTGATCTTCAACTTCCTTAAGTGTAGGAAGTGTATAATCTGCTGCAAAAACATAATCTGGCCATGATCCGCTAGCCTGAACTTTCAACTCCTCGCAAATGATCTTACCGTCTACTGAAACATCGTAGCCTGTGGCTCCGCTTGTGGTATTGACAAGAAGTTCATTGGCCACATAAACATTACCAGACCCGAAATATCCGGCCCAGTTGTTGGTTGCGCCAGTTGCGACACCATATACTCCGTAAGCGTTAGTTCCTCCAGAATTGGAAGCATTTCCATACACACCATATCGTATTCCTGCCGTACCTGATGAATATCCGTAAACGCCAACAGAGCTACCCGCGTAATCTCCACCTGGATTGTTTCCATAAACACCTCGGTATCCGCCAGTTGCGTGAACTCCGTATCCGTATCCGTCTGCTGGAGTTGATATCGCGCTAATGGCACGTATATCCGTGTTTCCGCTGTAGTTAGTAGTAAACTCACTTACATGGGCTGTAGAAGTTACATCGCCTTGAACATCTAGCACGTTATCCGGTGATGTTGTTCCTACTCCCAACATTTTTTCTACGTAAACAGAATCCTGGAATCTAGCATTTCCATTAACCTCAAGTCGTTCGTTAGGTGTTGCAACACCCATACCAACGTTCCCTGTTTCATCGATGATGAAATTGGTGATTCCACCTACTCTACCACGGAAAATTTCTTGAGTTCCGTCTGTGTTAATTGTAAGATCCGCAAGAGTTCCATTAGCCGTTCCAATTAGAACTTTACCGCCCTGTACGTTAAGTGCTGCTTCTGGATCAGTGGTACCTATACCAACATTATCAGCAAAGTAAGAATCTCCCATTGCCGCGTATAAGGCATAGTTTGATGTACCATTTTCTGCTTTCAGGTATGCGGCATAATTAGAACCCGTACTTCCAGCATCTGAATAAACACCATAAGCGTTTCCTGTTCCATTCGATAGATTAGCATGAACCCCATACTGTGATGAGCTTGTGGTACCGTTGATAAAGTGATAAACTCCTTTATGCGTTCCAGCGCTTCCATTCACCTGATTGTAAATTCCGGTGTGGGTTGCACCCGTCATATTTCCAGTCAAAGTGTTCAAAATGTTCACTCCACTACCTGTTGATTGGGTTGAAGTTCCGTCAAAGCTGGTCAAGTAACTGAACCCTGTACCGGAAATGTCTCCTTTTACACTTAAAACTGTGTTCCCAACAGATGATGCAGCTCCAGCACTTCCTATTCTAATCACACTTCCGTCATTGTCTAAAAGCGAGGATGCCACCCAACTACTCCCGTCATGTCGTAATGTTTGATCTGAAGAACCTGACACAAGTGGCCCTGTAGGTCCTTGTGGTCCCGTTACGCCATCTGATCCGTTTGAACCATCCGCACCAGAAGGTCCAGTTGCTCCGTCTGCTCCAGTAAACAGTACACCTCCTTGATATAGGCCTCCGCTAAAGTTGATGTCTCCTACCACGTCCAAATCGTAACCTGGTGCAGAAGTTCCAATACCAACACTTGCTCCATTACCCAACACAACCGAGTTGTTTTGGGTTACCGTTGCTCCTGCTCCAATAGCTGTAGCATTTGCGAGCCCTGCTGTTCCATCTGCATTAGAACCTATGTACGTATTAAGCGAACCTGTGGTGTTGCTCTGTCCGGCATATTTACCAATAAAGGTATTTTGATTACCTGTGATGTTTTGTCGGCCTGCTTGCCAGCCAATAAAGGAGTTCTGACTTCCTTGGGTGTTATTAAACCCTGTTCTACCTCCAATAAAGGCGTTTTGCCAACCAGTGGTGTTCAA
>JBLHEU010000054.1:0-16974 GCA_047614525.1 Bacteroidia bacterium | reverse complement strand
AAACGACAATTCCTACAGCTGCAAGCGTCATCGGAAGAAGAACAGCACCAAGGCCGTTCCACATTTCGCCAGCTCCAGCAAAAACAGGAACGAAAACCGCTCCCAATACCATGGTAGCAATAATAGAACCTACATAAGACTCGAAAAGGTCAGCTCCCATACCAGCAACATCACCAACGTTGTCTCCAACGTTATCAGCAATTGTAGCAGGATTCAATGGATGATCCTCAGGAATACCAGCTTCTACCTTACCTACAAGGTCAGCACCAACATCGGCCGCTTTGGTGTAAATACCGCCACCAACTCGTGCAAACAACGCTATAGAAGATGCTCCCAAAGAGAATCCAGCCAATACGTTTAGTACCAATGCAACCGCATCTTTCTTATCAGCGGCAGTTGCGTTTACATCTGCGAGCGTTTCATTAAGCCCCCACATTTGAGAATAAGCAATAAAAAGACCGCTTAGTCCAAGAACACCCAGACCAACAACACCCATTCCCATTACAGAACCACCACCAAAGGCAACCTCAAGGGCTTTGCCAATTGAAGTTCTAGCTGCGTTAGTAGTTCTAACGTTTGCTTTGGTAGCTACCTTCATTCCGAGGTAACCGGCCAATCCAGAACAGATAGCACCAACAATAAAAGATAAAGCAACTAAGGCATTAGAGTTGTGCTCCTGAGAACCTTTAAATGCAAGTAAAGCGGCAACTGCCACAACAAATATTGCAAGCACCTTGTATTCAGCTTTCAAGAATGCCATGGCACCTTTCTGAATGTGTCCGGCAATTCTTGCCATTTTTTCAGTTCCTACTTCTTGCTTGTTTACCCAAGCACTTTTCCACATTACAAAGAGTAGTGCAACTACTCCGAACAGTGGAAGGATGTAAACTATGTTTTCCATACTAACTTAAATTGGTTGTTTTTTTTACCTCGTTTTTGAAGCGCGCAAAGGTATGACAATCGTCATTTAATGCAAACTGCAAAATTTTAAGTTGATTTTGAGGACGTTTCCCCGCAGGCATAGACTGAGTAGAGTCGAAGTCCGTAGGGCGGGGTCGGGCTATTCGCTATATCTTTTCTTTGTTCCTCAAAAAAGGATGTCGCTACTATCCCTAACGCGTGCTATCTGCTAAACCCATAGGAGCGTAAGGCATTACGCCCGTATTCAATACAAACAAAAAGGGCGTATTTCCATACGCCCCTGCAACTAATCTCTTTGCGCCTCTGGGTGAAAATTATTTCACGTACAAAACAGATTTCACAGCTTCTACCGTATCCTTCACATTAGGTAACCACTCCTCCACAAAAGCAGGAGCATAGGCTAGAGGGGTGTCTTTACAAGTAATACGTTTCACAGGCGCATCCACATAGTCAAACGCATCTTTCTGAACCGCATAAGTCAATTCTGATGAGATGGAAGCCAATGGCCAAGCCTCTTCTACGATAACTAAACGGTTAGTCTTTTTAACCGATTCAATAATGGTTGGGTAATCAATCGGACGAACAGTTCTAAGGTCAATGACCTCAGCCTCAATGCCATCTTTTGCTAATTCTTCGGCTGCGGCATTCGCCACTTTCATAATCTTCCCAAAAGAAACGATAGTTACGTCTGTTCCTTTTCTAACTACATCTGCTTTACCAATCGGAATCAAATATTCCCCCTCAGGAATCATTCCTTTTTCGCCATACATCTGCTCGCTTTCCATAAAAATGACTGGGTCATTATCTCGAATAGCGGATTTTAACAATCCTTTTGCATCAGCCGGGTTTGAAGGCACAACCACTTTTAACCCAGGACAGTTTGCATACCAGCTTTCAAATGCTTGGGAGTGTTGTGCGCCTAACTGTCCAGCAGAACCGGTTGCTCCACGGAAAACCATTGGTGCGCCAAACTGACCAGCAGACATATGAAGGATTTTGGCCGCAGAATTAATCACTTGGTCAATTGCTACAAGGGAGAAATTGAACGTCATAAACTCCACAATCGGACGAAGTCCATTCATTGCAGCACCGACAGCAATTCCAGAAAAACCTAGTTCGGCAATTGGAGTGTCAATCACCCGCTTCTCGCCAAACTCTTCTAGCATTCCCTGACTCACTTTGTAAGCGCCATTGTATTCCGCGACTTCCTCGCCCATCAGAAACACCGTTTCATCTCTTCGCATTTCCTCATTCATCGCTTCGCGGAGCGCTTCTCTGAATTGTACTTCTTTCATAGCGTCAAATATAAATGGTTCCTTAATTGGAAAGGTCGTCTACAATCAATTTAGCGGCACTTTCAGAAGCTCCGGTTCCGCCAAGCTTATTCCATAGCTCTTGATAATCGTTTTGCATTTTCTCATTTGCTTGGTTGTTTTCAAGCAAAGTCTTCAGTTCACTAACAATAGAATTTGAATTGAGTTCAGCTTGAATCAGCTCTTTTACAACTGGCTTATCTAAAATGAGGTTTACCAACGATATGTACGGAACCTTTATTAGCGTTCGAGCAATTCGTACCGAAACACCGTTGGCTTTGTAGCAGACAACCTGTGGCACCTTTAAAAGTGCTGTTTCTAACGTTGCTGTTCCAGAACCAACCAATGCGGCTTTTGATCGCGATAGCAACTTGTAAGTTCCTTCATCAGAAACTATGGCTTTTCCCAAATTAAATCGGGTTTGATAGAATGCTTTCGTTCTCCCCGGTGCTTTGCCAATTATGAAATGATAATCAGGAAACTGTTCCTGAATGTTTAGCATTTCTGGAAGAATATGTTTGATTTCTTGTTCCCGAGAGCCAGGGAGAAGCGTAATTACATTCTCTCGTTTTACTTCAAAAGTTCTGTTCCGCGCTTCAATTTCATCAATCAATGGATGGCCAACAAAATCAACGTTCATTCCATGCTTCGCGAAGAATTCCCTTTCAAATGGAAGAATGACCATCAATCGGTCAATGTTCTTCTTCATCTGCTTTACCCGACTTTCTTTCCAAGCCCAAACCTGTGGCGAGATGTAATAGAAAACTCGAATACCGCGCTTTTTTGCCCACTTCGCCATTCTCAAATTGAAACCCGGGTAATCGATTAGAATAATGGCGTCTGGCTTATTGTCTTCCATTGCCTGCTTGCAGACTTTGAAGTTTTCGCGAATGGTCGAGTAGTTTTTGACCACTTCAACAAAACCCATGAAATTCAATTTGTCCAGCGAGCGCAGAACTTTCATTCCCGCATTCTTCAATCGGTCTCCTCCAAAACCTTCAAACTCTGCCTTTGGATTAAGAGCAGAAATCGACTTTACAAGATTAGCTCCGTGCATATCGCCAGAAGCCTCTCCTGCTATGACGAAGAATTTCATTAGACGAAGAACTTCAGGATGACGATAACTAGGCCGTATAAAAAGGTCGCCATAATCACTCCGCGAGCAGAAACATCAAGTTCTAGTTTGTAGAACAAAAAGAATCCAGCAAGATTTCCGAGTAGACCAATAGAGATTAAACCTGGAAGGTTGTTGCTTTGAACCATTACTTCATAAAACCCAATGAGGCTTGTATGTCCGAATTGAACTTGCCAGAATCCTAGCATTACTAGAAGAGGGGCAATTATGCCGATTATAAATCCGAGTAAGGTGCTGTCTTTTTTCATCCTAAATCCCACTCATTAAGTTGCTGAATAGCATGATGTGCGGTTAAATCAAATTGGACAGGAACAACAGACACGAAGCCATTGTCAAGCGCCCAAACATCTGTGTCTTCGCCTTTATCGTAGTTGGTAAAAGCGCCTGTAAGCCAAAAGTACTTACCGTTCCGAGGGTCGGTTCTTTCATCAAATTCCTCTTCCCATTTAGCATTAGCCTGACGGCAGATTTTGACTCCTTTAATATCCTTTAGCGGTAAATCGGGAACATTCACGTTGAGCAAAGTTCCTTTTGGCAAACCTTCTTTTAGAAGGTTTTTGATGATGAGTTTTACGAAATGTTTTGAGGCAGTAAAGTCTGCACCATGCGAATAGTTTAAAAGCGAAAACCCTACGGATGGAATACCTTCAATTGCGCCTTCCATTGCGGCAGACATCGTTCCACTATAAATCACATTTATAGAATGATTTGCTCCGTGATTAATTCCAGAAATAACCAAATCAGGCTTACGGTCAAGAATTTTGTCAATGCCAATTTTCACACAATCAACAGGCGTTCCGCTACACTGATAGCTTAGGCTTTCTCCGTGGCCATCAACCTTGGTTAATCTCAATGGTTTGTTCAGCGTAATAGCATGTCCCATTCCGCTTTGCGGACTGTCTGGTGCAACCACAATAACCTCAGCCAATTCTTGCGCGGCCTCAACCATCGCCCGTATACCAGGTGCGGTTATTCCGTCATCATTTACTGCAAGAATTAAGGGTCTTTTCTTCGACATTGTTCTTTGATTTGACGTAAAGGTAAGTGCTTGTGGCGGTTAGAGCTTGATAGAGCTATCCCGAACTTCAAAGGCATTGCAATGGTTTCAAGTCATTGATAGTGACAATACTTCCGATTGACTTAGAATATTTAACACATTTTGTCGCACAATTATGTCAATCTGTGGTTATAGCTTTGTACTCTGTCGATTGGTACAGCATTTGACTACTTGTAGCCAACAACACAACAATTAAAAGAAAGAGATATGATGTTTGGATTTGACCCAGGTTTACTGATTTTAGTAATAGGTTTTGCGATTCTCGGATTTGCAGTCAGTCGTAGATTGAAAAGTGTTTTTGCGAAGTATGAAAAGATGCCGTTGAGTTCTGGCTTAACTGGCGCGCAGGTAGCGCAAAAGATGCTAACCGACAGTAATATTTATGATGTAACAGTGGAAAGCACTCCTGGGAAACTGACGGACCATTACAATCCTGGTAATAAGACAGTGAACCTCAGCCCAGAAGTTTACAATGGAAGGAATGTGTCTGCGGCCGCAGTTGCGGCTCACGAATGCGGACACGCAGTTCAGCATGCTGTTGAATATCCTTGGTTGCAGATGAGGTCTCACCTTGTGCCTATTGTAAGTTTTAGTTCAAAGGCGTTGAATTTCGTTTACATCGGAATGATATTTCTTGCTTACGCGTCTAGCATGTACAGCCAAATGTTGCTTGTAATTATAGTCCTCCAGTCGGCAATTACATTGTTTTCAGTTGTAACCCTTCCTGTAGAAATTGATGCAAGTAACCGAGCATTAGCTTGGTTGGATAACAGTGGATTGACAAAAGGAGCGGAACATGAAGGGGCTAAAACAGCTCTTAACTGGGCAGGTAGAACGTATATCGTTGCCGCTTTAGCTTCCGTTACCACATTACTTTATTATGTAATGCGATACATGGGAGGTAGGGATTAATCAGCTATCGAAACAAACAAAAATCAAAGCGCCCCATCGGTTTTCCGATAGGGCGCACTGAATTCGAACTATTGCTCGGAGGCTACCTTGATGTTGTCATCAAAAACACGATCAATCAACAGCCTTCTTGGGTCAATTGCCGCTTTTGCTGGAATACTGTCTAACTCCAAAATGAACGTCATTTCGGGTTGGTTAATCTTTACTCGTTTTTTGTAAACCAAGTTTTTCTCTTCAGAGTCAAGGACACCGATATCAATCCAATCGTTCATCGGTACTTTAGTTTCGTTGCCCATTGTATCAGCCTTTATTTTGGTTGATTCAATCTTCAATGTCAACTCATATTTGCCGTTTTCCAAAACCTTGTAATCAGCTTCCTTAATCCGATTATCATATAGCGTTATTTCTTCAAACCAATCGGTAATAAGATATTTTAACGAGTCTGGAACTTGAGGCTCAAGGTGTTTCATGAAATCGAGCGATGTGGAGTAAGGTGGGCCAACATGCTTAAACTCATCCAAGTAGTTTCGCATAGCCAGATTAACCTTCTCCTCGCCAATGTAATCTTGCAGGGCAAATAGAATAAGACTCCCTTTTCCGTAGTGAATATGAGGCTGGTTTTCAACCTTGTAAAGCGGTACCTCCTTATCAACTTCTTGGCTACGTCCACTCAAGTATCTATTATGGTTGTACTTCAGGAATTCCCGCATTTTCATCGGGTCATCGTTCATCTTTTTCATTGTCATCAATGATGAGTATTCGGCAAAGCTTTCGCTCATCATTGTGCCGCCTTGCATGTTTGCTCCAACTACCTGATGCGCCCACCATTGGTGAGCCATTTCGTGAGCGATTACTGCATCAATAATGTTGTTGCCTTCTTCATTTTCTAGGTTGGTTACAAACCCAATTGACTCTGAATACGGCATCGTGCCAGGGAATGCTTGCGCAAACGAAGCGTACCTCGGGAATTCAATAATTCTACATTGCTTTTGATAATACGGCCCGAAGTTTTCGGTATAATAGGTCAACGAACGCTCAACAGCGGCAAGCATCATTTCCACGTTCACTTCATGCTTGGCATCGTAATAAACTTCTAAGTCAATTCCGTTCCACTTTTTTCGTGCTACTTCATAACGAGCAGAAATGAAGGAATAGAAGTTCTGTGCAGGATGATCCAACTTATACTGAAAGTGATTTCTGCCGTTTTCTTCCCATTGCTTAACAAGCGTTCCTGGAGAAATAGCAGTTTGATCACCAGCCGTTGAAATGGTAGTTTCAATCATAACGTAATCGGCACGACCGTTTGAAAGGTAGTTGCTTTGACACGATTCATTGCAGTTTGCTTCCAATTCAGGCATTCGGTCTTTCTGAGGAAGACCATATTTCTTCCGCGTATTCTTGTCGCTTAACTCACTATTTGGATCGTAACCCAGTGATGGAATAATCTGGAAATTATTGAGGAATGTTCCGTTTGCGGCAACACTCGTATTGCCAACTTGGTTCTCAAATCCTTTTGGTGCATAAGCAGTTTTAATGCGGGCCAAAACTGAATCTCCAGGCATCAGCGGTGGACTAACCGCAAATTTCATCCAGCCCATTTCCTCGTCTTCAAAAACCAACTCGCAGTTTGGGATTTCAAACGTTGGATTCCAGTTTTTATCAATATTAAAATGAAGCGTATCAATCGGAACTGCAGTTTCATTCTTGTAAAGAAGGTCTGCAATCACATTCACTGATCGCGTTTCTGGAAAAATGGAAATATCGTATTTTACATCTTTTACTTTCGGCATTGGAATGCCTTCATACTGCTTGTATTTCTTCTCGAATTCGGCAGATAAAAGTTCGAGTTGGTCAGGGGTTTTGTACGGGTTAAGGACTTGGGTGTTGTAGTAGACAAATCCACCAACCCCGATAAATACCAAAACCAGAACTGCAGTAAGCCCTTTGGTAGCATTGTTCAATTTTAAGTTGGCATGTTTAGCTCTTTCAATAATGGAACTAGAGGTGCCACGAGTCCACATGGCCGAAGCCACAATAATGCAGATGAAAGAGAATAGAAACCAGTACAGATTGAACCAGAGTCTTCCGTTTACGCCCGCGCCAAAACCATTCATATCTGAGTACATAACGGATGGCCCAGCACCAATGGAAAGCATGTTAGATTGAAGGTCTAGTGCTACCATAATCAGGCTCCATAAAAAGAAAATGAGGATGGACACAAAGTAGCCGACATACTTGTTATTCAGGATTACCTGAATCATTATCATAACGCCACTCCAAATGACATAAATCGGAAAGTCGGAAAGCAGAAAATCAACTAAATAAACATGTAGTTCAATCCGCGTAAAACCCATCAGCAACTGATAGATAACCGCACAAAACACAAAGAATAAATTGAGCAGAGAAGTAAGTGTGATGAGCGAAAGAACTTTGGCGGAAAGCGAAATAGTTGATGCGTGTGGTGTGGCGTCAATTACTTCGTGAATTTTTGAATCGCGGTCACGCCAAACCAGTTCACCACTAAAAAACACAAGGATGATGATGATGAAAATGCCAGACGCGCCTGAAATCAAATCCATCATCTTATAGGTGACAGGGTATGATTGAAGACCGTAGGCTTCGAAACCACCAAAAAGGTTGGCAATTAGAATGATAAGGCTGAAAAGAAACAAGACCTTGAACGTTGCGCTCTTCGCGATGCTTAGAGAATTGGTGTAGAAGAAGCTTTTGAATTGTGCCCAACCACTTCCTGAGCTGAATACCGCTCGTATTTGTGGTTTTACTCTAAGCGCAGATTCTTCTTTCTTCTCATCTTTCTGTGCCTTCACCTTTTTGTTCTTCTCTTGGAAGGAAAAACTGAAGTACGAAAGACCTAGAATGAAAGCTCCAACGGAAATCCAAATGAGTCGATTTAGAAGTAATATTCCGCCAAACGCTGGACTGATTGTGTTCTTCTCAATAGGCGTGAAATATTTGGCGTGAAGACCATAGGCACGTATCCCGAAAGTATCAGTCAAAGCACCAATGGTTTCGTTGTCGATATCGGACATAAGTGTTCCTGCAACGATGTAGCCAATGATGATTACTAATGCGCCAACAAATGAGATTACCGTGCTTTTCCAACGAGTAGCCAGCGCGAATACGATGGCGCCTGCGAAGAACATATTCGGTAAAATGAAAAGCAGATAATTATTTACGAACGTTTCGAGGAAGTAAGGGCCAAAGCGGTCGGCATCTACCCAACCCAGTGCAGGGCCGAGAACAGCGCCTAGAAACACACCTAAAAACACACCAAGCATTGGAATAGTGGATAGAACTAACGCTCCGAAAAACCGCCCAAAAAAGTATCCTGCTTTGCTGAGAGGAGTGCTAAAAAGAATTTCGTTGAACTGACTATTATGGTCTTTTAGCGCGGCTGTATTGAAGTATGCCGTTGCCATCAGTAAACCGAAAATCGTCATGATTACGGTGAACTGCGTAATAACGTGAGGTGCATTTTTAAACACGTTTCCGACAGCACCGCCAATTACGATGTTATCACTTGCTGTTGCTCCAAAAACGAGCAACGTGATCATCCCCAAGAAGATGTACAACATAGGTTGCCGTGTGGCATACCTTATCTCGGCAAAAAAGAAATCTTTAAACATGGCTTAGCGGCTTTACCGAGTTAAACAAGTACGTTACCCGTGTTAATTTTGGAGAAAAACACGTCTTCCAGATTTGGTTTAACAGGCTCGAATCCCTCTTTCGGGTCAGTATCGCTGTATATATGAATGAAGGGTTTTCCGCCCACCATCTTATTAGATATGATGGAGTAGTTAGTGGCATATTGTTCTAAGTCTTCGCGTTCAACCAACTTCTGATAAACCTTTCCGCTTAGCTCGTCAATGGCCGTTTGAGGCGCACCATGAAACACCAACTGACCAGTACTCATAATTGCCATTTTGGTGCAGAGCTCTCGTACATCATCCACAATATGCGTGGACAGAATCACAATTACATCCTTACCAACATCGGCTAGCAAATTGTAAAAACGGTTGCGCTCACCAGGATCTAAACCAGCAGTTGGCTCATCCACAATAATCAATTTCGGACTTCCAATTAACGCTTGGGCAATGCCAACCCGCTGTTTCATTCCTCCAGAAAAACCTTTCACACTCTTTTTTCGGTCGTTGTAGAGGTTTACTTTTTCGAGCAAATAACCGACAAGTTCCTTTCTCTCCTTTGAGTTGGTAATGCCTTTTAAAATGGCGAGATGGTCAAGCAATTGCTCGGCAGTAATTTTCGGATACACTCCAAATTCTTGAGGCAAATAACCTAAGACCTTCCGCAATTCATGCGGCTGACTAAAAATGTCAATCTCATTAAGTGTTGCCGTACCAGAATCGGCTTCCTGCAGCGTTGCAATGGTCCGCATAAGCGAAGACTTTCCCGCACCATTCGGACCCAAAAGACCAAACATTCCGTTTTCAATTTCTATAGAAACATTATCTAATGCCTTTACTCCGTTTGGGTAGGTTTTAGACAGATTTTGTATGGTCAGTTTATTCATTGGGTGGATTTATTACACGAGAAAGCTAAGCAGAACAAATCTATTCTTGTTAGACGAGATAATCTAAGGTGAATAGATAATTTGTGTTAAATGTCGGGCTATTCTTCTAAAAGATCTTCTCTGGATTAAGGATTCCCTTCGGGTCGAAAACCGACTTGATGCCGCGCATTAAATCCAAGTTTTTTTCTTGCATAGCGAGGTGTATGTAAGGACGTTTGGCAATGCCTATTCCGTGTTCTCCAGATAGCGTTCCGCCAAGTTCTATGACTGCTTTGAAAATCTCTTCTATGCCCTCGTTTACCTCCTTATTCCAGTAATCATCAGCAATTTCTTGCTTCATGATGTTGACGTGTAGATTACCATCACCAACATGTCCGAAACACACAGAGTTGAAGCCATATTTTTTGCCGGTATCCTTTATGGCCGTAATTAAGGCTGGTAGATTCCCTCTCGGAACCACAACATCTTCTGCTTTAGTTAACGTGTAAGAATTCACCGCAGGGGAAACGTTTTTACGCAGCCGCCATAGACCATCTTTTTCCTCTGCGCTTTGCGCGAAATAGACTTCTCCCGTTTCGTACTCTTCCAAAACTTCAACAATCTTTTCGGCATCCGTCATCAATACTTCATCATCATTACCGTCTAATTCGATAATAAGGTGTGCGTTGATGTTCTCTGGTAGCTCTATCGAAACGGGTTGACTCAAAACCTCATCCACATACTTCATGGTTAAAACGATGGCTTCTCTTTCTACAAACTCCATTTTAGACGGAGTGATTCCTGCTCTATAGATTCCAGAAATTGCACGGCAAGCTTCTTCTGCAGTTGTAAACGGAACCAATAAAGTCACATCCTTTTTAGGAAAAGGACGAAGTTTGAAGACAATTTTGGTGATGACACCAAGGGTTCCTTCGCTTCCGCACATCAGTTGCGTTAGGTTGTACCCTGTAGAGTTCTTGAGAACATTTGCACCAGTCCAAATCACTTCTCCAGTAACCAACGCTACCTGCATATTGAGCACATAATCACGTGTAACGCCATACTTTACTGCTTTCGGACCACCTGCATTTTCACCTAAGTTCCCGCCCAAAAAGCAACTTCCTTTACTACTTGGGTCAGGCGGATAGAAAAGGCCTTTTTCTTTTACGGCTTCTTGAAAAACCTCGGTAATTACTCCAGGTTCTACAGTTGCTTGTAAATTCAATTCATCGATTTCAATAATCTTATTGAACCGTTTCATTGCCACAACAACACCGCCTTTTACAGGAAGTGCGCCACCGCTCAAGCCGGTTCCGCCACCGCGCGGTGTAACTGGAATAACATGGTCGTTACACAGTTTTAGAATTGCCGCAACGTCTTCCGCATTATCGGGCATTACCACAATTTGCGGCATAAAAACGTGATCCTCGGTCTCATCCGAAGCATGAATTTTCAACGTTTCTTCGTCTACATGGTAATTGTCTTGACCAACAATTTCCTTGAGTTTTAACTGGAATTCTGGGATAATCTGACCGTAAGTCATGTAATGATTAGTTTTGATCTGCTTAACGCAAATTTAAAGTTGAAATGGCAAAAGTTCTGTTCAGAATCACCATAGTTATTCTCATCATTTTCAACACCTCTTTGGCTTGGT
The DNA here is from genome assembly GCA_047614525.1 of Bacteroidia bacterium. Taxonomy (GTDB): domain Bacteria; phylum Bacteroidota; class Bacteroidia; order UBA10329; family UBA10329; genus UBA10329. Next base: position 5,454 of record JBLHEU010000054.1, on the reverse strand, counting down.
CTCAATCGGCCATAACGCTAGAAGACATTTGGACAAGTCGGAAGTACAGTTCTGAAGATGTTTACGGTATTCGCTCCTTAAACGATGGCGAGCATTACACCGTTCTGGAAGGTGGCGAAGTAGAAAAGTACAACTACGAAACAGGCGACCCTATTGAAACAGTAGTAGCGATTAAAGATTTGGTATTTAATGGCGATACGCTGAAAGTTCTGAAGTATGCTTTCAATAAGTATGAAACGAAGCTTTTGCTCGCCACAGAAAGCAAGAAATTATATCGTCATTCTACCAGTTACAAGTATTTCGCGTTCGATAGAACGGATAGAAAATTGAAGGAATTGGCAGGTGGCGAATATGTGTTTCATGCTACTTTTTCTCCTGTAAGTAATCAGGTTGCCTACGTTAAGAAGAACGATGTTTTTGTAGAAGATTTGGATTCAAAAAAGACACTTCAGCTATCGACCAATGGAAAGAAAAACGAGATTATTAATGGAATGTCTGATTGGGTTTATGAAGAGGAATTTGCGTTTACTAAAGCGTTTGAATGGTCTTCGGATGGAAGATTCGTGGCCTTTTACGAGTTCAATGAGAAGAATGTAAAGGAATTCTCAATGACCACTTACCAAGGTCAATTATATCCTGAGGAATATCGATTTAAGTATCCAAAAGCAGGAGAGGACAACTCTAAAGTGAAAGTCTTCATTTATCAAATTGAAAGGGAAAGCAAGGTTCAGGTTGAGCTCGGAGAACGAGACGATATCTACATTCCAAGAATAAAATGGACGAATGATGCGACCACACTTTCTGTTCAACGAATGAACCGATTACAAAACCGTTTGGAGTTGCTTTTTGCTGATGCAGTTACAGGAAAGACTCGTATAGTTCTCAAAGAAACGGCCGAAACCTACATTGACATTACGAATGATTTGACCTTTTTGGATGATGGCGAGTTTATCTGGTCGAGCGAAAAAGACGGCTATAACCACCTATACATGTATGATGCTGCGGGAAACGAAAAGGTCCAGCTCACATCTGGTGAGTGGGACGTTACTGCATTTTACGGAATTGATAAAAAGGGAAAGAATTTCTACTACCAATCTGCCGTGGAAGGACCTACGCAACGTCATGTTTATGCTGCTTCGCTCAATGGAAATTTCAAACGAAAGCTCACTCCTAAAAAAGGCCAGAACACTCCGCGCTTTAGTAAAACGAAAGACTACTTCGTTAACAAACATTCTTCAGCCAATACGCCTCCTTTTGTTTCTCTTATCAGCGCAAAAGGCAAGGAGATACGGGTACTAAAGGATAACATGAAATTGGATAAAACCCTGCGTGATTTAAATGCTCCGAAGAAGGAATTTTTTTCCTTCACACCCGCACATGGAACTTCGCTTAACGGTTGGATGATTAAGCCAACCGACTTCGACCCAAATAGACAATACCCGGTTTTGGTTTCCATTTATGGTGGGCCTGGCAGTAATACTGTAAACGATTCTTGGGGTTCTAAAACGTTGATGTGGGAATTGATGCTCGCACAGCAAGGTTACATCGTGGTTTCGGTTGATAACCGTGGGACTGGAAATAGAGGCAGAGAATTTAAGCACAGCACGTATCAGCAACTCGGAAAGCTTGAGATTGAAGATTACATAGAAACAGCCAAGTATTTGGGTAGGTTAGGCTATATCAATCCTGCTAGAATTGGAATGTACGGTTGGAGTTATGGAGGTTATATGAGCTCACTGGCCATTACCAAAGGAGCGGAATATTACTCAATGGCAATAGCCGTAGCTCCCGTTACCAATTGGCGTTTTTACGATTCTGTTTATACTGAGCGGTTCATGCGAACACCTCAGGAAAACGCCAAAGGATATGACGATAATTCGCCAATTAATCATGTAGATAAAATGAAAGGTGCCTATCTTCTTGTTCACGGAACAGGAGATGATAACGTGCATTTTCAGAATTCGGTAGAGATGACTGAAGCTTTGATTGAATCGAACAAACAATTCGATTTTTACATGTATCCAGATAGAAGCCACGGCATTAACGGAAAGAATGCTCGATTACATTTATTCACTAAAATGACGGACTTCATAAAGAAGAACCTCTGATCTTTGTAAGGGCGTATGGTAATACGCCCCAATGCCAGAAATTATTTACATTCAGCGTTTAGCAAATTCTAAATATGACATCAGCACAGCAGAATCAATTATTCGGACACCCAGCAGGACTGTTCATTCTCTTTTTTACCGAGATGTGGGAACGTTTTTCATACTACGGGATGCGCGCCCTTTTGGTGCTTTTCCTAGTTAGTGGTTTAGATGAAGGCGGTTGGGCTTGGGAACGAGAAGATGCGTTGGAATTGTATGCCATGTACACTGGATTGGTTTATTTGACTCCAATTTTTGGTGGTCTTTTAGCCGATAAAGTTTTAGGGTTTAGAAATGCTGTTTTACTTGGTGCGTTTCTGATGACGCTTGGTCATGCGGCAATGGCCTTTGAGACCGAGGTAATGTTTTATGCTGGCTTGCTTTTACTGATTGTTGGTAATGGTGCGTTTAAGCCGAATATTTCATCGATTGTAGGAAATCTGTACCCACGGAATAGCGATAAAAAAGATTCGGCTTACACCATTTTCTATATGGGGATTAATGCGGGAGCATTCCTAGGGATTTTGCTCTGCGGTTACATTGGAGAAAAAGTAGGGTGGAGCTATGGGTTTGGCTTAGCTGGAATTTTCATGTTCTTAGGTATGCTTCAATTCTATTTTGCTCAAGGAATATTTGGAAATATTGGTCTTGCCCCAAATAAGGATGAGCATTTAGAAGTCTCTCAAATGGAAGGGCACATGGAGATTGATGAAGATAAGGAAGAGGATATTCCCGCAAATGTTGAGCGTGATCGATTGATGGTAATTGGAATCCTAGCCTTCTTCACAATTTTCTTTTGGATGGCATTTGAACAGGCTGGAGGTTCAATGACCATTTTTGCAAAGGATTATACTAACCGTGTGCTTGAGGGCGGTGCGGCCGAAACGTTCAGGTGGTTCAACACAATCCTCACCATTACTCCTTTGGCGATTGTAACCTATGTACTGATTTCACTCTTCAGAAGTACGTTCAAGAGTTACGCACTTTCGAACATCTTCTTGGGTTCAAGTTTTGCCATTATTTGGGGTGTGGCAATTTGGATGATTAAGAATGAATTTACGCAAGAAGCAAGTGAAGTTCCAGCTTCGTGGTTCGGGATTCTTAACTCGTTCTTTATTATTGCTTGTGCTCCACTTTTCTCCAAAATTTGGGAGAGTAAGCTTAACCCTTCTGCACCAGTGAAATTTGCGATGGGTCTTATATTGCTTGGACTCGGGTTTGGTGTTTTAGCTTTCGGTTCAGCTTCAATTCCTTCTGGAGCGGCAACGGCTTCAGTGAGTATGATTTGGCTTGTAGCGGCTTATTTCCTTCATACAATGGGTGAATTAACACTATCTCCAGTAGGTCTTTCTTATGTGAGCAAGTTGGCTCCTGCTAGATTGGTAGGAATGATGTTCGGAGTATGGTTCTTGGCTTCGGCTATTGCTAATTACTTGGCAGGATGGACTGGAAGTTTAATTGATAAGATAACTGAGATGTATTCTATGTCTACTTTTTTCTTGATTTATACAGGCTTGCCTATTGGCGCAGGTATAATCTTGATTCTCCTCACTCCGATGATTAAAAAGAAAATGCACGGAATCCATTAATAGCGCAACCTTTAATTACTTGATGCCGTATTTTAGTGATTAAGTCTAGATTCAACCCCCAAAAAGTTCTTTTTGGAACTTAAAAAATAAGAGCATGTTAGATTTGAAAGCATTTACACTAGAAGCCACCAAGGAAACCCCGGAGGTCACCTTAGATGCCGGAGCAAACAAATTTGAGGTTAGCGGTCGGTCATTCCCGTTGAACGCGAAAGGCTTTTATATGCCGATTCTTGAATGGCTTGAAAAGTATGCCGCAAGTCCTAATACTAAAACAGAATTCATTTTTAAGTTGGAATATTTCAACACGCCTTCTTCTAAGTCTATTTCAGATATTTTGAAGCAAATGAAAGTGATAAAAGACGGTGGAAACGAAGTCGTTGTTTACTGGTATTACGAGGAGGATGATATTGATATACTTGACCTTGGACACGTATTTGCCCGCACGGTTGGAATGGATTTTGAATTCAAAGAATACGTAGACTAAGACGCTTTGATAAGCATTAAGAAACCCGAAGCATGAAAGTGTTCCGGGTTTTTTTTGTTTTATCGACTAGGAACTAGATGTTCCAACCCGTTTGTCTTTATAACGTGCGCTGTAGAGAGTAGCATGCCCAATTTTCCAGAAGGAAAACCTTGCGAAGCCATCCATTCTAAATAATGAACAGGGATTCTAATAATGGCAGTTCCCTTGTATTTGCCATATGGCATTTTGAAGGTTGAGAGCTCTTTTAGGATGTTGGGATCGGGTGCTAAATTCATCTCCTTAAATGTAAGAAGTCCCGACTTCAACTGAAATCGGGACTTCTTGGGTGGAAGACCGGGCTCGAACCGGCGACCCTCGGTACCACAAACCGATGCTCTAACCAACTGAGCTACAACCACCGTTTAAGCGCGCAAAGATAACGCTACAGTTTATTCAGGCAACAGTTTCCTGCACCTTCTGTTTATTATATGGCTAAGGTCATTAATTAACTTTGTAGTATGTCAGAATTGAAGGAAGCAACCGTACTTGTAGAAGGAATGACTTGTAGTAGTTGTGCGGCCGGAGTGAACCGAGCACTCACAAAAGGTGGTTATTCTGAAGTGAATGTGAGTTTCGCCACCGGAGAGGTGTTCCTTGCGGATAGCAAAAACATTGACTTGGCTAGAGTAGAGACGTTGGTGAAAAAAGCTGGCTTCGAATATCTTGGTACCAAACAAATTGAGAAAACGGGCTTAGCTTCTATTGAGAAGAAGTTCTTTTTTACACTGCCTTTTACCATTCCGTTGCTGTTGCACATGATTCCGTTTGCTCCTGAATTTCTGAGCAACCCCATTGTTCAGCTGATTTTGAGTTTACCAGTAATGCTTTTGGGCACGTGGCATTTTGGCAAAAGCGCTTTAGGTTCTTTAAGAAATGGAGTGCCAAATATGGATGTTCTCATCTTCATTGGATCAACTTCTGCATTCATTTACTCGTTGGTTGGAACGCTAATGAATTGGGGAACACCGGATGCGCATCAGTATCTATTCTTCGAAACATCAGCAACTATTGTAACGCTTGTTTTGCTTGGGAATGTGATTGAGCACCGCTCAGTTAAGCAGACTACTACGGCAATTACTGCACTTGGCAAACTTCAAGAAGGATTGGCTGATAAAGTGGTACAACAAGACGGCCATGAAAATGTTGAACGTGTTCCTTTTGATCAGTTGAAGGTCGATGATATTGTAATGGTAAA
>JBLHEU010000053.1:0-16982 GCA_047614525.1 Bacteroidia bacterium | reverse complement strand
GGTTTCCTTCGGAAGGGTTAACGGACCCGTTTTCATCGGTAACACACGTTTCGGGAGTTCATAACCAAATCTACGTTTGTGAGGTTACGGACAATCAAACTGGCTGTATCGTTGGCGGAGCAGTTACCGTCAGCTCTTACGTGGCCTATTTCGACACCATTTACCTCTGCGAAGATAGTGTTGAGCTAGACCTAGGCCCAGGTGGAAATTTCTACAATTGGACTCCTTATTACGATGATGATTTCGAAACCCAATCCATTTGGGTCAATCAAACAGGCGATTATTTAGCTTATGCGACTTTCCCTGGTTGTGGCGCAATCACAAGTCAATTCCCAGTGGTAGAATGTCCTTCAAGTTGTACTTCGTCCATTTTTAATAATGGAATAACGTATCAGAATTGTGGAACATACATTAACCTTGGCGCAACCTACTCGTCTCCAATTGATAGTGCAGTTTGGGACCTTGGAAATGGGAACGTTTTGTTTGATAATGGAGGTGGAATCCCGACTCAATTCTATGATGGAGGTTCGTATATGGTTCAACTAACAGCTTATCATACCGGAGGCTGTGTGAGTACAACTTCTTACGGATTAACGCTTCTAACAGACATCGAAACAGAGATAAATGCTGAAGACACCCTTGCTTGCGCTGGACAATTGTTCCTCAACGCAACCACAACTGGCGGAGGTGGTCAATATGTTTATTCATGGCCATCTGGCACTACCACGCCAACCACGGTTGAAGTGGTAACACAAAGTCAATGGATGGTTGTAGACGTTATCGATACGTACACGGGTTGCACAGATTCAGATTCAATTTACGTCTATTCTAATCAACAAATAAACCAGACGATTGAAATGTGTCAGTCTAGCGTTCCGCTGATGGTAGACCCAGGAAGCATGATGTACAATTGGACCTTCACAGACCCTTCTGGAACAACAACTTCTTTACCTAACCAGACCAACGAGTTGGAAGCGTTCAATCTAGGCACGTACACTTGTATGACCTATTATTCTGGTTGCTTACAAGTTGAGCACGCTTTTGAAGTAATTCAGTGCGGAACGGCTTGTTCAAGTGAGTTCATTGCGGTGCCAAATCCTCAGCAATGCGGTTCGTTGTATGACTTTGCAGGACAGAATTTTTCTTCATTGCAAGACAGCGTGGTTTGGGATTACGGTGATGGAACAACATATGTTGATGGCGGAAGTGGGGTGACTCATGTTTATGGCCCTGGCACTTATCAGATAACCATGACCACTTATCACCTTACAGGATGTGTTAGCACATCGCTAGAAACTATTACGGTAGCCAATGGCGTAGAAATTCTGCTTACCGAAGACTCTGTTGCGTGTAACGGAACATTCTTTCCAAGCCACGTTATTAATGGTGGAAGCGGTAATTACACCTACAACTGGACGCCAGCTGCAGCTATGAATGATGCAACAGCGGCTAACCCGATAATGACAGCAACAGCTGATACTTGGGTAGAAGTAATTCTCACCGATACACAGCAAGGATGCACATCCGTAGATTCTGTGTATGTGTACGCCAACCTACCAATCAGCGAGACGCTAAGCTTGTGTACAGATAGTGTTTTGTGGGTCAACCCAGGCTCTATGGTGTATCAATGGTCTTACACGGATGAGTTTGGTAACACAACTCAATTACAGGAATTTGGCAACCAGTTTATTGCTGATGCTGCTGGTGCATACGTATGTCTTTCTTACTACTCTGGATGTAATACGATTACGCATCAATTTATTGTAGAACCGTGTGTGGTTGGTGCCGATGATGTTTGGCCAGGAGATGCAAACAGCGACAACATCGTTACTAATGTAGATGCGCTTTATCTCGGTCTAGCGTTCAATCAAACGGGACCAACGCGCCCAGCAGCAACGCTTAACTGGGTTGGTCAACCTTGCCCAGATTGGACCTTCAACTTTGCAGTTAATAATGTGAATTTGAAACATGCAGACTGCGATGGAAACGGAATTGTAAACTTTGATGATACACTTGCTATTGACTTCAATTATTTAAACACACATAATAAGTTCGAAGCTGCACCAGCTGGCGGAAACCCGCCAATTTGGATAGAAGCAACGCCTGATACGGTTGGTCTTGAGCAAGCTATTGATGTTGTTGTACATCTTGGAACGGCCGCTGAGCCTGTTACAGACTTTCACGGTGTCGCGTTCTCATTAACATTTGATGAAACGCTGGTACAAACACAAGGTCTAAGTATTGATTTCGATAATTGCGTCCTCGGAACTGCTGGAGTGGATGTTCTAACTTTTCAAGAAACAATGTTTTTGGATGGTGTAATAGACATAGCAGTTACTAGAAACACACTAGTAGATTTTCAAGGCTACGGACCAATTGTTCATGCTAGAATAGTTACTACCGATAACCTCTCTGGCTATGCCGATTTGCCGATAGGAGTAAGCGCAATAACAGCCTTGAGTTCAATGGAAGAAGAGGTTTTGCTTTCAGCGATTCCAGATACGGTTGTAATTGACCCCAACAAGGTTGGAATTGTTGAGCCAGAGCAATTAGATGTTAGCGTTTATCCAAACCCATCAAACGGAATGGTAACTGTTGATGGAATTACGGAGCAAACCAAAGTGTCGGTTATGAATTCTATTGGTCAGGTTGTATTCAGAACCAGCCTAGAGTCGGATAAAACAAGATTGGACCTATCTCACCTTAACAACGGCATCTACATTCTAAAACTTGAAACGGATAAAGCTGTTGGAGTTGAAAGGCTTCGATTGATCAGATAACTATTCAACCCCTGATTTTGAAAGGCCGCTATTAGCGGCCTTTCTTGTTTACGGCCTATCTTAGATTGAAATTCTACAACTATGATAATGTATCCTGAAGACCAACAATTCTTGTGCAAAGGATTTTGGCTTTGAAGGAAAAAATCAAATTATGCCTGGTGTATTATCGTTCGCCAAAGAGAATGGAAAAATCCACTTTCACTCTAGGTCATATTTCGGCCCAAATATAATTACTGCAACATGTGCGATTTTGTTGATCTACTTCCGAAGGGAGTAAATGGCTGGCAACCGAAGTACGATTATTAGAATACTACTGCGCTGTCTAAAATGGCTGCAACGCTACTTAGCTGAACCAGCCCCAGCCCTTGCTTGTAGTAGTTGCTAGTTGCAGTTCCATTGGCATACTTAGTAAGTTGCAATAGCCCCTCATAGCTACAACCATTCTGTGAGTTTAAAGCTGCATCAACGGCAGCTACAACAATTGAATCAGAAGAAGACGTTACCCATTGTTGACCGAGGGTTGGGTTGGCCGGAATGTAAACCTCGTCTACGCTTAAGGTTGTATTCCACCTTAGGACTTCACTCCCTGACTCTCTGTAATAATCGTGTATTATCCCGAAAGCCCCAGTTGTAACCATGTGAGCGTAGTTCTCTCCGTTGTTTTGAGTAACGGTTTCGGTAATTTCCAGCTGCATCCAGTCATTACCAGGTAATACGTAAATCCAATAACTATTTACTGAAAGAGGGAAATACGATGGTCCTCCCGTGCCGTTACAAAGAAACATGGGGCTGGTAATAATTGTGTCGGTAATGCACGCATTACACGGTCCACCACAGTCAACGCCTTCTTCGCCTTGGTTTTGTAAACCATCAAAGCAAGTGCCTATTGTTGTGTCGCAAATGACACACGGGCCGCCACAATCCACCATTTCTTCGCCATTATTTAGCTCCCCATCGTAGCATGTTTGCTCGCAAGAGCTTAACACGCTACCAATCAGTATAAACGCCAATAAAAGGCCTATAAAATCGATTGCTTTATGTGGCCGTGCGGGATGGCTCATTACATAAACAGCACGTTGCCGATGTTGTAAAGGTTAGATACAGGGTTAACACACATTGTAGCAATTTGCGCATCGTTATTGATGATTTTTTCGTGGTCAGGACCAAGAACAAAATCCGAAACGCTCAAGTCTCCTTCGTCAGTAAGAATTACAAGCAAATCTGCGTCTACTTGAGATGCATACTTTACTGTTTGCTTGGCTAATGTTCCGCTTTTTGTTGCGTGTTCAATTGAATACTTAACTCCGTTCTTTTTGAACATGTTTTCAGCCCAAGCCATGTTGTTATTACGTGCATTAATAAGGAATTCATCATCCTCAAAACTCGCAAACATCTTTACCTCAGAGCCGAAATGCTTGGCCATAGAAATGATATGAATAACCTTTTGCTTCGTTTCTCTACTGGCATCAATAGGAGACACCATGGTTTTGTAGCCGTTGTCTGATATTTTCTTCTTCTGCACAATGATTGACGGAACAGGAGAAGATGTAATAACCTTAACGGCCCAAGCACCCGTAATGTGTTGCAAGCCCACTACGCCATGAGTACCCATAATAAGTAGTCGAGCTCCAATCTCCTCTGCCACCTCTCCAATAGTAGAAAAGATGGACCCTTCGCGCAAGTGAGAATCTGCTTTAACACCATATTTAGATTTGACTTCTGCAACCTGAGCCTTCAGTTTTGCATTAAGGTCATCTAAAGATTCTCCAGCCTTTTTGAGTTTCGATTTAGTGTCTTTGTTAACGATATGAATCAACCGAATTTCATCACCAGAGACAGATGCAAACGTTGCTGCATGGTTAATGGCAGTATCTGCCGCTTCAGAAAAGTCTGTTGGCACTAAAATGATTGCTTTCTTTTCGGACATGGGGATTTTATTGTTGGATTTGCAAAAATAGGTTATTTGAATGCGATGCTTTGTACGCTACAGCTCATAACCCGCGACAATTCCTCTTATTTTTTCGAGGTGAACAGACTTCTTGGGCTGTCTGTTTGTTCTACTATAATTAGTGTGGTACCTGTGTTGACTTAAAAAGCTCAACTGAATTTTATTCCATGTTTGTATATCAGATACAAGGTTTAATGCATTCAGCTCTTTAAACAGGCTGGTGGCAACGGGTTCAAAGTCTTCTCTTCCTAAGTAATCTAAATCGGCATCGCACAGAATGTTGCTGAGCTTGCTGGTTGGATTCTGAGGGACTTTTGTCGCCATTATCAGGTTACAGATTAGCTCTATTTCTGCTGACTCAAAACCGTACTTAGGCAGCTCAGTTGTAGCAACTTCGCAGCCTTTCTGTTCGTGTTTTTTGTGTCCGTACAAAAACCCACAATCGTGGTATGCAGCGGCAACCAAGAGCAGGTTTATTTCATATTCAGAAGCATTTTCGGCCAGTGCTATGCGCTCGGCTGCCTCAAGCACATCTAACGTGTGGTGATGCCCGTGATAGCTTAGATGGGAAGGTAATTCCTCCGCCAAGCGGTTAAATATGTGCTTTATGGCTCCTTGGTAATCCATTTTCGGTTTCGAGTAAGCAAATAAGCGTTTTTTACTTTAATGACAATGGACGAAAGCCATTGAGTTGTTGCAAGTTTGTTTAAACTGAGTTGACTTTTAGCGAATTGCAAACTCCAATTGAACCCTTAATGAATAACTTTAGCCTTCGAACCACTTTTACCCTTGGTGGTTGAATCTAGTACTTTTGAAAGGCTTCTGGTATTAATGATTTCTAGATTTATATTTACTTTATATGGCGTGTTATTCATTTGGTTTTTCCTAACCGAAAGTGGCGGGGCACGTGCGCAGTCTGTTGTGTTTGATGCGGTTCCAGCTTCGGTGACAGGGATTGATTTCGACAACGAGTTTATACTTCCGGACTCAATAGACCCGAACGGGTTTCTTTATCAATGGAACGGTGGAGGTGTTGCCGTTGGAGACATCAATAAGGATGGGCTTTCAGATTTGTTTTTCACAGGAAATAAGGTGAAGAATCGCTTGTACCTCAATAAAGGAGAGTTGAAGTTTCAAGATGCTACGTCCATGTTGCCTATTCAAAATGATGATGGTGGCTGGAGTAGTGGAGTAGCCATTGCAGATGTAAATGATGATGGCTGGTTGGATATTTATATCTGTCGAAGTCAGATTGGTTTGGTAGCATGCCGAAACCTCCTCTTCATAAATCAAAACGGGCAATCGTTTACTGAAGAAGCAGAATACTATGGATTGGATATTAAGGATAATTGTACGCAGGCTACGTTTTTTGATGCTGATCAAGATGGTGACCTGGATATGTTTCTTGCAACCTATCCTCAGCAAGGTGCTCAATACGATGTTTATCAAGATACCTATAGCGGTAAAAGCAGCAGATTGTTCGTCAATTCCAATAATCACTACTCTCTGCTGAAAAACATAAAATCCAGACAAGGGTTTGGGCTCGGGGTTCTATCGGCAGATTTTACCAACGATAACATCACCGATTTGTATGTGACCAATGACCTTCTGAGTGTGGACAATTATTTTATCGGGCCTGTAGTACAACTTAGGGATAGATTGTCCCAGCATTTTGGTCATGTTTCGTTCAATAGCATGGGTGTCGATGCGGGAGACGTAAATAATGATGGATGGCTCGATTTGGTAACGCTGGATATGCTTCCGGAAAGTGCCGAACGGCAGCATATGCAATCTTACTTATCTAGCGATTACCAAAAAATGCTAGAGCGAGGAGGACATTTTATCCAATATGCACGGAATATGCTGCACCTGAATAAAGGAAAGGGTTTTGCTGAGGTGGGGCAACAATTTGGTGTTGATAAAACGGATTGGAGTTGGGGGCCGTTGCTCTTTGATATGGACAACGATGGGTTTCTTGACCTCTTTGTCTCGACCAGCCTAAAAAAGGATTTCATGAATAAGGACCTGAGCATGTTTGTCTTGGATACGCTTACTAGATTTAATAAGCCCGAACAGAAAATCAAGGTGTATCAGGAGATTATGTACGGGTTGCCAGAATACAGATTACCAAACAAGTTATTCCATGGTAACAGCAAGGCATTCGTGGACGCGTCTCATTTGCTTTGGGCTGGTAAAAAGGTAAACAGCACTGGATGTGCGGTAGGAGATTTTGATAATGATGGCGACCTTGACATTGTGGTCAATAACCTTGATACGACCTCTTTTATTTACAGAAACAATTGTGTGGATGAAAAACTTGGGGGTCATTATCTCCGGATAAGACTAGAAAATGAAACCGGAACCCCAGTTCTTAACGCCAAGGTTCTAAGCTACCTTAAGGAAGAAAAGCGAGTACATGAAGTTTTCAATGTTCGTGGCTTCCAATCTTCTAGCGAAGCCATAATTCACATTGGTATTCCAAGAAATCAAAAACTAGACTCTATACAGGTTATTTGGCCTATGGGCCAAGGTCAAACGCTGATTTCTCTGCCGATAGACACGACATTGGTTCTTCATCCAGGAAAAAAAAAGCGGTTGAATACTTATGGCCCGACCAGAAAATGGTTAAAAGAGGAATTCAGGTTATTACCAGGACGCCCAGCACATAAGGAAAACAGTAGCAACGATTTTAAAAAAGACCCAATTCTTCACAGGAAATTGAGCAATACAGGGCCAGGAGTAGCGGTTGGCGATGTTAATGGGGATAATCTGAATGACGTCTATTTGTGCGCTGCAAAAGGTTCCGTAGGCATGCTCATGTTGTCTTCTGAAAGTGGCGAGTTTTATCCAGCACCTTTACAACCTTGGCAAGAGATGTCTAATTACGAAGAGAGCTCAGCACTTATCGTAGATGTAGATTCTGATTCGGACAATGATCTGATAATAATAAGCGGAGGTTACGAGCATAATTCGAACAGCCCTTGGTATTGGGACCGAGTCTATTTGAACAACGGAAAGGGATTTTTTCATTTGAGCGATGGGTTACCAAAAATCGCAAACAGCAAAAGCTGTGTTACAGCCTGTGACTATGACATGGATGGAGATTTTGATTTATTTATAGGGGAGCGATTCCTTCCAAATGGATACCCAACTCCGGCTGGAGGCCATATCCTTAAAAATGAGAACGGAACGTTTATTAAAGTAACCGACAAGATTGCACCAGAACTATTTGAGATTGGTATGATAACATCCTCGTTATGGACGGATTATGATAACGATGGTGATTCAGACCTCCTGATTGTCGGAGAATGGATGCCAGTGGTGGTTATGGAAAACAACAACGGAAAGTTTGTTAGAAAAGATTTGAAGCGAGACAAAGAAACACCAACAGGATGGTGGAATGTACTTAAAGGTGCAGATGTGGATAATGATGGTGATATGGATTACATCGTAGGTAACGCGGGTTCGAATTTACCCATGCAGCCAAACCAACAGCAACCATGTAAATTGTACTACCCGAAATTGAACTATGACAACAGGCCAGACCCAATACTTACCTATTGGCTAGGAAATGAGGAAAGGCCTTTTGCAAAACGGGATAAAATGTTGGAACAGGTATCAACTTTTCGAAAAAAATTCATTTCGTACAAAGACTATTCTACTGCTCCTATTGATAGCATTGTAGGCTTATATGCTCCGTTTCTGGCAGCCACAGAGTTACAATCTGTGTTGTTATTGAACTTAGGAAATGGGGAATTTGATTGGAAGGTCCTCCCTGCCGAACTACAACGGTTTCCTATTTGTGATGTTGACTGGTTTGACATAAATGATGACGGCTTTTTGGACCTTATAGCTGTAGGAAATGATCACGCTTATTCGAATCAGCTAGGAGACCAGAATTCAGGAGGGCTGTCCTTAGCCATAGGTACTGGTGACGGGAGCTTTGAAGTTGTAGACTATCAAGATATAGGATTCAATAGTTACCAAAACGTGAAGACGGTTTGTAGGATAGACAATATAGGCGAGAGTCCAGTTTGGATAGTTGGAACTAACAACGGTAAGTGGCGGTATTTTTCACTCAATAAAGCTTTGAATAATCGTGAAAAACCCGAGTCAGAAATCGATGTTTCCTCAATAAGAAAAGTAGAGGATTACCTCGGTGGGTCAGGCTCGAGTGTAAATAGAATAAATCAGTAATATGATAAGAACTCGCATTCTAATAATTTGTCTTTCAATCCTAGCTCACTCTGTAATGGGTCAGACTCAACTCTGGGAACGAGTCTTACCTGGGGTGGGAACTTTTGCGTCTCCTAGAACCTGGGATCTCAATCAGGATGGAGTAAAGGATGTACTTATCGGAGACGGGAGCGAGCAGGATTCAATTGGCCATTTTCACGCGTTTGATGGAGCCACAGGAGATACACTTTGGAGCGTCTTGCGCAATGGTGAAATCTATACAAGCCCACAATTTAGCCTAGTAAATCAGGATAATTATGAGGATGTTATTGTTGGTGGCAGAGTATTCAATCTTTTCTGTGTTGACGGGTTGGATGGAACACTTATCTGGGAATTTGACACATCTCAAGCCTCACCGGAAGGGCAAGGGTGGTTGCAGTTTTACGAACCTAAAACCATTAACGATATTACATCTGACGGTGTAAGAGAACTTGTTGTTATTAATGGTGGGGATGTATCCGCCCTGCCTGGAGAAACCAACCGAAAACCGGGTTATCTCATGCTGTTGGATGGCTTTGATGGTACCGTATTAAACATGGCTGTGATGCCTGATACGGCAGAGTCTTACAGTTCGGTGGTTATAGTTGAAGGCAATGATCCGGAGACCACGAAAATCTACTTTGGGTCTGGAGGTGAAACCCTTAAGGGCTCACTTTGGATGGCCACTCTGGAACAACTCATGTCAAATGACATCTCTAATGCTTTTGAACTCATTGAAGGTGTAGATAAAGGATTTATTGCCCCTCCAGTTTTGGTGGATCTTAATTCAGATAACCATTTAGATATAGTGGCGGCCGGATTTGACGGAACCATGACTATGGTGAATGGAGCAAGTTTAGGAATAGAATGGACGTATTCAAATACTTCGTTTGAGGTTTATGGGACTCCAGGAATTGGCGATTTTGATGGAAATGGTCAGTTAGATGTTATTGGAAGTTTTGCTCGAGGTTCTTGGCCAGCGTACGATTATTCTGTACAAGTAATGTTTCAAGGCAACACAGGCGCAATTATGAGAATGGATACTATTGGTTCGCAGCATTCTTCGGTACTAGTTTATGATGTAGATAATGACGGAAAAGATGAGGGTATCCTATCCTTCGCAGATAATTCATTTTTTCAAACGGGTCAAGCGATTTTAAATTTTGATACAGGAGTCCAAGTTTCATTTATGAATTTAACTTCTACCAATATTGCCAGCACGTCTTCTTTGGATGATTTGGATGGTGACGGAGACCTAGAGTTAATGGAGATTAGAAGTATTAACCCCATGGAAGGATACACTTTAAAAGTTTGGGATACTCCATACTCCGTAAATAATCCACTTAAATGGACGGCTTACCACGGCACAAATTATGATGGTATATATGAATTGGTATTTCCAGTGGAGGTAGCTAATGTCGCTCTAGTGACTCAACGTCCATGTGTTTATTACCAAAACAATAGGGCTGAAATCAAATTTACCAAGACCCCCAAAGAGGTTCGGTTGTTTGATTTAGTTGGGAAACCAATTTCATTAAAGAAAAGCGGTCTTACCTACAGAATAAAAAACGCTTCATCTGGGATTTACATCTTACAATACCAATACCAATACCAACACCAAGTGCAATCAATAAAGGTTTTAAACCCGTAATACGGGTCAGGTACGAGTTTTGTTTTTCTCTAAATCTAACACAACATGAATAATTTAATTTATCATCGCCCAGCAATACTTTTAAGGTTAGGTGTGTTGTCAATTCAGGTCTTAATGGCGCTAATTATCGGTCGGAACGTTGCTGGAGCACAATCCGTACATTGGGAAACGCATCTTTCTGGACCTGGCACTTTTGCTTCAGCTAGAACCTGGGACCTTAATCAAGATGGGGTTAAGGATGTTGTAATTGCAGATGGTCGAGAGTTCGATTCTATTGGAAATCTAACCGCGCTTAATGGAGTAAATGGTGCAATTCTTTGGGAGATTAGTAGAGTAGGGGAACTGTTTGCCAGTGCACAATTCATGAAAATAAATGGCGATGAGTATGAGGATGTGGTGATGGCAGGTAGACTTTCAAATTTGTTTTGTGTCGATGGGTTGACCGGTGACCTACTTTGGGATTTTGATAATCAGCAACCATCAGGCCCGTCAGGTTGGCTGCAGTTTTATGAGCCGAAACAGGTTATGGATGTTTCAGGAGATGGATTAGGGGATATTGTCGTTGTTAATGGAGGTGACCCAACGGCTCTTCCTGGAGACCCAAATCGTCCTCCAGGAATTCTTATGCTAATTGATGCAAGCGATGGAAGTATCATCAACTCGGCCATAATGCCAGATACTGCGGAATCCTACTGTTCTGTTACAGTGATTAATGGACAATCGCCAAGCGATACGTATATCTACTTCGGCTCAGGAGGAGAGACTGTTCCTGGGTCGCTTTGGAAAGCAACTTTGGCCCAGCTTCAAACCAACGATATTAGTGGGGCTGTCGAATTAATGCAGGGCCAGAGCAAGGGATTCATAGCACCCCCTGTCCTTGCTGATATTAACTCAGACAATACTTTGGACATTCTTGGAGTGGGCTTTGAAGGAAAAATATCACTGATTAACGGTGTCACGGAGACGATTGAATGGACGTTTTCCAATTCCGATATTGAAACCTATGCCGTGTCAGGAATCGGGGATTTTAATGGTGATGGTCAATTAGATGTGGCAAGCTCACTCAATCATGGGGTTTGGCCAGTGTATGATTATTCTGTAATGATAATGTTAGATGGGGCAAACGGAAACGTTCTTAGGACAGACACCATTGGTTTGCAAGTTACCTCTCCCATGGCTTATGATTTAGACGGAGATGACAAAGATGAAGTAATGATATCATATCAGATTTATGATACCGCAAACGGGGTAGTTCAAGCTGGTCAGGCGGTAATTCATTATGAAACGGGTATAGAAACTATGTTTGTCAATAATCCAGGATTGAACATAGCAAGTTCTGCTAGTTTGGATGATTTGGATAATGATGGGGATATTGAATTGATTGAAATCCATAGCGCTGATCCGGATTTTGGTTTTGACGTGCAAGTGTGGAACACCGGTGTGCTAATTGATGAGCCATTGCGTTGGACAGCTTACCATGGTACATTCTACGATGGTATTTATTATGAAAACCCGCCAAATCCAGTTAGTGTTCCATTACGAAGTGGCAATCTGGAGACCCCTCCATTAGTTACTTATCTATCAGATAGGGTGGAGGTGCAATTACCGAATAAAGCGCAAAATATTCAGGTCGTTGACCTGTATGGAAAGACACATTCATATTATCCAGTTGGGTTAAGCAGTATATCGGTACGGAATTTGGCAACTGGAATTTATTTTTTGAGCTATGATGTTGATAAAAGCAAGTACACAACAAAATTATTTGTGAAATGAAAACTAGAACCGCAATTTTAGCATCCATCTTTTGCGTTTTTACTTTGCGTTCTGCGGCTCAAAAATTATCAGATGCTCAATTGTTTCATGCCTTAAATGAGCAATTAACCGAAGTAATTGTAACCGATGGATTTAGTCCTCCTGCCGCGGCTAGAATATATGCTTACACTAATATGGCGGGGTACGAGATTTTAGTGCCAAGCTATCCGAGCTATATTTCATTAGCCAATCAGGTTACAGACTATAAAGGGTTTGAACTTAAGCGGCTGGCTAATGTAGACGAGCAATATTTACTGGTTTTGGTTTATACGGGAGTAGCAAAGGATTTTGTTTATCGAACTCATTTACTGGATCATTTTACCCAATCATATATCAGAGACCGAACCGACCTAAATAAGGTTGTTAAGGAAGTAACAGAGCAGTATGCTGAACTATGGAAGTCGGAGTTTACCAAATGGACAAAAGGGGATGGATATCGGATGGTAAAGGAGTCTGAAAGATATACATCGTTTAAAGGTCCAGAATTTTGGGAACCAACACCACCCGCATACCTAGATGCGCTGGAGCCAAATTGGTTTAAGCTTAGACCATTAGTATTAGATTCCGTAACCCAGATACGAACTGAACCGCCAGTTGCATTTGATACAGTTAAGACCAGTGATTTTTATAAGGAAGCCTATGAAGTTTATGAATCTGTAAATGACCTGAAACCCGCAGAAAGGGAAGTCGCTCTTTTTTGGGATTGCAACCCGGTTCAAACTCAAGTTATGGGACATTTTAATTTTGCTTCCAGACAATTGAATCCAGGTGGGCATTGGTTAAATATTATAAAGATTACTTGCTCTGGACCTGACTTCCCTCTTATTCGCGTTGCCCAAATTTATGCTGTAACCAGCATTGGGTTGTATGATGGGTTTTTACTGGCTTGGCACGAAAAGTATCGAAGTTCTTTAATCAGACCAGAAACATATATCAACCTTTATATTGATTCGGATTGGAGCCCAATATTAGAAACTCCACCGTTTCCTGAGCACCCAAGTGCACATAGCGTTATATCTACTACCTCTTCAGTGATTCTAACCAAACTCGTTGGTGATAATGTTCGTTTTACGGATGATTCTGAAGAGCCCTATGGCCTTGGAGTCAGGGAGTTTGATTCATTCAAGCAAGCATCGGTTGAAGCAGCCTACAGTCGCATGCCTGGAGGCATACATTATAAGACAGGTATAGAAGCCGGAATAGTGACCGGAAAAAAAATGGGTGATTTAATTGTTAAGCGATTGAAAACAAAAAGGTGATAGGACCCTCCTTACTATTTTTATCATATTCGAATTACGACTAACGTATTTGCTATTCTCACCATCCGCAAACGCTAAAAACCTCTCCGTTATTAAACCACCCACGTGTAACTAGCATTTACATGCTATATCATCTATAATTCTCGCAAATCGCACTGATGAAAAGATGATTCTCAATAGAAGTTCTAAAGGGTCGTTTAGGTCGTTTTTTCTTAATGAATTTAAGCGCAAAGCTGTTTATGGTCGTGCGCTAGGCGGTATACATGACGAGCCCACTATGGATGTCGGAATTTAGCCAGCTGAAAACATGGGAGCGTTAATTACAGTTAAACTAAAAACAAAAAGGTGAGGGATTAACCTCACCTTTTTGTTAGTGCTGAAAAGATTTTCAGTTTACTTCTGTGGAATAGTCCCGTTGATGATAAAATCGTTCATCTCTCTTCTAAGCTCTGCGTTCATTTGAACTTTTCCATCTCGGATAGCTTGAACTAAACCTTTTACATTTTCCTGAACGTCTGCGTCCATGGTAGCTGCCTTTTCCAGCATGCCATTTACTAAAGCATCTTGAGATAAACCTCCAACTTCTGACATGCCTGACCCAGCATTAAGCCCTGCCATCATTTGCAGCTCCTCAATCATTGCTTGTTGCTCTTTAATAGCCTCAATCAACACGGGGATAATATTGTCATAGTCAACAGCAAACTGAGTTCCTTGAAGAGTTCCTTCATCATCAGTAACATCACTTTCTTTAACCGAATTAGGCAATACTTTTTGCAATTCTTGAGCTATTACACCCATATCCGATCGCATGCCTTGGTAAGGAGTAGATTGATCTACATATTCTCCCTTGCCGTACTTCTGAGCATCCTCGTTAGCAGTAGTAAGCTCTTTCCAATCATAAGTTACACCGCGCATTTGCTTTATCAGGCTTACAGCGCCTTCTATGGTAGATACATTCTTCTTGTATCTGCCATCAGACCAACCTGCCCAAGAATAAGCCCTTGCTTGACCATAGACAGTAAGTTTATCATGCCAATTTGTAGTTAGACATGGGTTATACGCCCAGCAAGTGCTCCATCCATTCCATCCACAAGAATAGCTGTAGTTTCCACCAACGCAATAATTTGGCGAATAGTTATGACCAACTTTAACCTGACCTCCGTTATGGCTTATCCAGAAATCACCAGTAGTTCTAGACCAGCTATTTGGGTCTAAAAAGTAATAGGAATCATTAAGGTCAATAAAAGTAGGCGATCGCACTAGGCTTCCCGCTTGTATTTGCTGGTCGCAGTAAAAGTTCTTACTCCCATATGTTCTCACCCATGTATTATCTGTCATATAGATTCCACCACCATGGGTTTGGTTGTACCATCCTGTATTGCCATAAGTTCTGTGCCATCCACCATTATCATCAATCACCACATTTCCATCAGAGTAGTAAGCGTTATTACTTCTCACATAGTTTTCTGCATACACAACACCCCTAGTCCTGAAATGTCCCTCTGTACTCAAACTGGTTTGCACATTGGCATCACTGTAACCCCATGTCCAACCTCTGTTAGGTTGGTCATTCATGTTACTATGGATTGAGTAATCAGTTACCCAACCATAATCTTGTTGGTCATTGCCCATTTGAATTTTATAACTATCGCTACCGTCCCAGAACCTGACACCATAATCACTGCCCGCTGTTATATCCAGATAAGTAACCTGGTTAACTTCACGATTACCCATCTGGAGTGTTGTAGTGGCACTATGGTTCCCAAGGTTATCGCCTAAACCAGTACCAACTAACGAAGCACTTGGATACAAGTCGCCATTTGCATTTGCCATTACAATTCGGTTTGCATTTTGGTCAAGGTTGCTTATCCTAGCAGTTCCTTGTATCTCTAATGCTTGACCTGGATTGGTGGTTCCTATACCAACATAACCATCTGTTCTCCAAATACCGCTGGTATTAAAACGAACACTTTGTTTAGTGGGTCCGGTTCCCAAGTATATAGATGCACCAGCAGTACCCTGATAATAGTTGAGATAAATTCCATTATCTCCTCCGGTACCAAAACCCGCATCTATATGCAAATTACCATTGGTAGTTTTAATCTCAGAGTGCTTTCCTGCAGTAGATCCATACAGATATAAATCTCCACGTGTACCGTTGGCAGCTCCCAGTGTAAGGTCGCCAGCATCCCCAAGTGGTGCGGTGGTTCCAATCCCCACATTACCAGTTTCGGTAATTCTCATTCTTTCAGAAGCGGCCGCACTACCTGATGCACCACCGCCATTTTTGGTAAGGAAAGCCATATGCCCCCCCTTGTTACTATTACCATGCGTTTCGGATGCAATACCCCTTATCAGAGCACTGGCATCCACGGTTGAGTTGGCTGTATTTGTTTCACTGTCAAACTGCAGTTCACCTAATACATCACCAGCAACCGTTGCCCCTAAGCCTCTGGCAATAAGAAGTTTACCTGGGTTATTTGCAGCACCTGCTACGTGTAGGTTTCTGTCTGGGGTGTTGGTTCCAATACCAACTTTACCTGCATTGTCAATGGTCAGTCGTTCAGTACCATCGGTGGTCATTCTAATGTGATCTTCATTGCTAAAGGCAGCATCATCCACGGTAATCTTGGTGTCAGCCGGTCCGGTTATCACACCATCTTGCAATGAGCTGGTCAGTGTTGCTGGATCGCTCCATGCTGCAACACCGCCTATAATAGCAAGCACTTGGTTTGCTGTGCCTGCAGTAGGGTCTACATCTTCAGGAAGAATAGTGGCATTGAGAATTTCATCTGTGGTAACAGCACTAGTGTTGATGTCGATAGCATCAATGCTGTTGTCAGCTATTTCGCTGGTACCAACTGCATTAGCTGCAATCTCTGCTGATCCAACAGCATTAGCTGCAATCTCTGCTGGTCCAACGGCATTAGTTGCAATGTGTGTAGCTGTAATTCCATCAGCCTTTACTTGTAGGGCATCAGCAACAATTTCAATAGTGCTGTTGTCAGGGTTTGCATCTAGGGTAACATCTCCTGTTGTTCCTCCATTAACAAGTCCATCTCCTGCAATAACGGAAGTGATATCTCCGGTAAGGCCAGGGTCAGACCAAGCAACTGTACCTGCAGCATCGGTAGTCATAACATAACCACTCACAGCACCATCAGCGGTTGGAAGGTCGTACGCTCCGTTTACATTTAATGTACCATTTACTTGAAGTTCGTTCGTAGCGAAATCACCTGCAATAAGAGGAGATGCTGTATTGCTGTTGTCTATATAAAGTTTGTTGCTACCAGTTTCGTTAAAACCAGCACGATTAC
>JBLHEU010000052.1:0-17051 GCA_047614525.1 Bacteroidia bacterium | reverse complement strand
AACGGAAATACAAGTCTGGGTCGTTCATTTGTGTTAGGTTAACGGAGGCTAACTGGAACTCATCTTCACTATCTAGAGGGTTACCGTTAAAGTTATTTAGCATGATGCTTTTGCTATCGGTAAAAGCTGCATCGTTTTCTTGCCATGTGCTTCCAAAATTGTCTGAAATGACAATGTAATCTTCTTCGGTTTCTTCAAATCCCTCGAAACTGAAATAGCTTTGAACGGCCGCTTCGCTTGGTAGTACGGTTATGTAATCGGTGTGTGTAAATGAGTCGCCTCCTTGTGCATTGCTCACATTCATGGTAATGGAATAAACACCAGACGCATTGTAAACCACGGTTGGGCTTGCATCGCTAGATTGATCTGGAGTAGCTCCAGTCAAATCCCAGCTGTATGTAGTTGGCGTACCGTTGAAAGAAGCGTCTTCGAAACTGATGTTCTGTCCAGCACAAACAATTCTATCCTGCGCAAAGAATTGTGCAATTGGTGCACAAGGATTATCGGCTAAAAGAACGCCTGTTGAGTTTAGATTACTGGTGGAAACAAGGTTAGACCTAGAACCTGATAGAACGGCATCAAACGCGTCTTTCTGACCAAGGGTATAGATGTTCTGACAGGAACCGTTGGTGTAATCCATGTAGTTTTCAACCATGTCTGGCAAATCTGGGTTATCGTTGCTACAGGTATTAGCATTGTGCGGACAGCCTCCCTGCGTGGCTTCTGCAATCGGTGGTGTGTCGTCAATCGTTTCTCCAAAGAACCCGCCATTGCAGCCACCTTGGAAAGTATGAAGTAACCCAAGCCAATGCCCCGCTTCATGGGTAAGTGTTCTTCCTCGGCTTCCGTTGCTTGCGCCAGTGCCAATACCGCCAGTATAATCGGCCCGAACAACTACGCCATCTGTAGCAGCACTGCCAAACCCAGGAAATTGTGCGTATCCCAAAATCGTCCCTTGCTCACCATCATTATCTATTGTATTAACCAGCCAAATATTAAAATAATCGTCACTGTTCCAATAGCTTACTGCTTTAACATCGTCAGTAGCGTTGTTTGTCAACGGAGACCAAACTCGAACAATTCCATCAGTACAGTTCCCTTGCGGGTCTAATTTTGCCAATCGGAATTCGATATTTGGGTTTGCAGCTACTGACAAGAATTCATCTCTTGTATTGGCCGCATCTGCATTCGTTCTGCTAAAATCTTCATTCAAGATTCGCATTTGATCTTCAATCTGCTCCTTGCTAATGTTCTCGTTTCCTCCTTGATGAATGACGTGAAAAACGGTTGGAATGATTCTCGGCCCACCAGCTCTTTCTACTTCTCCAGCCAAACGGCCTCGTGTAATTTCCGAAGCTTTAGCCTGACGCCCCTTTATAACCTGAATTCCAGAAGGGTCTTCGGCCAGCATTCTGTCTAAATGTTCATCAAAACCGCAATGTGCATTTTGAGCATTCGTGTTAAGTGTTGCCAAACAAACGGCAAGAAAAAGCAATACAGAATTCTTCATTTTTCAATTTGGATTGAACACAAATATACTCCCCAAAAAGGGGGAAAACCGTTGGCAAGACTACGTTTTGATTAACCTAGTGCTTCGCCCAAATCGGCAGTTAAATATTCGGCATCTTCCACACCAATGCTCAATCTAATTAATGAATCAACCACACCTGTTTTCTCACGCTCTATCTTCGGAATCGCTGCATGGGTCATACTTACTGGGTCTGGCTTAACGCCAGCGTGTACCGCTTTTGTTCCGAATTTCATTCAGTCGTATTTGCGGCAAATGATAGGGTTGTTTGTAGTAGTTTCAGCATTCAAACCACCAATTATGAGCAACAGCACCGAAGGATTTATTCCATTTGAGTCACGAAATTTTTCTGAAGAAGAGACACGGAATCGCGCCAGCCAATTTTACGGATACATGGATAAAAGAAGGTCGCTGAGGCATTTCTCCGATACAGCTGTGCCGAAGGAAGTGATTGAGAACATCATTAAAACAGCTTCAACAGCGCCTTCAGGAGCGCATCAACAACCCTGGACATTCTGCGCTATTAGTTCTGCGGATATAAAATCAAAAATTCGAGAAGCGGCAGAAAAAGAGGAATACGAAAACTACCATGGCCGAATGGCCGACCGCTGGTTGAAAGATTTAAAACCATTCGGAACGGACCACATAAAGCCATTCTTGGAAATTGCCCCTTGGATTATTGTTGTGATGAAAAGGTCTTACGAATTGGTTGATGGCGAAAAGAAGAACAATTATTACGCGACAGAAAGTGTTGGCCTAGCAACTGGGTTTCTTCTGGCGGCTATTCATAACGCAGGTTTGGTTGCGCTAACGCATACGCCAAGCCCTATGAATTTTCTAGCCAAAGTGTTAGAGCGACCGGCCAATGAAAAACCGTTTCTGCTCATACCTGTTGGTTACCCAACCGATGATGCAGAAGTACCTGTTTTAAGGCGAAAAGGCTTGGATGAAATAGCGGTTTTCTATTGATCCTGGTTTGCCACGGCAAACCCCTACCTATTCTTCGCCTCTATCCAGCGGCTCATAAACTCCGTGCTGCGCATGGTATGGTGCATAAGCATAGAACCAATAAAATTCTCCTGTCGATGGCCTACTAAATTG
Organism: Bacteroidia bacterium; assembly: GCA_047614525.1. Classification (GTDB taxonomy): domain Bacteria; phylum Bacteroidota; class Bacteroidia; order UBA10329; family UBA10329; genus UBA10329. The sequence goes on along the minus strand of JBLHEU010000052.1, from coordinate 14,422 downwards.
GATTGTAGTTCAGTTATCCGTTGGATGAATTCAGTTCCCAACTTTTCTTTCGGATAGATTTGATTGATAATGGAAACGCCATTTATTTGAGCAGTTTCCCAAGCAGATTCATCGGTGTAAAGTTTAACTGTCGCTTGCGCGAAGTCTTCTGGTGTATCGGCCACTTCCCCACTCCATGGTAGGTGTCCATGCATGGCTTCTGCCCCAATTTTGGTGGTAACACTTGGAGTGCCGCATTGCATCGCTTCTACCAACTTACCCTTCAATCCAGCGCCAAAACGCAAAGGCGCCAAAAGCACTTTGGCTTTGCCAATTACTTCCATGGCATCTTCCGCTCTACCGAGAATGAGAAAGCCGTCTTTTTTGGAATGTAACTGACTATGCTTATTTGTTGTGTAGGCTCCGTAAACATGCATTTCAGCCTCAGGAAGTTGCTTTCTGACAAGCGGCCAAATAGTAGACTTTAAGTATTGAACTGCATCCCAATTAGGTGGATGCAAGAAATTTCCAATGGTGACAAAATGCTGTCTTTCATCAAATTTCAGCCACGCTTTTTGGTCGATTTCAGAAATTGGATTGAGCATAAACGGCAAGTAATGCAGCAACGCTTCATCTACTTTGAAACCCGTTTTTAGCAACGCCATTTCGTACTCAGAAATGATGAGCGAAACATCACAACGGTAAATACTTGCAATCTCACGCTTGGCATGTTCATTCAGTAAATCTGACTGAACAAATTCTCGGTTTTCCTTTAATGCTTGATGCCGTGCGTGGCGCAGACAATGCAGGTCTTCCGTATCAAGCACACGTAACGCATTCGGGCAATTATCTGCTACGCGCCAACCGAATTGTTCCTCTGTCATAAAGCGGTCGAAAAGCACCATTTGAGGATTGAGTTCCTTAACGAATTCATCAAAAGACGAACAGTTCATCTTTACCGAGACCTGCTTAACGCCAATAGCAGAAAGGTTAACCGCAAACTCACTTTCGGCCGCAGCACTTGCAAATGTGATTGCCCAACCTTGCTGTTGCAAAAGCTCAATTAACTGCAACATCCGACTTCCCGCTGCCGAAGAATTCGGTTCGGGAAAAACGGTGCCAATGATGAGAAGTTTTGAACTCATGGGTACAAATAGAACAAATCCATTTCAATTGATACGTCCGACTTACATTTGTAGGGATGAGTCTAGAAGAAGTCCGTAATTATATAAACAGCGTTAGGCGAGATTTTGCCAGCAAACCCCTTACGCGTGAATTGTTGCACAACAACCCTATGGAGCAATTTGCTAGTTGGATGGAAGAGGCGGTAAACGCGCAAATTCTAGACCCGTATGCTATGTGTATTTCTACTGTTGGGGAGGATGGAAAGCCTTCTTCGCGCATTGTGTATTGGCGAGATGTAGAGGCTGGCGGTTTTGTGTTTTACACCAATTACAATAGCCACAAAGGCAAGGAGATTGAAGCCAACCCCAATGTGGCTCTCAACTTTCATTGGACGGAATTAGAGCGGCAAATCCGTGTAGAAGGAACGGTTGTAAGGGCTTCTACAGAAGTATCTGATTTGTATTGGAGCAAACGCCCTCGCGCAAGTCAATTAGGTGGTTGGGCATCGGCACAAAGCCAGCACATTTCAGGTTCTGAAGAACTGGCCAAAGGATTAGAAGCCGCCAAGAAAAAGTTTGAAGGTGCGGATGTTCCAAGACCTCCGCATTGGGGAGGTTTTACGGTTAAACCTACGCGTGTAGAGTTTTGGCAAGGTCGCCCAAGTCGTTTACACGATAGGTTTGTTTATTCTAAGAATGGAGATGATTGGGAAATCGGCCAGTTATCTCCGTAATTGAACCGAAAAGGCTCTGAATTTATCTGCCTCCTTTGCGAACTCTCTGGTTAAACAATCAGATTTCGTAGCCTTCTTTGGTAAGACCCACTTCTGCCCATTCTCCATCAATGAGAATAACGCAAGCGTCATAACCAACATTTAACAAGAGCTCAGCCGTTGTTTCAAACTCTCCAAGAATTTCATCTGGGGCGTGTGCATCGCTGTTAATCTGAACTGGAATATCAAGCTTCAATGCTTCTTCCAACACCCATGTACTTGGGTAGGTTTCGTTTGCTTTCTTCTTGTACAAACCGCGTGTGTTCACCTCCATAACGCCATCTTTTTTGGCGATTACTTCCAACGTGTTCATCACCTCATCTCGGTACCATTTTTCATCTTCCTTGAAAAACTCCTTCTTAAGGTTTTGCAGTTTAATCTTGTCGAGATGACCAATAATATCTGGGCAATCCTCCTCAACCATTTCTCGCGTTAGCTCGTAATACCTTTTAACAGCGGCTTTTACATCGCCTTTAAAAATCTCGTGCAAGCCTTTTGTGAAGGTCTCTAAGGTTCCGTCAATTTCCCAGCCTTTACCTCCTGTAAACGCATCCACGAAGTGAACAGACCCAACTGTATAATCCAACCCTGCGGTTTGAAGGAAATCAGCCGTAGGGCCCATTTTTTCTGGGATATAATCTACTTCCAAACCAAGGAGTATTTCAATTTTCCCTTCGTATTTCTGTTTCAGACTGTAAATTTCATCACAGTATCCTTCGAGGTCATCCATTTTCATGGCCCATGTACAATTGAAAAAGGGAATGGGTGCATGTGATGAAAAACCGTAAGTGGGCATTCCTAATGAAAGTGCTTTACGGATGTAATCTTCTGCTGGGTGGGTGCCATCACAGAAATTTGTGTGGCTGTGGTAATTAGTCCAAGACATTTTTTAACGCGCTGAGGCAATCAGATTTTAGATGCAATAAAATTATTGAATTGAATGATTAGTTGAACAACCTAATAGGAGAGTTTATTTAACAATCAATCGCTGTGTAAATCGCTGGTTAGATTCGGTAACTAAATCAACCAAATAAAGGCCGCTAGATAGAGCAGAAACATTGATTTCTGTTCTACCAGAATTGTGTGCTTTCTCCAACATCTTTTGGCCAGATGAGTTGTAAATTGAAACAGTAGATTTCTCGTTCAACTCAACCCAAAACACAGTAGTTGCTGGATTCGGATACATTGAAAATAAACGTGCATCGGCCTCATCAATACCAACACCAGAGCAGAGAGTAAATGCTCGGCCTGGAGAGCCACCCGGACAGCCATCGTGCCAACTAGCTGGGTCATTTAAATTGGTTGCCCAATCCCACTTTTCGAGTGTTTGACTGTTGCCATCTGGCGCTGTTGGCCATGGCGAATCATCATCAAAATCAACAGAAAGAACGAAGTCGTTAGAAAAATCACGGATTGTAATTTCATCTCCCCCGTTTCCTAATCCCCAAGTTAACGACCCTACACTGTTGGTCACATCTGGATGAATAGCTACAAAATCAGCTTCATCTTTCATGACCACCAAAAAGCTATCTGGCAAAATGTACGTGCCCATTGGAAATGTGTAGGTATTAAACTCATTTCCATCATAAACCGACCAAAACGAAACATCCAACGTTTCTGAAGTAAGGTTCTCTAACTCAAACCAATCGTGTGTATCTATAGTATCGTTTGAGTTGTAGTTTATCTCCGAAATGGTAACCGAACTGGCCAAGCCCGAGGTGCAACTCAGTGTTGGTTGACCAATGTTTGCGTCTAACCAACCGATTCTGTTTGACAGCCATTGTTTAAGGTAAAATATCTCGGCAGTATAACTTCCACCAACATAATTGTTTGGCCAAACATGGCTATTAAGTATATCCCATTGCTCAAAATTTCTGGTTGTGGCATCACCCAAATGTTCTACGTTTTCATCAATCTGGGCAGTAATACTCTCCCAACTCAGTAGCCCTGAACGCAGTTCTAACCAGCGGCATTGTACTTGATTCCAATACACGGGATCCTGATTCATTCTCTCCCACCAAAACGGAATAACGTTTGGATTACAAAGAAAGTCGAGTGCCCAGCCTTCGGTTTCGCCTCCTTCGCAGTAATCTGCATTACCAAGCGTTATGTTAAAATCCCAGGCAGGGCCAGCCTGAAGTTTACCTCCGCGTGAATCGCGTTGCTTATTCAGGTAGGTAGAAAGTCTATAGCCATCAACATTTTTGGTGAGTTCTTGAATGATGAAAAAGTCGATGAAAGAATTCACATCAACATACTTTCTGTAGCCAATCTCGGCATCGGTGTAAGTTGGGTCTAGTAAGGATTGCTCCCAATCATACACGTATTGCTGAATGTACGTTTCTTGCTCAGGCGTAATCTCGTCTCGGTTCGGATAATCGTACTGAAAGCTGGTGGTTTTCGGGAGTCCTTGGAACGTGTCTATGTGCGAAGACCAATCAATTTGACCGCTTCCGGTAGTCTTATCAACCTTTAAAATGTACCCGCCAGTAAGGGGGTCTCCAGCGTTGTCATCGCTATCAAGCTTTTCAACATCTACACGGTCGTTATCCCATTTTATTTGCTCCATCAAAATGTAAACACCTTGATATTCTCCGTTAAGAATCACCTCACAGTATTTAGTTCTGGTGGTATACCAACCCATATCTCGCCACCAATTGTAAGTGAGATAATTGCGCATTAGGCTCTTGTCGCTGTAAGGCGCATGTAAAATCCAATCGTTCTCAACTGGTAGGTCTAAAAGAGACACATCCAGCGAGTTTCCAGCCACGTCTTGTGTCTCTAGCGCATATTGCTTCTTTGGAAAACCTTGCGAACTAGACCCCCTTCTTTCAATATTTATAAGGCCGTCATAATCGTTGAATGGGTCGGCCTCTGAGTTCATGTTTCCCGCACCATTATCAACAATCCCCATGTGCACTACAATTCTTGGCTCGTCAGGAATAGTCTGTCCGGAAGTGTTAAGTACAACAATTGGAAGGTGCGAATTAAGCGGTGTTGGCGGCACTGGTGGACTAAACCATGTAGGAGTTGGGCCGTAAACTGTATTTGAAGACGTAGTTCCGATGCTTAAAAACGGACGACAAGTGAGGTCTGAAGACCCTGCTGTTCTATTATGTACTTGAACTGCCAATGTGTTGGCTCCGTTCACAAAATTTGATAGCGAAACTTCAACTCCTTCTGGTGTCCCACCAGCATATAGATAGGCTTCGCGTTCTCCAGGCGTATATTCATTGTATGGTGTTGGAACTCCGATTGTACCGAGATTCCTTCTTGATATTTCTGTTCCATTTAAATAAGCTGCATAACCGTCATCATAATCTATATGCAGCAAAACCTGCTCAATATCTGAGAGGTTTGTGATGTTGAAGATGTGACGTACAAAAACCGAAGTTCCAACGGCCGTAGTATTATCATCGCCATCACCATAACCGAAGCCGCCAATGTCTGTACCCCAAGAAGAGTCATCGAATGTTGGTTCTGACCAAGTTGCTGGCACAGCCGCTGTCGGCACGATGTAATTCCAGTCGGAATCATCGTAAACCACGGTTTCCCAATGGTCTACTTGAGCAACAAGATTTAGGCTAAAAACAGAAAATGCGAGAAGAAGAATATGTCGATTCAAAATTAGGACGTTAACAATTTGGAAACATTGAAATTAACAATAGGTTGCGTTTACAAAGAATTGATGTTCTCATCAATCCATTTAGTTCGTTTCAATAACCAATCTTTCAGGAAATCTATTTCCTCCTTATGTGTTTCACCTACAAAATCGTTCGGCCAAATTTCTGTTCCGAGAATAGGCCAGCGTGTGAAATTTCTATCGACAGACTGCCCGAGTTCCGAAACTTGGCCGTCTACATCTGCAAGTAGATTTTCATTACTGAGAGGTCCGTTTCTCAATTCAACCCAACGATTTACGAGTTGTGCTTTATACGCAGAGTCTTGATGCATTCTTCTCCACCAAAATGGAATTACGGTTGGATCGCATGGATGATCCAATGCCCAACCTTCGGTTTTTTCGCCTTCACAACCTGTTGTATTTCCAAGAGACAAATTGAAATCCCATACAGGGCCAGCAAATAGCTTTCCCCCTTCGGAATCTCGTTTTTTATGAAGATATGTACTGCTTCTGTACCCATCTACATTATGCGCCAATTCTTGAATAATGAAGAAGTCGATGAAGGAATTTACATCAACATATTTTCGATAGCCCTCCTGTTCATCGCTAAAAGATTCCCCTAGCAATGTCGTTTCCAAATCTTTGATGTATGACTGAATGTAAGCCTGCTGGTCATTGGTAATTTCATCGTCATTTGGGTAGTCGTACTGAAATGAAACATTTGCCTTTACATTTTGAAATGTGTCGATGGAAGTGGTCCAATCAAATTCTCCATCGCCACCAATCGGCTTGTCAATCTTGATGATGTAGCCTCCCGTTAACGAATCACCCATATTATCGTCAGCATCAATTTTGGTAATATCAACGCGGTGTTTATCCCATTTAATTTGCTCCATAAGAATGTAAATTCCCTGGTATTGTCCATTGAGAAGGAGCTCACAAAATTTGGTTTGCGAAGCGTAATGACCTAATTCTTCCCACCATCCGTAAATGAGCACATTTCTGATAATTGATTTGTCGCTGTAAGGTGCATGCAGAATCCAATCATTCTCCATCGGGAAACCGAGTAACTCTACATTTTCAGGAATGCCTTCTTCATCAAGTGTTTCAAACGCGTATTGCAGTTTTGGGAAATTCTGAGAAGTGAACCCGCGCCTTTCAATACTTACGTTTCCTTCAAAGTCTGTGAACTTATTCCAATTTCCATTGAAGCGTTCTTTGCCGTTATCAATGATGCCCATTTTAGCACTAATTCTAGGCTCATCCAGAATTTCTTGACCTTCGGTTTCCAGTACTACAATTGGCAAGCGCGACACGAAATATTCTACTTCGAAAGTTGAGTCGTTCTTGTATTCTAGCTTTTCGCCAGAAACAAGTATTTCCCGCAATTCTATATCGCAAGAAGTTAGGATTATAGCAATCCCAAGTAGTAGAAACCAACCGTTTTTCATGGCACTTTTATTCCAAAATGAGTATAAACCACACGCTCTTCACCGTCATTATCAGCTGGGCGATTAATGATTCCTTTCATAGGCTCAACATACATACAAACCGAACCACCTTGGTCGCAAGCCATTGCATTGTGGCAACCTAATTCCTTTAGCAGTTTGGCGCATTCCTCAAAGCTTAAGCCTTTGCTGTATTCCTCGCGCTTTCCATCTACAATTAGGAGGTAAAGCTTATCGCCTGATTCATCTATTCCCATGACGCACTGTGGGTAAATGCGCTGATTTTCGAACTCTGGAAACTTGCCATCAACCAGCAAATCCCAACGTCCCCAAATTGCGTTGTACATTTCCTCGCTGTGTTCCGTTATTACCTCCTTTTCGGGAGAATAAGTTGCCTTATTATACTTGTTGAATGATAAAAAAGGACGTTGGTCGGAATCCAACATGGTTATCGGTTTCCCTTCAGAAACCCAATTTCCGACCCATTCTCCGTAGCCTGAATTTTGAAAAATGCCATCTCCAGCTTCTCCGTTAATTGCAAGAATGCAATCATTGGCTTTGGCAAATTCGCTCGTTAGCGTTTTCCATTCTGTGTATTCTAATGTGATTTTTGGTTCTAATCCTGGATAGGTTAAATCAACAATTGCCAGAAAGAATGATGCTTTTGGGGCCTCCTTTTTAAACGTCACCAAAGTAATGGCTTCATGAATTTGACGCTCCCAAATATTCAGGTCAATCATATAGCTTTCTAAGAGCGTTTTAGTGTCTAGCGAGATTACTTTTTCAGAACCCGTAATGGATACTTCCGCGTTTAACGAATTCATGTATTTCTCGCTGAGGATTTCAATCTCAGAATCTTGCGATTTGAGTTTCAAGTCAACAATCAAGGCCATTGGAATTAGAATCCCCAACAATGCAATTGTCATCGTTTTAAAGCCAACTTTCTCCTTTTTACTAATTGTCTTGCTCCAGATTAAAATGGCTGGAATAAACAAAATAGCAATGAGTAAAACCAGCAGATAAACCGGCAAATCCATTAGTCGCCAAGCAACCGAAAGCAGTTTATCAATGATGTTGTTGACTAATGATGCCATTAAGCTCTTAGGTAGAAATCTTCACCCATTCCAAACATCTCCTTTATCTCAACCTTCTCCCCCATTTTATTCTTAATAAACCCATTAAAAAAGCCGTACGGGCCTTGGTACTTGCTTCGCATAATCAGCAAATTTACGTCAACTGCCGTGTGAATTACTGGGCGGAATTCAAGGTCTACCATGCTGTAGTTATCTCGTACAAACCAACTGCCTTTGTAGCCTTCTGGTCGAGTAACCTTGATGGGCGGCAAAGTTGTTAACTCACCATCTTGCCACAGGCAGTTTTCGTTGTTCACTTCGTGATCCAAAATTTGATTATCCGTGAAATTGAAACCGACCATATTCCCATTTCCGTCTCGCCCCATACCGGTTACCCAATCGTAAATGGTTGGATAAGGATAGTAGCCTTTATGGTCATCTATAATGAGCTGACTAATCTTATCTGGGAACGAAATTACGTCCTTTCCAAACTGAATACTTCCCGAAACTGGCATCAAACATTTATGCGAATACATAGCTCGTTTTTCAGAGAATGGCATGCAAACCACCATTGGCTCAAACTGCGAAGTATCGTGTAAACCAGTGAAATTTGCCTCAACGTCTGGCAAGCCTTTCATGTTTTTAATCGATGCCGAAAGATCAAGCAGATTACCCTTTAAATCGTGTTTAGCAATTAAGCTAAAGTTCTTGCTTCTGTAACTTGCTTCTGTTCCTAACAATCCATCTGGAACATGAATAGACCATGCCAGAACTTTCTTTTCGTAACGGTATTTCTTGTTGTTAACGATGTCGAAAACGATGAACTGCGCCAACGAAATTTTCTTCGCATTATAAATAGCCACCATCACAAAATGAGTTCCATTGCTTATTTGAAACGCCTGCCACTCTCGCAATTGCATCCATTTTAGCAACCGTGGTAAAGGCAACTTATATGGCCGCTTAGCATCAATCAGATTCGGGTTAAGAATCGGGTTATCGAAAGAACCGAACTCAAATCCTGTTTCCCTGTAGAGTTGTTTTGGTGCTGGTTTTAACTCACGGTTGTAACTGGCCATTTTTGTAGAGGTTGGTGCCAAAGGTAATCAGGATGATAAATCGGGAGTTAGACAAGAACCTGACGAAGATAAATGTGTCAAAGTTGCAATCTCACCTCTAATTGAACTCAAAAACCTATTGATGAAAGTTCGTTTATCGTTATAATTTCTTTTTTCAATTCTATTTTGGCAAAGCACATTCGACCAAAACCTAAGCGGTAATTCCGCTAATCGTCCCCTTTCTGGAAGCGAAATGGTTCGAATTGAAAAGGGTTCTGCGATACCACGTTTTGTAAGGCTGAAAGAATCGCCACGATTTCCTTATTCTAATTTTCCAGCTTGGGTAAAAAAGGCTTTAAAACTAGAAAGAGGTATTGAATTTATGCTGATACGAAATGAAGCCGACAAATTCGGTTTTCAGCATCATCACTATCAAAAAACTAAGAACGGAATTGCGGTTTTTGGAGCTTTTGCTTTTGCGCACAGCACCAACGATATGGTTGCTTCTGTTAACGGAAGAATGCCTGCGACCATTTCAAATAGCACAGCAAGCCTGAGTGAAAATTCCGCTCCTGAATCTGCTAAAAATCACAGAATACATATTGCTGATGCAAACGGTACCGCTGAAACAGGTTACAGACAGCTTTAATGGTGGATTCAGGCTTCGCGAAGCTGGACGTGGAAATGGCGTGAGAACCTTCGATATGAATGAAGGAACGGATTACGGCAACGCTGTGGACTTTACCGATGCCAATAACAACTGGAATAACGTAAATGGCAACTTAGATCAGTATGCAACCGATGCGCATTGGGGTGCAGAAATGACCTACGACTATTTCCTAAATGAGCATGGCCGAAACGGTATTGACAACAACAATATGCAGATTAATAGTTACATCCATTTCGACCAGAATTACTTCAACGCTTTTTGGGACGGACAGCGAATGACCTACGGAGATGGAAACGGAAACCCATTAACTGCGCTAGACATTTGTGGACACGAAATGGCGCTCGGAGTAACCGAGAATAGTGCGGGTCTAATTTATCAGGATGAATACGGTGCACTGAACGAATCATTCTCAGATATTTTTGGTGCAGCAGTTGAGTTTATTGCAAACCCAGCCTCGGGAGATTGGCTAATGGGCGAGGATGTAGGCACGCTGGGTTCAATGGGTAATCCAAATCAATTTGGAGATCCAGACACATATGAAGGAATTAACTGGTCTACAGGTGCTGGAGATAACGGTGGCGTTCACACCAACAGTGGCGTACAGAATAAGTGGTTTTACATTTTTTGGTTGAAGGCGAAAATGGAACCCACGACAATGGAGACAGCTACAACGTAACTGGAATTGGCCTAGATGATGCGCAGGCCATTGCGTACCGAAATTTGACGGTTTACTTAGGACAAACTTCTGAATATGCCGATGCTCGTTTTTATGCCATTCAATCAGCAATTGACCTTTTTGGAGGTTGCTCTCCGCAAGTAATTGCCTGTACGGATGCATGGTATGCCGTTGGCGTTGGAGATGCATTTGACGCAACCGTTAATGCAGTGTTTTATGCAGGAATTTCCGTTTCGTGTGAAGCGCCTTTTACGGTAAACTTTGAAAACTCTAGTAACAATGGGTCTTCTTATTCTTGGGGTTTTGGCGATGGGGGAACAAGCACGGACGTAAACCCTACACACACATACACAAGCGCAGGAAACTATACAGTGACGCTTAATGTTGATGGAGATAATTGCGGAACTGATACCGAAGTGGTTGTTGATTTTGTAAGTATCGATTCAAACAATCCGTGTACGGCTTTAATGCCAACAAACGGTTCTCAAACGCTTACTTGGTGTACCGGAACACTTTATGATAGCGGTGGTCCAAACGGGAATTATGATGACAATGATGATGTGGTTACCACCATTTCTCCGGCAGGAGCAACTTCGGTAACACTCAACTTTAGCTCATTCGGTTATGAGGAAACGTACGACTACGTTTTCATCTATGACGGGCCAACTACAAACAGCCCATTAATAGGGCAATACGATGGGTTTAATTTGCCAAACGGAGGCACCATTGTCTCATCGGGAGGTTCAATCACCATCAGACAAACTTCGGATGTTTCTTTGACGGAATCTGGCTTTGCCTTAACGTGGAATGCCAACAGCCAAATTCTCCACCAACAGCAGACTTTATGGGTGGACCAAGAAATTCATGTAACGGCCTAGTTAGTTTCTCCGACCTATCAATAAATGCTGCCACAAGCTGGCTATGGGAATTCGGAGATGGGAACACATCAACGGATCAAAACCCAACACATACGTATACTAATGAGGGCTCCTGTACGGTCACGCTAACCTCAACAAACGCCTTCGGCAGTAACGTGATTTCGCAAAACAACTATATCACAGTAGACAGGCCAGATGGTCCTACAGCTGCTGACGGTTTTCGATGCGACCCAGGTTCTGTTGATTTATCTGCTTCTGGAGCAGGAACTATGCAATGGTACAGTCAAGCTACCGGTGGCTCCATTCTGGGTTCTGGTTCAAACTTTAGCACGCCAAGCATAGCTACAACCACCACGTATTACGTTGAAGACGCCATTCTTGCAGCACCATATAGTGTAGGTCCAAATGACAACACCTTTGGAGGTGGCGGCAATTTCCAAGGCGACCAATATTTGATGTTCGATTGTTTGGAAGCGTTTACAATCAATACAGTTAAAGTTTACGCACAGGGCGGTGGAAACAGAACCATTGAACTGCGCAATGATGCAGGAAACATGCTTCAAACCACCACAGTTAATATCCCCGATGGAGAACAAACGGTTACATTGAATTTTACGGTACAGCCTGGTACTGATTATCAACTAGGCACAACACCTAGCCCAAACCTTTTCAGGAATAACGACAGCCCAGCTTACCCGTACACGGTTCCAAATGTGGTTTCAATTACCAGCAGTAGCGCTGGAAACGACTTCTATTATTTCTTCTACGATTGGCAGATAACAACCCCAGGTTGTATCTCTGAACGAACATTGGTTAACGCTGAAATTGCTACTGCACCTTCAGTTCAAAACGCAGCAAGGTGCGGCTCAGGTTCGGTGTCTTTGTCGGCAACAGGGTCTGGTGATTTGAACTGGTTTGATGCCGCTTCTAAGGGAAACTTGGTTAACACTGGTGCTAATTTCAATACGCCAAATATCAATGCAACTACATCTTACTTTATTGAAAGCTCAATTATTCCAGCCCCCATTTTTGGAGGAGCTCCTGACAACAACTTCGGTACAGGAAGTGAATTCAATAACATTCAAAGTTTACTCTTTGATTGCTTCGAACAAGCAACGTTGCTTTCGGTGAAAGTTTATGCTTTTGGCGCAGGTGATAGAACGGTTGAACTACGTAATGCTGGCGGAACAGTATTGCAAAGTGCTACAATCAATATACCAGATGGCGAAAGTAGAATTGACTTAGATTTTGACCTGCCAATTGGTACAGATTTGCAATTAGGAACGGCTGCTGCACCAGCGTTATATAGAAACAACACTGGGCCAAGTTATCCGTACGATATTCCGGGAACCTTATCAATTACAACCAGTACGGCCGGCAACGATTTCTACTATTTCTTCTATGATTGGGAGGTTCAGAAAATTGGCTGCTCAACGGATAGAACGGAAGTTGTGGCTACCATTAATCCAAATCCGACTGTAACAATTACTGGAGAAAACAACTTATGCGAAGGTCAGCCGGTAACAATTGCATCGAATGCCACAGATGCTGATTCATATTTATGGAGTCCTGGAGGTGAAACCACAGATGAGATTTCGATTAGCCCTGGCACTCAAACCACTTATACCGTAACGGTTTCTAATGTTTGTGGAGATGCAACGGATGAAATAACGGTAGATGTAAACCCGCTTCCTACTGTAACTGCTTCTGATGGTATGGAAATTTGCGAAGGCGGGTCTATAACGATGTCCGCTAGCAGTGACGATTTGGTAGAATGGCAACCAGGTGGTGCCACAACTTCTGAATTAGAAGTATCGCCAACCGAAACCGCTTCCTATACAGTTACTGCTACCAATAGCTGTGGCAATGCAAGCGATGAAGTGGTAATTCAAGTGAACCCTAACCCGCAGGTTTCTGCTGGGTTGGATGAAGAAATTTGTCTTGGAGAAACGGCTGTGCTCGCTGCTTCTGGTGCCGATTCGTACGAATGGAGGACGCAAGAAGCCGGAACTTCAATTACTGTTGAACCAACTGAAACGCAATCATACTCTGTCGTAGGAACAGACCAAAACAATTGTTTTGATTCTGATGAAGTCTCCGTTTCAGTTAACCTCTCTCCTTCCCAATCAACCATTTCTTTAAACGGTTCTGAGCTAGAATCAACAACCGCTTTCGGTTACCAATGGTATCTCAATGGTGAACTAATTACGGATGCAAATTCCATGAACTTCAATCCATTATCTACAGGGGATTATACCGTTGAGATAACCGATGAAAACGGATGTAGCTCGCTATCTGACTCCTACAGTTGGATTGCGGTAGGAATTGCTGAAATCCGTTCAGTGTTAAATGTTTATCCAAACCCTTTTACTGACGAAGTGACCATCATTTCTGTTACGGAGTTAACATCTGTTGTAGTAATGGAAGCTGGCGGGAAACGAGTGCTTGAAGTAAGCCCGTCTCGAAGCAAAATCGTTCTTAACACAACAGGCTGGGCAAATGGGATTTACTACATCCAAATTCGCACAGAAAATCAGAACATCTTTCAGAAATTGGTAAAAGCGGATTGAATGGTTCTGTCGCGTTAATCTTGCAAAATCATGATGGTTTAGATTTGGCTTCAACCAAACACCACCAGAATGTACAAGCATCACAGATTTCCCAAAGCAATCATTCTTCAGGCAGTTTATTTCAAGTTACGGTTCACTTTGAGCTATCGAGATGTTGAAGAACTGTTCAGAATAAGAGATGTGAAGGTTGATCATTCTACTCTACAACGCTGGGTGTTCAAATTCTCACCTTTGATTGAGGCGAATATGCATAAGAGAAAGCGCAGTGTCTGCGATAGTTGGAGAATGGACGAGACTTACATTAAAGTAGAAGGGAAGGACAGGTATCTATATCGAGCAGTGGACAAATATGGTTACACAGTTGATTTTCTGCTGACCAAGCGGAGGATGAAAGGTTCTGCCCAGAAGTTTCTCAATAAGGCTATCGGAAATAACGGAAGTCCACGAGTAATCAACATTGATAAAAGTGAAGCCAACTCAGCGGCAATCAGAACGGTAAACGCGAGGAGTTTCAGCCGGATTAGACACAGAAGCTGCAAGTATTTGAACAATAT